>CAZRDB010000051.1:0-16780 GCA_964598695.1 uncultured Armatimonadia bacterium
GTCGTGCGTTCGACGGCGACGCGGTCGCGCGCGAGCAGCTTGCGGCAGCGCCAGGCCAGTTCCTCCTGTGAGGGGACGGGGGGCGCGAGCCGGACCTCCCACTCGGCCCACGGGATCAAGTGATAGGCCGGCGCCTTGGGGCCGGCGAGCGGGGCAACGGCCACGGGCGAGAGCCCGGCCGCGGCGCCGGCCGCGAGCGCGGCGAGCACCTCGTCGTCGGTCGGCCCCAGGCGAAGCTGCAGGGCGACGATCTCCGCCGCCCCGGTCGCGCCAACGCCCAGCGGCGCCGCGAAGACGAGCTTGGGCCGGGGGTTGAAGCCCTCGGTGAGCAGGATCGGGAGGCCGGCTCGACGCACGGCGCGCTCGAAGGCGCGCAGCACGTCGAGGTGGGCGAGGAAGCGGGCGGGACCCTCCTTGCGGTAGGTCACCTCAACCCATCGGGCGGCAGCGCATCCCGCAGCCATGGCACACCCCCCCCTCGCAATCGGGCAGTACCTCGCCGCGGCGCGCGCGGTCGGCCTCGGCGCGGAGGAACGCGCGCGAGGGGCCGGTGTCGAGGTGGTCCCATGGCAGCGGGCGCTCCGGGTCGAGAGCGTCGCAGGCCTCGTCGAGCGAGAGCCCGGCCTCGTCGCAGGCCTGCTGCCAGCGGAGGGGATCGGCCCACTCGCGCCAGCCCTCGAGGCGGGCGCCCAAGCGATAGACGGCCTCGACGACCTCGGCCCACGCCCGGCCGCCGCGAGCGAGGGCGCACTCGATGCGGGCCATCGTCGGCTCGTGCCAGTGGAGCGTCACTCGGCGCTCGCGCCGCAGCTCCTCCGCGATCAGCCGCCGGCGATGCTCGAGGGTCTCGACCGAGGCTTGGGCCTCCCACTGGAACGGCGTGTGGGGCTTGGGAACGAAGGCCGCGAGGCTGACGGTGACCACCTCGCCCCGCTTGATCCCCTTGCCCTTCGCGAGGCCGGCGATCCGGCGGACGAGGTCGGCCAGCGCGAGGGCGTCCTCGTCGGTCTCGGTCGGAAGGCCGAGCATGAAGTAGAGCTTGAGCAGGTCGAACCGGGCGGAGTAGGCGGCCTCGGCCGCCTCGAGGATCTGCTGCTCGGTGACCCGCTTGTTGATCACGTCGCGCAGCCGCTGCGAGCCGGCCTCGGGCGCGAGCGTGATGCTCGAGCGGCGGACCTGCGCGATCGCCTCGGCCAGGGCGACGTTGAGCGCGTCGACGCGGGTCGAGGGGAGCGAGAGGTTCACGCCCCGCCCGCCGTGCTCGGCGAGGAGCATCCGGCACAGGTCGGCCACACCCGGGTAGTCGGCCGCGCTGAGGCTCAGCAGCGAGATCTCCTCGTGACCCGAGGAGGCCAGCAGCGTGCGCGCCTGCTCCGCGAGGACCTCGGGCGAGCGCCGCCGCACCGGGCGGTCGATCATCCCGGCATGGCAGAACCGGCAGCCCTGGGTGCAGCCGCGCGCGATCTCCAGCGCGACGCGGTCGTGGACCGCCTCGATGTGCGGTACGATCGCCTCGCGCGGGAAGGCCGCCGCATCGAGGTCGCGGACGACGGCGCGCCGGACGCGCTCGGGGACGCCCTCCTCGCTCGGCTTGAGCCCGTCGAACCCTCCCGCGCCGTGCCGCTCGCGGTAGAGGCTCGGGACGTAGACGCCCTCGAGGTCGGCGAGCGCCCGAAGCCGCTCCGGGCGGGGCCGGCCCTTGGTCACGAGCCAGCTCTCACAAAGCGCGACGGCCAGCTCCTCGCCGTCGCCCAGGGCCACGGCGTCGAGAAACGCGGCCATCGGCTCCGGGTTGGTCGCGCAGGGCCCTCCGGCGAGGATGAGCGGATGCTCGTCGGTGCGGTCGGCGCTCCGCGGCGGAACGCCGGCCAGCTCGAGCATCCACAGGACGGTCGGGTAGCAGGTCTCGGTCTGCAGCGAGAAGCCCAGGATGTCGAAGGCTCCGACGGGCGAGAGGGTCTCGAGCGAGTGGAGCGGCTGGCCGAACTCCGCGAGGAGGGCCGCGTAGTCGGGCCACGGCGCGTGGATCCGCTCACACGCGATCTCCGGCCGCGCGTTCAGGGCCGTATAGAGGATCTGCGAGCCGAGGTGGCTCATCGCGATCTCGTACACGTCGGGGAAGCACAGACCGAAGCGCAGCGCGGCGGAGGCGGGGTCCTTCGTGATCGAACCGCGCTCCCCCCCGATGTACCGGGCGGGTTTGGAGACACGCAGGAGATGGTGGTCGGGAACAGGCATCGGCGGTCACCGAGCCGCTCTCGGCGACCGGGCGATCCCGCGGGGGCGCGCGCTGCTCATGGCGCCTGCTCCGTCAGTCGCTCCGCTTGGCCGAGGGTGGCGGGCGCGAGCAGTGCGGCCGCGGGCTCGTCGAGGTACAGCGTGCAGGCCTGATGGGTCCGCAGCACGGACGCGGGGAGCCGGTTCGAGATCTCGCCCTCGAGCGCGCCGCGGACGGCCTCGGCCTTGCGCTCGTCCGGCACCGTGCAGACGATCCGCCGGCTCTTGAGGATCTGCCGGATGCTCATCGAAACGGCCCGCCGGGGGACGTCGTCGAGGGTCGCGAACCAGCCCTCGCCGAGCTGCTGGCGGCGGCAGGCCTCGTCGAGGTCGACCACGATGAAGGGGCGCTCGGTCGCGAAGTCGGCCGGCGGGTCGTTGAAGGCGATGTGGCCGTTCTCGCCGATCCCGATGCAGGCGACGTCGACGGGCGCCTGGCCGATGCACGCGGCCAGGCGGTCGCACTCGGCCTCGATGTCGGCGGCGTCGCCCTCGACGAAGCAGGTCGCCGCCAGCGAGGGGACCCGGCTCACGAACCGCTCGCTCAGGTAGCGGCGGAAGCTGGCGGGGTGGTCGACGCTCATCCCGACGTACTCGTCGAGGTGGAACATGGTCACGGCCGACCAATCGACCCCGGGGGCGGCCACCAGAGACGCGAGCAGCGAGAACTGGCTCGCGCCCGTGGCGAGGATCAGGCGCGCCGACCCCTGGCGCGCGATTGCCTCGCGCAATCCGTGCGCCGCCTCGGCCGCGGCATGGGCCGAGATGGCTTCCTTGGTGGTCCCGATGCGAACCTTCACGTCTGCTCCCTCCGACCGGAGTGCGCCGCGCTAGCCCTGCTCACCCGTCTGCTCGAGATGCAGCTCATGGCCGAGCTTCTCGCGCTTGGTGCGGAGGTAGAACTCGTTCTCAGGCGTCGGGGGGATCTCGATGGGAACGCGCTCGACGACCTCCAGCCCGTAGCCCTCGAGCGCCACGAGCTTGCGGGGGTTGTTGGTGAGCAGCCGCATCCGACGGACGCCGAGATCGGCGAGGACCTGCGCGCCGAGGCCGTAGTCGCGGATGTCGGCCGGCATCCCGAGCTGGAGGTTGGCCTCGACCGTGTCCGCGCCCTCGTCCTGGAGCCGGTAGGCCGCGATCTTGGCGTGCAAGCCGATCCCCCGGCCCTCGTGGCCCTGGATGTAGACGATGACCCCTCGGCCCTCCCGCTGGATCAGCTCCATCGCGCGATCGAGCTGGGCGGCGCAGTCGCAACGGAGGCTGCCGAAGACCTCGCTGGTGATGCAGGCCGAGTGGACCCGGACCAGCACCGGCTCGTCGGTCGCCACGTCGCCCAGCACCATCGCGATGTAGGGCGAGGTCTCGACCGTGGTCTCGTAGCCGTAGATCTGGAACTCGCCGTGGCGGGTGGGAAGCCGGGCCGACTCGCAGCGCCGGACCAGCTTCTCGGTCTTGTGGCGGAAGGCGATCAGGTCCTTGGTGCTCGTGAGGCCGATCCCGAGCTGATCGGAGAGCTGCTCCAGCTCGGGCAGGCTGGCCATCCGACCGTCCTCGGACATGACCTCGCACAGCACGGCGGCCGGCTCGAGCCCGGCGAGCCGCGCGAGGTCGACCGCGGCTTCGGTGTGGCCCGCGCGCTTGAGCACGCCGCCCTCGACCGCCTGGAGCGGGAAGACGTGGCCGGGCCGGCGGAGGTCGTCGGGGCGCGAGTCGGGGTTGCCGATGATGTTGATCGTGACCGCGCGGTCCCAGGCCGAGGCGCCGGTCGTGATGCCCCGGCTGGCGTCGACCGAGACGGTGAACGCGGTGCGGTTGATCTCGGTGTTGTGCTGCACCATCTGCGGTAGATCGAGCCGACGCGCGACGCTGCGCGAGACCGGCGCGCAGATGATCCCGCGTCCCCACCGGGTCATGGTGTTGATCGTCTCGGGAGTCGCCTTCTGGGCGGCCATGATGAAGTCGCCCTCGTTCTCGCGGTTCTCGTCGTCGGTCACGAGCACGATCTCGCCACGGGCAACGGCCGCGATGGCGTCTTCGGCTGTGATCCAGGCCATGGTCTCACCACATCCCGCTCGTTGGCCGTCCCCCACCGCCCGCATTGGCGCCCTCGACGGGGCCCGACTATCTTCCCACTTGGCCCCCGCGCGGGCAAGGGCCGCCCCGGGGCCCTCGACAGGAGAGCGGGCTTCGGGATCAATAGAGTGGTCCTGAAGGGAGCGTGCAGCCGTGTCGGCGGCGATTCTGCGGCCGAGGCCGATCTGGATGCCGTGTTGCGCGTCCCCCCCCAGCGCCGGGGGACTGACCGAGCACGGCGTCGAGCCCGTACTCGCGCTGCTGCTCGCGGGCCGGGGCATCACCGAGCCCGAGGACGCGGAGGCCTTCCTCGACCCCAGCCTCGCCCGGCTCCACCCACCCGCTCTCCTGGCCGACATGGACCGCGCGGTCGAGCGGCTCACCCGTGCCGTCCGCGAGAAGGAGACCGTGCTCGTCCACGGCGACTACGACGTCGACGGTCTCTCGGGAGCGGCGATGCTGGTCCGCTGTCTCGGCAAGCTCGGAGCGCGGGCGCGGGTCCACATCCCGGATCGCTTCTCCGAGGGCTACGGCGTCTCGTCCGAGGTTGTCGAGCTGGCCCGGAGGCACGGCGCCACGCTCGTGGTCACCTGTGACTGCGGCACGCGGGCCCTCGAGGAGGCCCGGGCCCTGCGGGAGGCCGGCATCGACCTGCTCGTCACCGACCACCACGAGCCCGGCCCCGAGCTGCCGCCGGCCGTGGCGGTGCTGAACCCCAAGCGCGAAGACGCCGGCTACCCCTTCCGCAACCTCGCGGGCGCAGGCGTCGCGTTCAAGCTGCTCGAGGCACTCACGGAGGCGCTGGGCATCGCCGTCTACCGCTTCCAGAGCCACTACCTCGACCTCGCCGCCCTCGGCACGATCGCCGACGTGGTCGAGCTGCACGGCGAGAATCGCGTCCTCGCCACCCAGGGCTTGCGCTGCCTCCGGGCGACCGAGAAGGTCGGCCTACGCGCGCTGATCCGCGCCTGCAGGCTGACCGACCGGGCCCTGACGGCGAGCGACGTCGGCTACCGGCTGGCGCCGCGCCTCAACGCCGCCGGCCGGCTCGACCACGCCGACTCCTCGCTGCGCCTGCTGCTCACCTCCGATCGCGACGAGGCCGAGCGGATCGCGGCCGAGCTGGAGGGCAAGAACCGGGAGCGGCAGGCGCTCGAGCGCGCGATGGAGGAGGAGGCGCTGCGCCACATCGCGGCCCACGCGGACCTCTACCGCGACGACCCCGTTCTGGTGCTCGGCGCGCCGGGGTGGCACCGGGGGGTGGCCGGGCTGGTCGCCGGCAGGGTGCGGGAGCGGCTCGGGCGACCGACGATCATCCTCTGTCCCGAGGAGACGGGTCTCGCGGTGGGCTCCGGCCGCTCGATCGAGGGCTACCACCTGGCCGACGCGCTCGACGAGGCCGCCGACCTCATGCAGTCGCACGGCGGCCACGCGATGGCGGCCGGCCTCACGCTCGCCACCGACCGGATCGGCGAGCTGCGGCGACGGCTGAACGACCGGGCGCGCTCCCGCCCCGAGCTGCGCGACCTCGCGCCCGTGCGCCGGTACGACCTCGAGCTGCGGCCGGGCCAGGTGCGGATACACCTCGCGAACGAGCTGGAGCGGCTCAGTCCCTTCGGCGCCGGCAACCCGGAGCCGGTCTTCCTCTCCCGCGGCCTGCCGGTCGAGTACGTCAGCGCCTTCGGCGGCGAGGGCGAGCACCTGCGCCTCTCGCTCCTCGCCGACGGCCGCGAGGTACCGGCCGTCCTGTGGCGGCAGGGCGAGCGGATCCGCGAGCTGACCTCCGGGATGGCCGTCGACGTGCTCTATTCGTTCGAGACGCGCATGTGGCAAGGGATCGTCGAGCTGCAGCTCAAGCTGCTCGACTTCCGCCCGTCGGCGGGGTAGCGTTCCGGCGAGGGAGGACTGCCGATGCGGATCTTGCTCTCCAACGACGACGGGATCGAGGCGCCGGGCCTGCGGGCCCTGGTGGAGGCGCTCGCCCCGCGAGCCGAGCTGCTGGTGGTGGCTCCCGACGGCCAGCGCAGCGCCTGCTCGCTGGCGATCACCCTCGACGGGCCGCTCCGCGCCGCGCGGGTCGAGGCGCCCGAGGGGGTGCGGGCCTACCGCTGCAGCGGCTACCCGGCCGACTGCGTCTGCCTGGCGCTCTATGCGCTCGCCGAGCACCCGTTCGATCTCGTGATCTCGGGGATCAACGACGGCCCCAACCTCGGCGAGGACATCAGCCACTCGGGAACGGTGGGCGCGGCGATCGAGGCGAGCATGCTCGGCCTGCCCGCGATCGCGATCTCGGCCCTCCGGCCGGCCGAGGGCGGCCCCACCGACTTCGCCACCGCCGCGTACGTCGCGGGGCGCTTGGTCGAGGCCTGCACTCAGGGGCTGTACCCGGCCGGCGATGTGGTGCTCAACGTCAACGTTCCGGCCCTCCCGCGCGACCAGCTCGCGGGCGTCGCCTTCACGCGCCAGGGCCGGCGGCGCTACAAGCCCGACGTCCGGATCCGCGGCCAGGTCGACAACGAGGTCCACTACGACATCTACGGTGGACCGAGCGATCCCGACCCGCCGGCCGACACGGACATCGGCGCCACGCGACTCGGCTGGGTCTCGGTCACCCCCATCTCCCACCGCGTCACGGCGCGTGGCGCGCTCGAGTCGCTCCGCGCGAGCGGCCTCGAGGGGATGCTGTAGCGGCCACGGCGAATCACCGGTTCCGGACAAGGCTCTCTCCCCGTGTGAGGGACGGCTCGACGCACGGGCAGAGAGAGGTGCAGGCACGATGCGCAGAGCGAATCTCCGGCTCTTGGTCCTCGCGGCCACGCTCGTCGCGATGCTTGCGGTGGGGGTTGTCGCCCTGGCTGAGAAGGATGGCTCGGCCGACGGCGCGTTCGGTCAGGCGGGGGGCTACGTGGCCGCCGGTCCGGGAATCCCGGGCGGCACCGGTCCCGGCCAGGTCCGCACCATGATGCAGGTCTACGGCGGGCCGCCGGCGATCGCGGCCGCCGACGGGTTCGTGTTCGTCGTCCAGGGTACGACGCTCTACAAGTTCAACGCCGCGACGCTCGAGGAGGCCGGCCGCGCCGATCTCGGGGTGCAGGACGGGCCGATGCCGATGGGGATGCCCGGCGGGCCGCGCGGCGGGTTCGGCGGAGGGAACGCCGGCGGCGGGGGCGGCGGCCGGTACGGCGGAGGCAACGCCGGCGGCGGGTACGGCGGGGGGAACGCCGGCGGCGGGTCCGGCGGGGGCGGGTACGGAGGCGGTCCCGTGCCGCGGTAGCTGCGCTACCCCGCGCCGAGGGACAGCGCGGAGGGGGTCACGGCGATGCCGCCCCGGGCGGTACAGCGCAGTTCGGGAGCCATGAGAGCCCCGACCGACATCACGGCATCGATCGTGTCGTCGAGGCCGATCGGGTTGGCGTAGCCGCCGAGGATCAGGTCGGCGCAGACGAAGGCCCCGGAAGCGGCCAGGGCATTGCGCGTGTGGCACGGGATCTCGCAGGCGCCGTGCACCGGGTCGCAGACCAGTCCCATCGCGTTGTGGAAGGCGATCGAGGCGGCGTCGCACGCCAAGCGGGCGGCGCCGCCGAACGCTTCGACGACGGCGGCTGCGGCCATCGCCCCCGCGGCGCCGATCTCGACCTGGCACCCGGCGGTCTCGGCCGCGAAGGTGCCCCGCCGAGCGAGGATCAGGCCCACCGCGCCGGCGGCCAGGAGCACGCGGAGCAGGCGTTCCTCCGCCATGCCGAGGTCCTCCTCGAGGGTGACGAGCGTTCCGGGCAGCGTGCCGGCCGAGCCCCCGGTGGGAGCGGCGCAGACGACTCCCATGCTGTTGTTCACGTGGGTCGCGGCGAGCGCCCGCGCGGCCGCGCGAGCGTGCGGCCCACCCACCGGCAACTGCCCCTCCTGCTCGCGTGCGAGCATCTCCCCCGCGCACGGGGCGACGAAGCGTAGCCGGAGGTCGCGGCCGTCGAGCCCGTCGCGCACCGAGCACCGCATGATCGCGAGGCGCTCCGCGATCCGTGACAGCACCTCTCCGGGCTCGAGCCCCAGCACCTGGCTCTCGTAGGCCAGCGCGGCCTCGCCGAGCGTCCGCTCCCGGGTCTCGGCCCAGGCAAGCAGCTCGGCCGCGCTCGTGAAGGGCGGCTCGCCTCGTTCGAGCGCGAACAGCGGCGGCGACTCGTACACGCGCTCCACCCCGGGGAGTGCGCACAGCGACGCGCGCTCGCGGTCGCCGAGTGGCTCCGCTCGACGGTACAGGGCCAGGAGGGCTTCGCCGAGCGCGTCGCAGGACGAGGGCTCCCCCAGGAGCCCCGCGAGCGCCTCGGCCGCGGCAGCCCCGTGTCGAACGAGCAGTTCGTGGGCCTTCCCGTCGAGGGGCGCGCGCATCCCGTCGACGGTCCGGAACGCGATCAGCCCGCCCCCGATCGAGGCCGCCGAGGCCTCCAGGATCGCGCCATCCCTGGCTTCGAGCCGGATCTCGATGTAGTTGGGGTGGTCGGCCGACGCGAGCGGCCGCACCTCGAAGACGGCCCGCAGGCCGGCCTCGCGCGCGAGGTCCTCGGTATGGAAGAAGGCCGGTTCGGTGAGGGCGATGTCGAGCAGACCGCACGTGAGGGCCCGGTCGACGCCGCAGATCGCGTAGGTCGGGGCATAGGAGCCATCGGGATCGAACGCGAACGTAGCCCGCACCGGTTGGGCGCCGAGCAGCGCACGCGCGATCCGCGCGACGCGATGGGCCCCCGCCGTGTGTGAACTCGACGGGCCTCTCATGACGGGGCCCAGTACGTCGTTCAGGATGCTCACGAAGCTCATGATGCGCCTCCGGTGCATGGGAAGGTCGCTGCCGATGCCGGACCTCTTGTACCTCTCGAGCGCCGAGGTGTCGACCTGCGGCGTCAGCATGGCCGAGGTGATCGCGGCTGTCGAGCAGGCCTACGCCGAGAAGGGTGCGGGGCGAACCGAGGCCCCGCCGAAGCTCGGCGTTCACCTGCCGCCGCCCGATTCGTTCATCCACGCGATGCCGGCGTATGTCCCCTCGGCCGATGCGGCCGGGGTGAAGTGGGTCTCGAGCTTCCCCGGCAATCGCGGCCTCGGACTGCCGTCGATCACGGGCGTGATCGTGCTCAGCGACACGCGGACAGGCCTGCCGTTCGCCATCCTGGACGGCTCGTGGGTGACCACCATGCGCACCGGGGCGGTTACGGCGGTAGCGGCTCGGCGGCTCGCCCGGCCGGAGTCCTCCACGGTCGCGGTTCTCGGCTGCGGGGTGCAGGGACGCAGCAACGTGCTCGCGCTGCGCGAGGTGCTCCCTCTCCGGCGGGTGCGGGCGTTCGACACCCACCCGGCGGCCGCTGAGCGCTACGCGGAGGAGATGGCGACCACCCTCGGCGCCTCGATCGAGACGGTGGCGACGGCGCGCGAGGCGGTCGCGGGGGCCGATGTGGTCGTCACGGCCGGCACGCTCACCCTCGATCCGCCCCGGACGATCCGGGCCGGCTGGCTCGAGCCGGGGGCCTTCCTCGCGACGGTCGACTACGACTCCTCGGTCCACCCCGACGCTCTGGCCGAGCTGGATCTGTACTGCACCGACGACATCCCGCAGCTCGAGGCGGCACGCGAGCGCGGCTACTTTCGCGCGATCCCGCCGCTGCACGCCGATCTCGGCGAGCTGGTCGCCTGCGCCAAGCCCGGACGGACGACCCCCGCGCAGCGCACGGGGATCTCGCACCTCGGCCTGGCGATCTGCGATGTCGCCGTCGGGGCGCTCGTCGCCCGCAGAGCCGCCGAGCGGGGGCTGGGAACGCGGCTCCCGCTGTAGCCGCTCACCGCACCCAGACGGTCTGCGAGACTGTGGCCGAGGCGCCTTCGGGATCGGTGGCCCGGAGCACCACACGGTAGAGGCCCGGCGCCGCGAACGCATGGGTGATGTGCTCGCCCTCGTCCGAGGAGCCGTCGCCCAGCTGCCAGGCGTACTGCAGAGCCGCGCCCTCGGGGTCGCGGCTCTGCTCCGCATCGAAGGCGAGCGCGGCGCCGGGCTCGGCGAAGCCGCGGGAGGCACGGAGGAAGGGCTGCGGCGCGGCGTTCGCGCCGGGACGGACGCGGATCGCGAGGTGCCGCTCGGCGACATTGCCGTGGGCGTCCAGCACGCAGAGGCGCCACGTGTCGTCTTGGTCGGGCTCGAAGAAGCTGGTGCGGAGCACCCCCTGCGCCTCCGCGGGGTGCTCGGGCCAGGCCGCATGGTCGACGATCCCGACCCAGTCGCGCCCAATGCCGTTCTCGAGGGTCACGAGCGCCACGCCCGGTCCCGACGAGGCCACGCGGTAGCGCACCTCGACCTGTCCGCCGACGAGTTCGATCTCCCCCTCGGGACCGGCCTCGACGATCGCCGGCGGAGTGGGGCCGGGCAGCGGCGGGCCGCCGTCGAAGAAGGGCGAGAGGGAGAGCATCAGGGCATCGGCATCCGTCATGCGGGCGTCCTCGTCCGGGAAGCGCTCGGGCAACGCGTAGCCCCGCCAGCCGCGGAACCCGTTGCCCATGAGGGTGCCGTTGAAGTTGGCGTCGCTCAGGTACTGGTGCGACAACTGGAAGCAGTGGCCCAGCTCATGCGCGACGGATCCGATCCGGGAGGCGGCGAGCCCGCCCACCGTGTCGCCGGCGTACCAGGGGAACGACTTCCCCTGCTGGAGCGCGACGGGCCCGAGCCCCTCGAAGCGGAGACCGTCGTAGGGCCGCTCGTCGGAGAGCAGTGCGGGATCGCCGAGCGCGAGCTTGTCGCCGGAGACCAGCGCGACTCCGCTCCGCGGTGTTCCCGCCCCCTGCGCCGTGGCGCCGATGATGCTGCCGTCCTCGTCCTGGGTGTGGGCCTCGGCGATCAGGAGCCAGACCTCGCCATCGGTCCACGGCTCGATGCCCGCAGCGCGGGCACACGCAAGCGCACGGTCCCAGTAGGGACCGCTCCGGTACCGTGCGTGGCCGCCCTCCGACAGCTCCTCCGCGGTCATCGAGGGCCGAATGAGGCGGATGTCCACCGCGCCGTTCGGGCCCTCGGCCAAGCGCAAGGCGTGCCGCCCCAGACCGTGGCGCTCCATCTGCACCGCGTAGAACTCCCGGACATGGTGCAGCAGCGCCGTGATCCGCTGCTCGTAGCCCTCCTGGGGAGCGCGGTCGGTCGGGACGATGTAGGCAACGCGCACGGCCGGGGCGTCGGCGGCGGCTGAGAGCGGGGCCGAGAGGCACACCAGGGCGAGGACGAGCCGGCAGACGAGCGGACGCATCGGGTTCTCCTCAGCTCCCCACCCACGGCCTCCCAGGTTCGCCGCGCGGCCTCTGTGGCCCTCCGGCGTTCAGTCGTTGACGGGCGGCCGGCGCGTCCGTATACTTGGCCTGTCCTGGCAGGCGCCCGTTCGAGGCACTGCCGATACCCCGGTGGGGCCGTGGCGCAGTGGGAGCGCGCTTCCTTGGCATGGAAGAGGACACGGGTTCGAATCCCGTCGGCTCCACCACCCTTTCCCCCTCCCGTACGCCCCCCTCCGAGACCGGATTGTGGCCGTGGAGCGCCTGGCGACAGCCCGTCGGAGTTCCTTGCGCGCACGGAGGTCTCGGGTCGAGAAGGGACGAACACAGCACTGCTTCGGGCGTCGGTCAGATGGCCGCGCTCGCCGCGCGCGTGTACCGGTTTGCTGGATGAGGTGAGGGTTCGAGCATGGATTTCGATCTCGTCGTCCGCGTGGCCTTCGAGCAGAAGGCGTCGGACATCTTCCTCAAGGAGGCCAACCGGCCGCTCATCAAGGTGAGGGGTCGCGTCGCTCCTCTCGACCTGCCGCCGCTGACCGCGGAGGACACCAAGCAGGTCGCGTACGACATGATGAGCGAGGAGCAGATCAAGACCTTCGAGCGGACCCATGAGATGGACATGGGCATCACGATTCCCGATCTGGTCCGCTTCCGCGTGAACATCCACCAACAGCGCGGCAGCATCGGCGTGGTCATGCGTCTGATCCCGCTCGACGTGCCCACGATCGAGAGCCTCAACCTGTTCGAGAGCGCGACGAAGGCGCTCCAGGACCTCTCGCGCCGCGCGCAGGGCCTGATCCTGGTGACGGGGCCGACGGGCTCGGGCAAGTCGACGACGCTGGCGGGCATGCTCAACGAGATCAACGAGAAGCGGGCGTGTCACATCGTCACCATCGAGGACCCGCTCGAGTTCGTCCACCGCGACAAGCGCGGCATCGTGACCCAGCGCGAGGTCGGGATCGACACCGAGACCTTCCTCTCGGCTCTTCGCACCGTTCTCCGCCAGGCTCCCGACGTGATCCTGATCGGTGAGATGCGCGACGCGGAGACGATGCACGCCGCGATGCAGGCCGCGGAGACGGGTCACCTCGTCTTCTCGACGGTCCACACCCGCAGCGCCTCGGAGACGATGGAGCGCATCCTCAACATGTTCCCGCCCGAGGACAAGGCGCAGATCTCGCTGCGACTCAGCCAGTCGCTCCAGGGCGTCGTCGCGCAGAAGCTGATCCCGACGGCCGACGGCAAGGGGCGCGTGCCCGCGATGGAGATCATGGTCGTCACGCCGACGATCCAGAAGTACATCGAAGAGGCACGGATCAGCGAGATGTACGACGCGATTCGCGAGGGCGGCTTCTGGGGGATGCAGACGACCAACCAGTGCCTCGACCGGCTCTGGAGGCAGGGCACCATCACCGAGGAACTCGCGCTCGCCAATGCCGGAAACCTGACCGAGCTGCGCCAGATGCTCCGCCGCAAGGACGCCTGAGCGGCCGGGGAGCAGTGCCGCCCACGTGGGCCGGGAGGCCCCCCACCCCGGGAGGGAGACAGGGTTGCTGACACTCGACGAGCTGCTCATCATCCTGATCGAGCGAGGCGCGTCCGACCTGCACCTCAAGGCGAACGAGCCCCCCGTGATCCGGGTGGACGGAATCCTCTACCGGCTTGAGGGCTACCCGGTGATGGACGCCGACGAGACCCGCCGGCTGATGTACTCGATCCTCAACCCGGAGCAGATCCAGCAGTTCGAGGACGATCTCGAGCTGGACCTCTCGTACGTCGTCCCCGGGCGGGCTCGCTACCGTGTCAATGTGCTCCAGCAGAAGGGCTGCGTCGGCGGTGTCTTCCGTCTGATCCCCTTCGAGATCCCGACGATTGCCGGGCTGGGGCTGCCGGATGTCCTCTACACGATCGCGATGCGGCCCCGCGGCCTGGTGCTCGTGACCGGCCCGACGGGCTCGGGCAAGTCGACGACCCTGGCGGCGATGGTCAACCACATGAACCACAACCGCAAGGGCCACGTCATCACGATCGAGGACCCGCTGGAGTTCATCCACGGCGACGTCGAGTGCTGCATCAACCAGCGCGAGCTGGGCCACGACACGACGACGTTCGGCGCCGCGTTGCGCCACGTCATGCGCCAGAACCCCGACATCATCCTCGTCGGCGAGATGCGCGACCTCGAGACGATCTCGCTCGCGATCACCGCGGCCGAGACCGGCCACCTCGTGCTGGCGACGCTGCACACGACCGACGCGGCCCAGACGATCGACCGCGTGATCGACGTCTTCCCGCCCGAGCAGCAGGAGCAGGTCCGTTCGCAGCTCTCGACCACGATCGAAGCCATCGTCTGTCAGACCCTTCTGCCGCTCAAGACGGGCAAGGGCCGGGTCGCCGCGTTCGAGGTCATGATCGGCACCCCGGCCATCCGCACGATCATCCGCGAGGGCAAGACCCACCAGGTGCCCGCGATCATCCAGACCGGGTCCGAGGCCGGCATGGTCTCGCTCGAGAACTACCTCCTCGAGCTGATGGCGAAGGATCTGGTGAACTACGAGGAGGCCCTCGCCAAGACCAACAACCCCCGCGAGTTCCAGGAACTCGCGCAACGGCGCGGACTGGCCAAGCTCTCCCAGTAGGCGGCCCCGCGGCTCCGCATGGCAGAGCCCGCGACGGGCGAAAGGACGGGCGGAATGGGCAAGCTGAACGATACGCTGTTGAACGAGATGGTCACGGGCCACGGCTCCGACGTCATCCTGCACGCGAACTCAAGCCCCTGGTACCGGATCCACGGCGACCTGCTGGAGCAGAAGCAGCACCCCGTCTTCGATGAGGACTCGATCCGCAACACCGTGTACGAGATCCTCTCGCCCCGCCAACGCGAGGAGTTCGAGCGGGAGATGGAGCTGGACCTCGCGTACATCATCGAGGGCCTCTCCCGCTTCCGCGTCAACGTCTTCCAGCAGCGCGGCTCGCTGGGCGCCGCCTTCCGCTGCATTCCCTTCAACGTCCCCACGATCGAGCAGGTCGGGCTTCCGATCGCGATCGGCAAGTACTTCGCCGAGAAGCCCCGCGGCTTCGTCCTCGTGACCGGGCCGACGGGCTGCGGCAAGTCGACGACCCTGGCCGCCCTGGTCAACCACGTCAACGTGAACCACGCCTGCCATGTGATCACCGTCGAGGACCCGATCGAGTACGTCCACGAGGACAAGCTGGCGCTCGTCAACCAGCGAGAGCTGGGCGTCGACACGCACACATTCCAGGCGGCGCTGAAGCACGTCCTCCGGCAGGACCCCGACGTCATCCTGGTCGGCGAGATGCGCGACCTCGAGACCATGCAGCTCGCGATCACCGCCGCCGAGACCGGCCACTTGGTCTTCGCGACACTCCACACGACCAACGCGGTGCAGACGATCGACCGAATCATCGACGTCTTCCCGACGCACCAGCAGCAGCAGGTTCGGATGCAGCTCTCGGTCAACCTCATCGGCGTCATCTCGCAGACGCTGCTCAAGCGCGCCGACGGCCGAGGCCGGATCCCCGCGTGGGAGATCATGGTCTGCATCTGGTCGATCCGCAACCTGATCCGGGAGGCCAAGACCTACCAGATCAGCGGCATGATCCAGACGGGCGTCAAGCACGGGATGATGGCGCTCGACCAGTGCCTCGCCAACTACGTCAAGAAGGGCGCCGTCTCGATGGAGGACGCCCTGCTCAAGTGCAACTCCGCCGACGAGCTGCGTCGCCTCCTCGAAGGCGACGAGGGGCCGGAGGGCGGCCGCTAGACTCCGACGCGTCTCCATGCGAGCGGTACCGGGGGGCCGATCCCCCTCCGTTCGCTGCCCGGCGCGGCCCCCACGACGGGCACGCTCCGGGGCGCACAGGCTGGGTGGTGACAGGCCGTGAACACGGAACTTCAGTCCGAGGAAACCGCACTTCGGCGGATGATCCGCCGCTTCTACGACACCCCCCTCGGCAACTCTGTCTTCAACATCTCCGGGATCGTGCAGACGGTCTCGCTCGTCGTGCTGATCCTCACCCTTCTCTACCTCGTGCTGGCCGTGCTGACCGGCGAACTGGCCCGCGTGGGCCCCAACGAGGCCGCGGCGACGCGGTTCCAATGGGTCGGCCTCGGCCTGCTGTACGCGTGCATCGGTCTCACACTGGCGCTGGTGGTCCGCAACTGCGGCGACGACACCCTGATCGTGGTGCTCGGCATCGCCGGGGCCGTGGTCTACTTCGGCCTGCCCGTCGGGCTGGGCTTCGCGATGGGGCGGGGCGGCGGAACGGGCGATGAGAACGCGGCCGCCCGCGTCCTCACCCACCAGTTCATGTTCCTCGGGTTCTTCCTGTGGTCGGTGACGGCGCTGCGTGTCTGCGTCTTCGCGATCGACCGCGTGATGACCAGCTCGTCGCGCGACGAGGTCATCTCGCCGAGCCGCGACTTCATCGCCCGCCAGATCGCCCGTCCGATCAAGCCCAACGCGAAGGTCCGGAGCGGCCCCTTCGCCCGGTGCTGGGAGCAGCCGCACTGCATCGACTTCATCCGCGAGGTCTGCCGGCCCTGGGCCGAGCGCAAGGCCTGCTGGCGGATCCAGAGCGGATGCATGTGTGACGTCCGGTACCTCTACGAGGCCATGCGCAAGGACGACACGATGGGCGTCCGGGCCGACCAGGGGATGGAGGACCTCATCCCCGAGGCCTCGGAGATGGGCGGCGGAGGCTTCGAGCGCCGGCTGTTCTGCAAGGACTGCCGGATCTACCTCGAGCACCAGCGCCGCAAGTTCCGCGTCCTGAGCCCGCTCTCGGTGCCGATCACCGCCGTCGTGATGCTCGCGATCTCGCCAATCGTGCTGGCCGTCTACGGCGTGCTCGTGCAGTGGACGGGCAAGGCGATCGAGACCATGTGGCTGGGCGACAACCGCGGGGAGGTCGCGGGCCGGTTCGTCAACGACCTCGGCAACCAGACCGCCGCCTACGCCGCTCTCGTTCTCTGCGGCCTGTTCCTCCTGAGCGCCGTCATGCGCTTCATCGAGTGGCTCACCCTCGAGATCAAGGTCTAGCGGGGAGCGCCCCCCTCGCGGCCCATGTATAATGGCTCCGTGGGGACGATGGGAGAGCAGGATGCCCGGCATGCGGTGCC
>CAZRDB010000051.1:16790-19842 GCA_964598695.1 uncultured Armatimonadia bacterium
GTTTTGGGTTGCCCTTTTTGTTTAAAACCCCAACCCGGTTTTTTCTCTGGGGCCAAACCTTTCTGGGGGGCGTGCCCGGGGCGGGGGGGTTGTGGCAACATCGGCCGCCGCTTCACTACGTACGAACGCGTCGACGGAGGGATGATGACCGTCCGCAAGAAGGACGGCCGCACCGTCCCCTTCGAGTCCTCCAAGGTCCGCGCCGGAATCCAGATCGCCTGCGAGAAGCGTCCGGTCTCGGTCGAGGAGATCGACTCCCTGGTCCTTCGTGTCGAGAACTCCCTGCGCGACGAGGGCTTCGTCGAGGTCACCAGTGAGGAGATCGGCCGCCGGGTGATGGAGGAGCTGCGCGCGCTCGACCCCGTGGCCTACGTTCGGTTCGCCTCGGTCTACGAGGAGTTCGCGGAAGCCGGCCGCTTCGTCTCCACGGTCCAGCAGCTCGCCGATCCCGAACCCGCCCGAGCGGCGGGGAGTTCCACTGGCACAGCCCCTGCGGACGCCGGCGCGCCGGAGCCCGAAGGGGTGGAGGACTAGCCCGGGAGCGCCCCGGAGCCGACCGTCCGGCGAGGAGCAGCGTGGCCGATGCGGTCTGACCGATTCCTGCTCGCCAAACTCGTGCTCGTCTCCTGTCTCGTCGGCGTGCTGTTGGGAACCGCGCTGATCGCCCTACAGGGCCCCCAGCCCTCCCCCGAGCCCGCCACGGTGACGACCTCTCCGGCCGCCCGCCCCACGCCTCCTGCCGCGCGGCCACTCGCGCTCGCCCGGGCCGTGCCCGACGAGCGGATGGACCCGATCCCGCCGCCCAGCGCCCACCCGTCCGGCCCGGCAAGCGCGGCACTGGGACTCGCCGCCGGCCCAACCGTCTCGGCCGACGGGACGCTCCGCGCGATCGCCCTGGTCGAGCCGAACTTCCGCGCGATCCACCCCGAGTGGCAGGCGGTGGTCGAGCGCCGCTTCGCGGTGGCGGCCGAGCTGCTTCACGCCGCCGCCGGGATCCGACTCTCGCTGGCCGCGGCGCCGCTGGCCTGGGAGCCGTCGGGCAACTGGAGCGGACTCGACGGCCTCCTCGAGGTCCTCGAGCGCGACAGCGTTCCGAGCCTCCGCGGCGGCCACGCGACCCTGGCCGTGGGCATCGCGGCCCAGGTCGGCGAGCTGTCGACCGGCACGATGTGCGGCATCGCCCGCGACCTCCGCAACACCTGCATCGTGCTTGACCTGATGGGCGCCGCCGAGCCCGAGGCGCTGGGCCAGGTCACCCTCGCCCACGAGATCGCCCACTGCCTCGGCTGCTTCCATGTTCCCGCCGAGACCAGCATCATGGTGCCTCAGGTCGGCGGCCGCGTCCCCGACCACTTCGACGATGCGAACCGCGAGGTGCTCCGTCTCACGCGCGGCTTCGATGTCTCCATGGGCGAGCGGGGCCTCCCGGAGCCCACCCTCCGGCGGATCGCCGAGCTGGCCCGCGCGTTCGGTTGCCCCGGCAGCCACAACCCCGGCGCCGCGGCGCTCGAGGAGCGCTCCTACCGCATGATGGTCGAGGAGCGCGACAACTCGGAGGCCGCCCGGCTCGCCCGCGCCGCGCTCGAGTTCGAGCCCGGGCGCCTCTACGCTCGGTACAACCTCGCGGTGGCGCTCGCCCGCCTCAACCAGCCGCACGAGGCCCAGCGGGAGCTGGAGCGCGTGATCGAGGACAACCCCACGTTCGGCTACCGGCTCGAGGTGCGGCGGCTGCGCGAGGCGCTGTCGCGGGGCGCCGGCCGATGAGCGCCGCGCACGACACCCGCTCGACCGCGCCCTACTCGGCGATCATCAAGCCGGTCTCCTCCCGCTGCAACCTCGCCTGCGACTACTGCTACTACCAGCGCGTGGGGGCGATGTACCCCGACGAGCCGCCCGGCCCCATGGCCGACGAGGTGCTCGAGGAGCTGACCCGCCAAGTGCTCGCCGACAGCGGGCCTCAGGCCGTCTTCGCCTGGCAGGGCGGCGAACCACTCCTCGCCGGGCTCGGCTTCTTCGAGAAGGCCTTCCGACTCCAGCGCCGCCTCGCGCTGCCCGGCCAAGTCGTCCACAACACCATCCAGACCAACGGCACGCTCCTCGACGACGACTGGTGCGCCTTCCTGCGTGAGCGCCGGGTCCTCGTGGGCGTGAGCATCGACGGCCCGGCCCCGCTGCACGACGCCAACCGGCACGCCCCCGGCGGCGGCCCGTCGCACGCGGAGGTCCGGCGCGCGATCGGCCTGCTCCAGGCGCACGGCGTGGAGTTCAACGCTCTGGCCGTCGTCAGCCGGGCCAACGTCGACCACGGCAGGGCCGTCTTCCGCCACCTCGCCCAGTGCGGGGTGACCTGGATGCAGTTCATCCCGTGCGTCGAGCGCGAGGCCGACGGCCGCCTCACCCCGCACTCGATCGACGGCCCCTCGTATGGCCGGTTCCTGTGCGAGGTGTTCGAGGAGTGGTACCCGGCCCACGTGGGTCTGGTCTCGGTCCGGATCTTCGAGAACATGGCCCAGCGGGCGGTCGGAGCGCCGCCCGAGCTGTGCGTGTTCAGCCCAACCTGCGGCAACGCGGTGGTGATCGAGCGCAACGGCGATGTCTACGCCTGCGATCACTTCGTCTACGACGACTACCGGCTGGGCAACCTGACCGAGACGCCGCTGCGCGCGCTGGTGCGGCGCGAGCCCTGCCAGCGGCTCGCGCGGGCGAAGATGAACCCGCCCGAGGCCTGCCGGAGCTGCCCGTACGAGGGGCTGTGCTACGGCGGCTGCCCCAAGGAGCGCTACGACTGGGCGACCGGCGCCTTCGGCGAGCTGGTGCTGTGCGAGGGCTACCGGATGCTGTTCGAGCGCGCCTTCGAGCCGATCGGCGCAATCGGCTGGCGGATCGTCCGGGGCGAGTCGCCGCTCTCGATCGGCAACGACCTCCGCGCGCGCGCGCGCGGCGCTACGGCTTCCGGCTCCGGTCGTGGAACTCGCGGAAGAGGGCGGGGCTCGTCTCGTCGGCCTTGATCTTCGCGAGCGCCTCGGCGACGCGCGCCACCCCGTAATCGAGC
>CAZRDB010000051.1:19852-26771 GCA_964598695.1 uncultured Armatimonadia bacterium
AAAGTTCACATTGGTGCAGACCGTGAGGCCGTTCGCCTCGCCCTTCTCGAGGGTCGCGTAGGCGGCGTCGCCGGAGTACTGGTTCGGGAAGTCGGCGTACCACTCGATGCTGGTGGTCGCGCCGCCGAGGTCGGCGCCGCGGCCTTGGGGCATGCCGTCCACACCGAGCCGCTCCGGGTGCACGAGGTCGGGGTGGGTGGCCATGATGTAGCTGGTCTCCATCTCGCCGCCGTGGCCGTCGACCGTCGTCTCGCGCCGCTCACCCCAATCCGGCAGGCCGTAGTAGGCGTCCAGCCCCAGCAGGTAGAGGGTGTACGGGCGCTCCCGCTCGAGCTGCGACCAGCAGAAGTGCGGAAGGAGGTAGCGGTTGCCGCCGTGGCCGTCGATCAGGACGATCTTCGAGAAGCCGTTGCGGCCGATCTCGTCGCAGACGGCCTCGAGGATCTCGTAGAGCGGCTTGAGCCCCAGCGCGAAGGTCCCCGGCTGGTGCTTGGCCTCGAGGATCTGGCCGAAGTAGAAGGGCGGGAAGACGACGACCGGCTCCCGCTCGGCCGCGCGGAGCGCGACGGCGCGCACGACGTGCAGATCGGTGCCGAGGGGCAAGTGATCGCCATGGCGCTCGAGCACGCCGATCGGCACGAGACAGACGCCCTTCGCGCGCTCACGGGCATCGACGAACTCCGGGGCGGTCAGGTCTTCCCAGTTCATGGTCTCCAGCTCCTCTGCGGTCTCCTCAGCGGACCTCGATCTCGCTCAGCATCGTCCAACCGGCCGACGGCGCCAGCGCCAGCCGCACGTAGCGCGCCTCCCGTCCCACCGCCACCAGGTGCGTGAGGGCGGTGCAGCCTCCACCCCCGGGGTCGACCAGCGTCGCGCGGCCCGCGGAGGACCACGTGCCGCCGTCATCGCTCACGAGCACCTCGGCCTCCGGGGGGGCGACGATCCCCGCCTCCCCTCCCCCCAACACGTGGGCCCGAACCTCATGCACCACGGCGCGACCACCGAGGTCGACGGTTACCCGAGCCGCCTCACGACGCCAGCCGACCACCTGCCCGGTGCCGTAGGACGCCGCGACGACGCCATCTGTGAGCAGGACGCCGTCATCGTCGTAGCGAGAACCCTCGCGCGGGCTCGGACGCGGGCTGAGCCGGTATGAGGCGCTCCGCGCGTGGTTCGCGCCGTCGCCCCACACCTCGATCTCGCTCAGCATGAGCCAGTGCGGCTGCGTGAAGCGCAGCAGCGCCCAGCGGGCCGTCGCGGGTCCTCGGGCCGGCCGCAGACGAAGACGGCCGGTCGCGGTCGAGCGACCGTCGCTCTCCGACCGCTCGTGACCGACCTCGACCTCACCGGCGTCGGCGCTGACGGCCGCGACCGGCTCGGGCGGGGAGGGGCCGCGGCCCACGGCGACCAGCGGCGGCGGCACGGGGCCGGCGAACAGCTCGAGGGACACGCCCGGCGGGAAGGTCACCCCCGCCGAGCCGCCCCCATCGCAGTAGACGACAACCTCATCGACGATGCGGTCGGCGCCGAGGTCGAGCACGACGCGGGCGCCGGTCCCGCTCCAACCCACGCTCCGCCGGTCCGTCCAGCCCACCTCCGCCGCAACGCCGTCCGTCAGCATCCCGCCCGCGTCCGGGTAGGCGCGCGGCCGATCGGGCTCGATCGTGTAGGGCGCACCGACCGCGAGCCGGCCCTGGACGCACTGGCGGCCGGGCGTGAACGAGACCGTCGAGACCTCATCCACGGCCGGCGGCGGCGCCCCGTCGGCGAAGCGCGTGCGGATCCGGAACGCGGCCGGCGCATCCTGGGCCACGGGGACGGCGGCCACGCAGTCGAGCGCGATGCCCTCATCGCGCGGCGGGATCGAGACCGAGGCCCATCCGGCCGGTGTCCAGGCCCCGTCGCCCGCCGCGACCTCCACGGAGACGATGCCCGAGCGGCGCATCGCCGCCCGAACCAGGCTCACCTCCAGCTCCTCCGCGCGGCGGGGCGCCGTGAGTTCGACGACCAAGCCCTCGGGCCCCGCGGAGACGGAGGGAGCATCGGGATCGAGCGGGGAGACGAAGCGGCCGTCGGAGAGCGCCGAGGGTGACCGGACCACCGAGGCGATCTCGCCCGGTCGGGCGGGCACGTGGCCTCCGATCAGCTCGCAGGTGCGATCGTAGGCGTCCCGCGCGCCGGGCTCGGGCGATTCGGCCAGGCCGCGGAGGAGGTCGTGGCCCTGGTACCAGGCGCGCGCCGCGCCGCGGTACCGGCCGAGCGGGTCGGCGGCGTACGCGAGGTAGTCGAGGTAGACCTCCCGGTCGCGCGGCTCTGTCACCACGCTTCCGGCCTCCATCTCGAACCCCATGCCGTACCGGCGGGCGAGCGCGGCCGTCTCGAGCAGGCGGTCGTTCCGGATCCGCCCTCCGTGCTGGCCGACGAAGGCGTAGTTGGGCTGCAGGATCGCGGCATCGAAACCGAGCGTGCGCCAGCGCTCAAAGCCGGTCGCCCGGTAGTAGGGGATCCAGAGCATCCGGTAGCCTCGGGCATGCACGATCGCGGCAGCCTCGCGTGCCGCCTCCTCGTCCTCGGCGTCGATATCCTCGCGCATCCAGTAGAAGCCCCAGAGCACGAGGTCGGGGAACGCGGCCGCCTCGAACCGGCGAATCGCCTCATCCACATGCCACGCGACCGCGCGGGCTCGGTCCCCGGGCACGGCGAGATCCTCGGAGCGCCCGTCTCCATCGACATCGCCGAACTCGTGCGCCTCGGCCGAGGGGTAGTGGAGGCTCAGGACGACGGCCCGGGGCGTCGGCGGGGCCCCGAGGTTCGCGCGCGCCTCGGTCACCGCCTCCTGCAGCGCGGGGAGATCCCGTCCCGGCGCGAACCACTCGTCGAGGGCGTGGCGCCAGTCGGCCAACGTCGTCGCACCGTCGTAGTAGGCGGCGCCGGACGGCCCCGCGCCGTAGCGGAGGAACAGGTAGGCGTCGAAGAGCCACTGCCCGTTGCGGCCGGTGACGTAGGGCCGGAACGCTTCGACGGGGCGCTCGGCGGATTCGTAGATGAGGACGCAGTCGTGGAACCCGGCAGCGGCGGGGGTGAGGAAGTCGGGGTCGTCCGCGGCCCGTGCGGCCGCGAGGGCCCCGAGCGCGGACCAGCACAGCAGTGCGACGATGAGGCGCGGCAGCAGGGCAGCTCACCCTCCCGTGTGGTGCGAGAGGGTTCGGCAGAGCGCGGGAGCGCTCCTGCGGCCCGTGCCTACTGTCCGCGCATCTTGAAGCGCCCCATGGCGCGGAACTTGGCGTAGCGCTCCTCGACCAGCACCTCGGGCTCCTTGGTGAGGAGCCGGTCGAGGTGGTCGCAGAGAGCCGTCTTGAGCGTGTCGGCCAT
This sequence comes from uncultured Armatimonadia bacterium, assembly GCA_964598695.1. Classification (GTDB taxonomy): domain Bacteria; phylum Armatimonadota; class Zipacnadia; order UBA1398; family UBA1398; genus CAZRDB01. The sequence continues at coordinate 23,225 of CAZRDB010000051.1, forward strand.
CGCCGGACCGTCGTAGTGGGCGCCGCCGAGGGGCTCGGGGATGATCGAGTCGATCACGCCGAACTCGAGCGCGTCCTGGGCCGTGATCTTGAGCAGCTCGGCCGCCTTCTGGACCTGCTCCGGCGCCGCGTTCTTGTACAGGATGGCCGCGAAGCCCTCGGGCGGGATGACGGAGTAGATCGCGTACTCGAGCATCAGCACCACGTCGCCCACGCCGATGCCGATCGCGCCGCCACTGCCGCCCTCGCCGGTCACGCAGACCACGACGGGCACACGGAGGCGGGCCATCTGGAGCTGGGTCGCCGCGATCGCCTCGCTGATCCCGCGGGCCTCGGCGTCGTACAGGCACTGGGCCGCCGGCGTGTCGACGAAGCTGACGACGGGCATTCCCAGACGCTCGGCCATCTCCATCAGGCGCTGGGCCTTGCGGTAGGCCTCGGGGTTGCTGCTCCCGAAGTTGCGCTCCTGCCGCTCCTTGGTGGTGCGCCCCTTCTGGTGGCCGAGCACCATCACGCCCCGGCCGTTGAGGAGCGCCGGCCCGCCCACGAGCGACTGGTCGTCGCCGAACCGGCGGTCGCCGTGCAGCTCCACGAAGTCGTCGAAGATGTGGGCGATGTAGTCGAGGGTGTAGGGGCGGTTGGGGTGGCGGGCGATGAGCACCTTGCGCCACGGGGTCAGATCCTGGACGACGCGCGCCTTCTCCTGCTCGATGCGCCCCTGGAGGTCGGCCACCTGGTCAGAGACATCCGTGTCGTCCTCGGTCTGGCGGCGCAGTAGGCCGTCCAGCTCCTCCTGGAGCTGACGGATGTCTTCCTCGAACGGTAACCAGCGCGAGGCGGCGAACTTCAACGCGCGCACGGCTCCTTCCGACGGGGCGCCGCGTAGACGGCGTGGAGGATCCGCTCCAGCGTGGGGCGGATCTCCGCCCGTGGCAGGACGCGGTCGATCATGCCGTGCTCGTGCTGGAACTCGGAGGACTGCGCCTCGGCGCCGAGGCCGCTCTTGGTGCCTTTCACGACCCGCTGGCCCGCGAAGCCGATCATGGCCCGTGGCTCGGCGAGAGCGATGTCGCCCAGGCTCGCCCAGCTCGCGTAGACCCCGGCCATCGTGGGGTTGGTGAGGATGCAGATGCAGATCTGGCCCCGCTCGCGCAGGCGGCCGATCGCCGCCGCCGTCTTGGCCATCTGCATCAGCGAGAGGATCCCCTCCTCCATGCGCGCGCCGGCGCCGGAGCCCGAGACCAGGATGCAGGCGCAGCCGTCGTCGGCGGCCTTCTCGACACAGCGCGCGATCTTCTCGCCGACCACCGAGCCCATCGACCCGACGGTGAAGAAGGGGTCGGTGAGGCCGATCGCGACGGGATGCCCGGCCAGCGTGGCCGTCCCGGTGATCGCCGCCTCGGTCTCCCCCGTGTTGGCGCGGTGACGGGCAAGCTTCTCCTCGTACCCCGGCATCTCAAGGGGGTTGAGGGAGACCAGCGCCGTGTCGATCTCCACGAAGCTGCCGGCGTCAACCGTGATCTCGAGACGCTTGCGCGCCGAGATCCGGAAGTGGTGTCCACACTGCGGGCAGACCATCAGCGCCCGTTCGAGTTCCTTGCGATAGAGCAACTGCGCGCAACGCGGATTCTCGCACTTCATCCACATCCCGTCAGGGATGCGCGCGCGCCAGTCCTGCTCGCTCGCCATCAGGCGCTCCCTCCGCGCCGCCCCGTCGCGAGGCCGACTGTAGCTTCGACCCCGCCCCCTGTCAAGCCGCCCCGCCCCCGCGCGCGTGAGCCCCGCGGGGGGCAGCGGACGCCCTCGGAGCGCAGCCGAGGACGGCTCGGCGAGGGAACCGGGGCCGCCGCGCTTCGTCTACGGAGCAGGGCCAAGATTGAGCCATGCCCCGAAGACCGCTAGAATGGAGCCGTCCCGGGCACGGGCCCGGGCTGCTTCCGTAACTCGCGCGGGACCGTGACGGCACACATCCGCGAGCGCGGTCTCGACGACGCGAGGTTCCGGTCGAGGTGACCCGCTCCGCACAGAGGTGGTACATGTGAACGGAACTCGCAGACTACTCGGCGCCGCGTGCGCGCTGGCGCTGGGCCTCCTGGGGAGCCTCGCCATGCCGGCCCGCGCCCAGGGCGATCACATCGACGCCGCGATGGGCCCGGTGGCCGAGACCGAGCAGCGCGTCGAGATCCGCGCCGCCCGGCTCGCGGTGGAGGAGGATCTCGTCCGCCGGTTCCGCGCGGCCTGGAGCCCGGACCAGATCGTCACGGTGCATCCCTTCTCCCGCTTCGCCGCTGCCTGCGCCTCCTACCGCAACAACGCCGGCGTCGCGCGAAGCCTGCCCTGCGAGAAGTGGGGCGAGTGCAAGGAGTCGGCCAGCGAGCTGGGCGTGCAGTACCTCGTGCTGATCGAGGTCTCCGCCGGGGCCCCGGCGCCCGAGGGCACGCCGCTGACCTTCGCCTACCAGGTCTACCGCACCAACCCTGGCGACACGTTCGAGAGCCAGCGCGTCGCGGGCAACAGCGCCGACCTGGCGGGCGCCCTGGCCGCGCTGGCGAGCCGGATCGGTCTGGTCATCGGCTTCACGCGCGATGCGACCTTCGATGCCGGCATTGCCAGCTCGCCCACGAAGATCGGCTCGGCGTTCAACGACTACTGGCTCGGACGGGGCTACCTCGACCTGGCCGAGTACGACAAGGCGATCGAGAAGCTGACCCAGGCCCAGCAGGCCGATCCCGAGTTCTCCGATCCGGGCCTGTGGGTGGGCCATGCCTACTTCGCGCAGGCCGAGGCGGCGCAGCGGGAGGGCGACTGGGACGGCGCGCTCCAGATCCTCGGCCAGGCGATGGCGGTCTACGAGAAGCTCCACGTGACCGGCAAGCTCGGTGACTCGCTGGCCCTCCGCGCCGAGATCTTCGCGGCCCAGGGCAAGAAGCCGGAGGCCTGGAAGGCGCGCAAGACGGCGGCCCTGATGCGGATCCAGGACGGCCGCGTCGACGAGGGCTATCGGCTCGCCGAGAGCGTGCGTGCCGAGATGGAGGAGTCGGGAGCCGCGAAGGACCCGGACGTCTACTGGCTGCTCGGACACGTCCACTGCCTCCGCGCCGGGCTCGAGATCGACATGGGGGCGAACAAGCCCCCGGTCGTCGCCAGCTACCGCACCGGCGAGGAGTTCCTCGAGACCGTCCTCGAGCTGGACAAGAACTACGTCCCGGCCCTGATGGACCGCGGCTCGATGTACCTCGACTACGGCAAGCAGTACGATGTCGTCGACAAGGAGCAGCTCGCGTGGCGCGCCCACTGGCTGGAGCTGGCGCAGCGCGACTTCGAGAACGCCACGATCTGTGACCCCAAGAACGTCGAGGCCTTCGAGCGGATCGGCGAGTGCCGTCTCGCCCAGGGCGAGTTCGGGCCGAAGCCGACCAAGACCCAGCTCTAGCATTCTGACACGCACACCGCAAAGGCGAACACAAAATAAAACCCCGCCAACAATAACAACAAGCCAAAGGGGGGGGGCCCAGGGCCCCCCCAGGGGGCGAAATAAGGGAGTGGGG
>CAZRDB010000051.1:26781-27709 GCA_964598695.1 uncultured Armatimonadia bacterium
TCTGGCCCCGGGCGTGTTCGGACCGTAGCCTACCAAGCCCCAGCTCGATCAGTCGGTCACGCTCACCGGCCAGGCGCTCACGAACTTCATCCGCGGCCTCCAGATCCTCCAGGCCGACGGGCGGGGCGCCTCGGCCGACGCCGGGCGGCTCATGCTGCGTCTGGGCTCGGCCTACCGGCGCTTGGCCGCGATGGACCCCAAGGCCGGCCTCAACGATGCCCACGAGACGCTCATGCAGGCCAAGCAGGTCCTCGGCGAGCAGGACCCCGACCCGTGGGTCGAGATCATCCTCGTCTACGTCGACGACCACGACTTCGACAGCGCCCGCCGCGCGCACGAGGAGGCGATGGCGGCCGTGCCGTTCCCGCCGCAGCGCCTCCGTGACCTGCGCGACAAGATCGACATCGCCGAGAAGGCCTGGGACGAGACGAACACCTTCGTCCCCCACCGTCTCGAGGGCACGCGCAAGTGGCCCGGCGCTTCCGGCGACGGCGGCCAGTAGCCGCCGCGCACTGCGCGCGAACACAACGGGCCGGCCCCCGCGAGGGGGCCGGCCCGTTGCGATTCCGCGGGTTCCGCGCGGCTATGGCGCGAGCCGCACGGCGAAGGTGCGGATCTCGTAGGGGGCGATGGGGAAGCTCAGCGCGCCGCCGGCAACCGTCGGGGCGGGCCCGTCGGGGCACTCGAGCAGGTTGACCTCGATCGCCTCGGCGAGCGGCCGCGCGAAGGTCAGCGTCACCGGCCCGCGGCAGTTGGCCCACTCGTAGACGCGGACGATCAGCGCATCGGAGTCCTCCGCCTTCTTCACCGCCTCGACGATGACGTGCGCGGCGCTGCAGCGCATCGAGGCGCCCGAGGCGGGCAGTTCACCCGCCGACGGGGCAACGGCGCGACCGAGCATCGGGACATTCAGCTCGTAGGCCTGCCG
>CAZRDB010000052.1:0-11857 GCA_964598695.1 uncultured Armatimonadia bacterium
GACAACCATCTGCTCGGCAAGCTGGAACTCGACAAAATATTTGTTCCGGGCGACACGGCCCTGGTCGTGCTGTCCTTACACGATGGGAAAATCGTTGCCGCCGTGGCCCAGGACCACTGGCGGCTGGGCCTGCAAAGCCTGCTTCTGGGCCTGTTCGTCCTGGCGCTTGTCGCCTATGCCGGGCTGACCGGACTGCGGGCCGTGGTCTCGTTCGTGCTGGCCGCCTTGCTGCTGTGGAAGGTGCTGACGCCGCTGCTGCTGACCGGCCACGATCCGCTGCTCGTGACCCTTAGCGTCCTGGCAGTGCTCATGGCCGGGGTGGTGTTTCTGGTCGGCGGGGTCAACCGCAAGGCCTTGGCCGCCTATCTCGGTTCCGTGGGCGGCGTGGCCGTGACGTGCCTGCTCTCCCTGGCCACGGCGCCGGGGTTCGCGTTGCCCGGAGCGGTGCGGCCCTTTGCCGAAACGCTCCTCTATTCCGGCTACGGCCACCTCGATCTCGGCCGGATGTTCTTGGCCACCATCTGCCTGGGCGCGAGCGGCGCCATCATGGACGTGGCCATGGATGTGGCCGCGAGCCAGGCCGAGGTAGCGGCCCATCATCCCGGCATTGGGCGCGGCAACCTTGCCCTGTCGGGGTTGCGCGTCGGCCGGGTGGTGGTCGGGACCATGGCCACCACCTTGCTTTTGGCCTACTGCGGCGCCAGCCTGCCGGTCCGCGATTCGCTGGAGGTCTGCCCCCAGTGCGGGGCCGCCTTACGTCTCACGCGCGAGGGTTCCTAGCGATCCCCGCGGGAACGGGCACTGAACAACCGGTGGGGCGCCTCGTCAGTAGAACGGGAGGGTGTTCCTCCTGGAGGTGCCTATGACCGCGAACACTGCCATCTTGGAGCAGCCGAGGGCGGCACAGGTGACATGGTCCGACCGAGCCTTCGTGGAGCGTTGCCGGCGGGGCGAACTCGATGCCTTCTGCGAGCTGGTCACCCGGTACCAGGACCCCGTGTACAGCTTCGTCTCCCGATCGGTCCGAAACCGGGCGGACGCGGAGGACCTGACCCAGGACATCTTCGTTCAGGCCTTCGGCGCCATCCGGAGCTTCCGGTCGGACTCCAGCTTCAAGACCTGGCTGTTCCGGATCGCGCACAACCGCGTCGTGGACTTCTCGCGCCGCGGACGGAAGCGAGACGAGATCGCCGGGCCGAGCCTCGATGACCACCGGCCCGACGACGTCGACCTCTCCGAGCGGATCGGTGGCCCGCGCCACCTCGAGCCGGTCGCGACGCTGTGCCGCGAGGAGCTGACCGGGATCGTCCACCAGGCGATCGCGGGGCTTTCGGAGAAGCTACGCTCGGTCGTCGTGCTGTATGATTTCGAGGGCTGCTCCTACGAGGAGATCGCCGCGATCGTGGGCTGCCCGATGGGCACGGTGAAGTCCAGGCTCTTCACGGCGCGAGCGGAGCTGAAGCGCAAGCTCGCCCCGTACATCGACAGCAGGGTTCAGGAGAGGAGGGGAGCGCCATGACGTGCCGTCAGGTACAGCGGATCGCCGATGAGATCGCGTCCGGTGCGGCAGAGCCGGCAGCGGGAGAACTCGCCCGCCAGCACGCTCGCGCCTGCGAGGCATGTGCGCTCGTCCTCGATCGAGCGGAGGCGCTTCGAGAGCTGCTCGCGCTGGACCGCGCGCCGGCCACGGCGCCGCCCGGTCTCGCCGCAGCCGTCCGCGAGCGCATCGAGAGCCGGCGCCTGCGCCCCTCGGTCTGGCTGGGCTGGCGCGCCCGGGTCACGGGGCCCGTCGGACGCCTCGCCGTGTGTGGCGCGATCGCCGTTGCGGCTCTCGCCATCGCCCTTCACCCGCGCGGCCCCGAGGCCACGGCGCCGGGAGGCCCGCTCACGGCTCCGGCCCGCGTGGCGAGCCGCATCGAGCCGGCGGAAGCCCGGGGCACCCTCGAGGCGCTCCGCTCCGCGGCCGACTCCAACCAAGCACCCGACGTGTTCACGGACTCCAACGTGATCGAGCTGGCACAGAACCAAGCCGGCGGGCTTGCCACTTCCTGCCTGGACCTGTAGCCCCATGCGCACAATCCACTCCTGCCGCTTGCTCGCGCTCGTCGCGGGGCTGCTCCTTGTGGGCGGCGTCGCGGCGCAGCCGCACGGCGAGCTGGGCGAGATCCTCCGGCACGCCGCCGAGCGCGAGCAGGACATCCCCCACGAGGGGCTTCTCACCACGACGGTCCGCGGGATGGGCCGCGAGCGGCACTCCTTCCGCCGGCGCATCTACGCCGGCCACCGGGCCTGCGAGGTCAGCGAGCCGCAGAACGCGGGACCCTTCGCCGACCAGCGGGTGGTCTGCGACGGTCGCCAGCGTTGGCGGGTGCTCCATAGCGGCTCGGTCGTGCTGGTCACCTCGCCGTTCGACTTCGAGCAGATCCGTCGCGACCGCGTGGAGCGAGCCAAGCGCGCGCTCGAGGGGATGATCGTCCGCCGGCTGGCCGACCAGACCATCGCCGGTCGACCGGCCTGGACGATCGAGATCGCGCGGCGGAACCGCGAGGGGCGCGAGGTTCGGGTGCGGGCCCTCGCGATCGACAAGGAGACCTCGCTGCAGCTCGGCAACGTCACCTACGACCGTGAAGGCTCGGAGATCAGCCGGACGGCCTACGATGAGGTCGAGTATCTGAGCGACGAGGAGATCGACGACCGGCGGTTCATCTTCATCGCCGAGCCGGGCGCCCTCGTGTTGCCCGAGCCGAGCCGGATCGAGCTGCCCGTGCTCTTCCGCGACGCCCGGGCCCGCGCCCCCTGGATCACGCCGCTGCGCAACCGGCCCCGCCACTGGCGGCCCGAGGGCGTCGCGCTGCCCGACTACGCCGGCCAGTGTGTCGCCCAGTTCTACTACGTCGACGAGCGGGACGGCGGCCGCGGTCGTCCGGTCTTCCTCTTCGAGCACCCGCGCGCCGAGTCCCACCCCTTCTTCGACGGCTACTACAACCTCCACGGCCTCGGTCGCGACCCGCGCCCGTACGGGCAGTCGGTGGCGTGGTCCGACGAAGCGCTGGTCTACGTGCTCACCTCGGCGATCCCCATCGAGGACCTCCTCAGCGCCGCCCGCAACCACCTCGGCCGGTAGAAGCGCGGCGGGCCGACCCCGCACCGCGGTGCGAAGCCGGCCCACCCGTTCATCGCGCCCCGCGCCGGCCGCCTACAGCCGCTCGTAGCGGAGCAGGACCGTGCCCGGGCATTGGTCGATCGTGACGAGCGCGCCCTGGGCCGTCAGTTCCTCGCCGGTCGCCTCCTCGGAGACCCCGGTGTCGAGATCGGTGACGCGGTAGCGCGCCTCGGCCTCGAGCCCCCGCAGGGGGAGCCGCGCCGCCTGGTAGATGCAGCGCTCGCGCCGGAAGACCTGGACGAAGCCCGTGCCCGCCTCGGCGTTGTTGAACTGCCAGCCGATCCAGACATCGGTGTCGAGCGAGTAGTCGGTCAGCGGGTAGTAGTCGCCCTCGACCATGTCGGGCGCGACCTGCCGCCACACGGCGATGTTGTGCCGCGCCGTCTCGTAGTCGAGGTCGGTGCGGCGCATGTCGAGGCAGCCCGTGAAACCGGGGCACATCGAGCTGCGGAAGTTGTACACCTCGGCCAGGTTGGCCCCCGTGCCGTAGAACGGGAGCCAGTAGGAGAGCCCGTAGGTCAGGCCCTGGTTGCCCGTCGGCTCGAAGATGTAGTCGCTGCGCAGCAGCGGCACCGCCCGGCGCATGGTCTCGAGGTCGTTGCGGCGGCCTCCGCTGGCGCACGAGTCGATGATCATCCCCGGATGGCGCCGGCGCAGCTCATCCCAGTAGGCGAGGTAGCCGGTGACGTAGTGGTTCTCGGTGATGCCCTGCCGGTCGGCCTCGGTGTCTCCGCTGCGCCAGTAGGCGAGCGGATCGATGTTGAAGTCCTGCCGGTAGAGGTCGATCCCCTCGGACTCGAGCAAGCCGTCGACGTGCTCGGTGAGCCACGTCCGGGCCTCCGGGTTGCCGAGGTTGAGCAGCTTCTGCTCGCCGTCGTTGCCGAGCAGCCACTCCGGGTGCGTGTCGTACAGCCAGGTCTTGGGGGTCACCCGCTCCGGCTCGAACCACACGATGCTCTTCACGCCCCGCTCCCGGCCATGGTCGGTGATCGCCCGCAGGCCGCGCGGGAAGCGCTCGCGGTCGACCTCCCACGTGCCCGTGTTGCCCCAGCCTCCCTCATTGGGGTACCAGCCGGCGTCCATCCACCAGTAGTCGAGCTTGAGGCCCTCCTCCAGGTAGCGGTCGATGAACAGGATCTGGCTCGCCTCGTCGGCGTGGATCATCTCGCCGTACTGGTGCGAGCTGCACGCGTTGAGCTGCGAGGTCGGGACCTTGCCGTCGCGGCGCGGGACGTTGTGGTCCCGCATCCACGCCCGCCAGACGTTCTGGGCGCGGGTCCAGTCGCCCCGCCAGAACAGCAGCGCTACGAGCGGGCTGCGTACCTGCTCGCCCGGGCGCAGGACGAAGCGCGTCGTCTCCTGCCCGATCCTCAACCGCAGACCGGTCGCGTCGTCGCGCGCGAAACGCGCGGCCCACTGGCCGGGCCAGCCGATGCCGACGATCACGCCCTGGCTCGGCCACTCGAGGTTCATGTAGCACCAGGTGCTGTTGGTCGGCCGGCCGCCGGCTCCGCTCAGGGTCAGGTCGCTCCCGGGCCCGAGCCGCGAGAGCAGCGGCTGGAAGTCCTGGGGCGCGCACGGGCTGCCGACGAAGTGGTGGAGGTCGAACTCAGCCTCGTTCCCCGGCCAGGCGTAGCGCCGGAAGGTCGTGTCGAGGGCGTGGAGATCCTCGATGAGCGGCGTGTCGGTCGTGCCGGTGTTCTCGAGCCACAGGGTCCACTCGACGACCGGGTAGTCCGGGTAGCTCCGGCCGACGCAGCGCACCGCGAGACCGGTCGCGGCGTCCAGGAGGCGGATCGTCTGCTCGATGACCCCGCTGTCGAGCAGCTCCGACGAGTCGGTCCGCTCCCACTGGGCGGCCTCACCGAATGGCTTGCCGCCGTACCGGAAGGAGAAGGGCAGGCCCTCGGGCGTCGCGGGGAGCTGGGCATCGACGATCGGCAGGTCGCCCAGCCGCAGCACGCTGCCGTCGGCCATGCGGATCCGCGCCAGAGCCCAATCGGCCTGGTCGCAGGCGATCCCGTCGCCGCCGTCGGCCACCTGGAGCGAGAAGGAGCGGGCGCCGCGGAGTGCGGCGGAGGCCGCCACCGGCACCATCCCTTCCCGGAGAACGGGTGACTCCCAGACGGCCTCGCCGTCGGCCACCACGCGGAAGACCACGCTGCCCCGGCCGCCGGCGCTGTGGTTGTTCGAGTCGACGCCCACCAGTGCCTCGAAGGCCTCCGCGGGCGCATCGAGGTGAACGACGAGGTCGCTCACCGCATGGCAGAACAGGCCGTCCAGGTAGTCCTTGCCGCCCAGCCGCATCGGCCGGCCGTTGCGGGCGTTCGCCTGCACCGGGTCGTTGTTCGCGCGGACCTCGATCCAGCACGGTGGCGCGGTCGGCATCTCGCCGGGGAAGAGCGTCGTCTCGGCCCACTGGCGCGCGGTGAAGATCTCACCGTCAGAGGGGCGAACCGCGCGTGCGGGCAGTGCGGACATCAGGGCAATCACCATCCCACCGAGTAGGCCCATCCGGGCAGCGTGTCGTGCTAAGCACCCATCTCGATCGCTCATTGCGCACCTCACTTGGTCGTGCCCCTCGCCCAAGGCGGAGGGGCGACTGCGGAGGGGGCGTCGCGCCCCCTGTCGTGCCGCGGCCCACTCTACAGCCGCTGGTACCGAAGGAGCTTGGCGCCGGGGCAGTCCGGGATGGTGACGGCGCATCCGCGCTCCATCAGCCGCTCGCCGGTGGTCTCCTCGCCGTTGCCGGTGTCGACATCGAGCAGGCGATACCGCGCGCCCGGGTCGAGGCCCCGTAGCCGCAGACGGGCCATCTCGTAGATCGAGTTCTCGCGCCGGAAGACCTGGATGAAGCCCGTGCCCGCGTCGGCGTTGTCGAACTGCCAGCCGATCCACACGTCGTCGGCGAGCGAGTAGCCCGTGAGCGGGTAGTAGTCCCCCGCGATCATGTCGGGCATGGTCTCGCGCCACTCCTTGAGCCGGCGCCGGGCCGCGGCGTAGTCAAGGTCGGTCCGACGGACGTCGATGCACGAGTTGTAGCTCGGGAGCATCGCGCTGCGGAAGTCGTAGTCGGTGGTCATGTAGGCGCCGGTGCCCTGGTAGGGGAGCCAGAACGAGAGCCCGTAGGTCTGCGACTGGTTCGAGTTCGCCCGGAGGATGTAGTCGCTGCGCAACAGCGGCACCGAGCGCCGCATGGTCTCGAGATCGTTGCGGCGGCCTCCGCTCGCGCACGAGTCGATCAACATGCCCGGATGCCGCCGGAGCAGCTCGTCCCAGTAGGCGAGGTAGCCGGTGACGTAGTGGTTCTCGGTGATCCCCTGGCGGTCGGGCGCGTCGCCCATCCGCCAGTGGCCGAGCGGGTCGATGTTGAAGTCCTGCCGGTAGAGGTCGATCCCTTCGGACTCAAGCAGACCGTCGACGTGCTCGGTGAGCCACGCCCGGGCCTCGGGGTTGCCGAGGTTGAACAGCTTCTGCTCGCCCTCGTTGCCGAGCAGCCACTCCGGGTGGTTCTCGTAGAGCCACGTGCCCGGCGTCACGCGCTCGGGCTCGAACCAGACGATGCTCCGCACGCCCCGCTCACGGCCGTGGTCGGTGATCGACCGCAGCCCGCGCGGGTAGCGCTTCCGATCGACCTCCCAGGTGCCCGTGTTCGGCCAACCGGACTCGTTGACGTACCACCCGGCATCCATCCACCAGTAGTCGAGTTGGAGGCCCTCCTCGAGGTAGCGGTCGATGAACTCGAACTGGCTCGCCTCGTCGGCGTGGATCATCTCGCCGAACCAGTGCGAGCTGCAGGCGACGAACTGGGGCGGCGGCAACGCGCCCTCGGCCACGCGCGGGAGGTTGTGGTCGCGCATCCAGGCCCGCCAGAGGTTCTGGCCGCGCACCCAGTCGCCGCGCCAGAACAGCAGCGCGATCAGGGGGCCGCGGACCTGCTCGCCCGGGTGGAGGACGAACCGGGTGTTCTCCTGCCCGACCGTGAGCCGCAGGCCGGTTGCCTCGTCACGGGTGAAGTCGGCACCCCACTGCCCCGGCCAGCCGATCCCGAGGATCACCCCTTGGTTCGGCCACTCGAGGTTCATGTAGCACAGGTCGCTGTTGGTCGGGCGGCCCCCCGCAGCTCCTAGGTGGAGCGTCGCGTTCGCCGTGAGCCGCGTGACGTGGGGCGCGAAGTCGTCCTCGCGGCACGGGCTGCCGGTCCAGTGGTGCAGCGCGAAGCCGACGCCCGAGGCCTCCGGCCACGGGAAGTGCGCGAACTCGCTGTCGAGCGCGAGCAGGTCCTCGATGAGCGGCGTGTCGGCCTCGCCGGTGTTCTCGAGCCACAGGGTCCACTCCACGACCGGGTAGCCGGGGTAGCTCCTCCCGACACAGCGGACCTCGAGCCCGCTGGCCGGGTCGAGAAGACGGATCGTGTGCTCGGTCACGCCGTTCTCGAGCACGGCGGTGGCATCGTCGCGCTGCCATGCCGCCGCCTCGGCGAAGGGCACGCCGCCCAGGCGGAAGGAGAACGGAAGGCCCCGGTCGACGTCGGGCACGTGCCGGTCGACGAGCGGGAGATCGCCGAGGCGGATCGTGGCGCCGTCCCGCAGGAGCACCCGGGCCTCCGCCCAGTCGGCCTGGTCGCAGGCGATCCCGTCGCCGCCGTCATCGACGAGCAGGGCGATCTCGCGGGCGCCGTGGAGGGGGGCCGTCATCGCGACGGGCTCCATGCCCTCGGTGAGGCGCGGAGACTCGGCGACGACTCGCTCGTCGGCCACCACCCGGAAGACGACACTGCCGCGGCCGCCCGCGGTCTGCTCGTTCGCGTCGACGCCGACCAGGGCCTCGAAGGTGTCGCCCTCGGCCGGAAGATGCACGCGGAGGTCGCTCACGGCGTGGCAGTACAGGCCGTCGGAGAACGACCGCGTGCCGAGGCGCAGGGGGCGGCAGTTGCGGCCGCCGGTCTGGACCGGGTCGTTGTTCGCGAGCACCTCGATCCAAGCCTCGGGTTGCGGGGCGTTCTCACCGGTGAGGAGCTTCGCCGCGGCCCACTGCCGGGCGAGTTGGATCTCGCCCGGGGAGGGGCGTACGGCACGTGCGGGCACTGCGGACAACAACACGATCACCATCCCGCCAAGGAAGGCCGTTTGGGCCGTCTGTCGAGCCAACCGCCAACTCATTGCAGGTCACCCCTCGCTCACGCCGTCGAGGAGTCGGGCCGCGGTGGCGGGGCGCCTACCCCGCAAACTCCTCGGCCAGCTCCATCGCGATCCGCACCCACTCCCACATGCGCCACGGCTCGCCGCGGGTGGTGTGGAGGTCCTTCATGTGGACCTCGACGACGCAGCCGCGCGTCTTCTCCAGGCCGTCGCGCAGGATGGCCTCGACGTAGGCCGGATCCCACTTCTCCATCCCCAGCATCGCCGGGTTGGGCTTCCACGAGAAGACGAAGTCGCGGCCGAGCGCCTCGGCCCCGCGCGCGACGTCGGCCCACGGGCTCATGCTGATCCGCCGCAGGTTCGGCAGCCACGTGCGGATGATGCCCACCTTGCCATCCAAGGGCTCGCAGCAGCCGTAGCCGGAGAGACCGAAGCGCTCGAGGAAGCGGCTCTCGTACCGCAGCGCGAACTCCTCGTGCATCGCGGGGCTCACCTCGCTGAAGATCTGCGTGGTCGCGTGGCCCCACAGGTCGCGGGCACGAGCGTGCGCCCCGTCGAAGTCCGGCTGCGGCAGCTCATCGGTGAAGCCCTGGCCGCCCGGGCCGACGCCCTGGTTGCCGTTGTTGAGCGAGAGCACGCCCAGCTGCTCGTACTGCTCGAGCCGGGAGAGGTGGAACTCGGTCATCCGATCGAGCCAGGCGTGGACCCACTCCGGCCGGTCGACCATGTCGAGCAGCGTCCGGTCGATATCGCGCCAGGTGATGAAGTCGTCCATGATCGCGAACCAGAAGAAGCTCGGTCCACGCCGGCGCACCTCGAGGATCCCCTCGTACAGCGCGTTCAGCTCGGCCTCGAGCCGGGCGGTCGCCTCCCAATCGACCCGGACCTCGGGCATCGCGATCCGCTCGGGCGAGTCGCCGTCCTCGAGGACCGTGTTGTAGTGGCGGGCGCCGAACACGTGGTCGGGGTCGGTGGTGTTGCCGGCGATCCCGTAGCCGTCGTCCCAGACCGCGATCGGGCAGGTGACGGCCGCCTCGTAGACGGTGTCATCCTTCATGTGGTCCCAGTGGTACAGCGCGGTGCGGAGATTCCACTCCTGGCCGCGGGCGAACTCGGTCTCGCACTCCATCGCGATCTCGGAGGCGTTCTCGTGCCACGTGGCGTTCTGCAGCAGCACGAGCGGCCGGGTGCGCTCGAGCCGGTTGAGCTTGCGCCACAGCTCGGCCTTCTCGGCCTGGACGGGCAGTGCGGCGACCTCGGCGAGGCGACTCGCGAGGCGACGGAGGATCTCTCGTTCCTTCGGCAGGACGGTCATCGTACGGGCGCTCCCTTTCCTGCACAGACCAAGCCCCGCGCAAGTTTCGCCTACCGGCCCGAGAGCCCTCCCGCCGTCGAGGAGGAACGTCACCCAGCCGCGCGAACGGGCACCGCGTTGGGGGAGACGGATCGGAGCCGCCCGCATGACGCGTGTCGCCACTGTCGCCCTGCTCGCCCTCGCGTGGGCCGCCCACGCGGCGCCGGAGAACCTCGCCCCCCGCGCGACCGCCTCGGCCTCGTCGTGGTACTCCGCCGACTATGAGCCGCGTCTCGTGGCCGACGGCCGGATCCCCGAGCTGCTCAGCCAGGACGACCTCGGGCGTGCCTGGGCCGTACGGGGCGACGCCTGGGGCGACCGGGCGACCCTCACTCTCGAGTGGCCCGAGCCGGTTCCCGTGGCCGAGGTCATCTACTACGGCCGCGTGGCATGGATGCTCAGCGAGTGTTTCCGCGCCTGCGAGGTGACCGTCGATGGGGAGATCGTGGCCCACGCGTCCTTCGAGCAGAACGCCGGGCCGCAACGGATCCCGCTCCCACCCCGCCGGGCGCGGCGTCTGGAGCTGCGGTTCGCGGGCTCGTTCGGGGGGGCCAACCCCGGCGCCGCCGAGGTGCAGGTGTGGAGCGAGAGCCCGCCCGACGAGGCGCTCCCGCCCGTGAAGCGGCTTCCCATGAACGTCGCCCTCCGGGCCACCGCGACGGCGTCGTCCGAGTTCTCGCCCGCCTACGCGGCGCCGGGGGCGATCGACGGGACGATCCCGCTGGCCCCGCCCGACACCGACCGGGCCTGGTGCGTCGACGGAGCGACCTCCCGCGAGGGCGCCGTCTTCACGCTCGCGTGGGAGCGTCCGACGCGCGTCGCGACCCTCGCCTACTACGGGCGGACCGCGTTCATGCCGGAGGAGTGCTGGCACGAGTACGAGGTCCGGGCCGACGGCGCCGAGGAGCCGATCGCGCGCGGCGCTTTCGCCCCGGATGAGGGCCCCCAGTGCGTTGCCCTCGGCGAGCGCACGGTGCGGAGGCTCGAGATTCGCTTCACCAGCTCACACGGCGGCGCCAACCCCGGCGCGGCCGAGATCGAGGTCTACGACCAGTCTCCCGACACCGCCTTCTTCCGTCGCTTCCGCGGGGCGTTCCTGCAGGCGCCGGAGACATCGGCGGAGCTGGAGCGCGAACTCGCCCGGTCGGGGCTCGGCTTCGGCGAGGTGGTCGCCATCGAGCGACAGGAGCTGAACCCCTCCCACGTCTACACCGCGTACTGCGAGGGTTTCCGGCCCGGTGGAGGGCTCTACCGGGTGGCGCTCCCCTCCGGCCAGCCCCGGCTGCTGGTCGACGCCGCCGGCGGCCAGATTCTGGACGCCGACCTCGACTTCGCCGGGGCGCGCGTGCTGTTCAGTTGGCGCAAGGGGCCGGCCGACGGCTACCACCTGTACGCCGTGAACCTCGATGGCACGGGCCTCGTGCAGCTCACCGAGGGACCCTGGCACGACTACAACGGCTGCTGGCTGCCCGACGGAGGCATCGCCTTCTGCTCGACGCGCGGCTCCGGGTTCGCGCTGTGCTTCACGACGCCCGCCGGCACGCTGCATCGCATGGAGGCCGACGGCGGCAACGTCCGTCGTCTCTCCGCCAACTACGTCAACGACTTCACCCCCTCGGTGCTGCCCGACGGCCGCATCCTCTACAGCCGCTGGGAGTATGTCGATCGCCCGGCGATCCCGATCCAGAGCCTGTGGACGATCAACCCCGACGGGACGGGCCTCGCGGCCTTCTACGGCAACCGGGTCCTGAGTCCCGCGAGCTTCCTCGAGGCCCAGTGCGTCCCGGGCTCCGACGAGGTGCTCTGCACCCTGGCCGCCCACAACGGCCCGATCCGTGGGGCGGTGGCGCTCGTCGACCGGCGCAAGGGCCTCAACGCGCAGGAGGCGCTCACGAACCTCACGCCACAGGTCGAGATCGGCCGGGTCGACCAGGGCGACGGCAACTTCGTCACCGGAGGCTTCGAGAGCCCCTCGCCGCTCGATGCCGATCGGTTCCTCGCCTCCTACAAGGGGAGCCTCTACCTCGGGACGCGCGACGGCCGCTGGGCACGGGTCCTCCCGCGACGCGGCGCAATGGGCGGGTACGCCCCGCAACCGAACCGGCCGCGGCCGCGGCCCCCCGTGCGCGCGGGGGCGATCGCCCCCGACGGCGGTGCATCGACGGCGAAGGGCGCGATCCAGGTCCGGCGCAGTTGCAG
>CAZRDB010000052.1:11867-27656 GCA_964598695.1 uncultured Armatimonadia bacterium
GCTCCCACCGTCGCGCCCGGGGCAGTCCGACGGATCCGCGTGATCGAGGAACGCGCCAAGTCGCTGCGCACCGAGGTGCTCGGCTTCGGCTTCCAGCGGCCGGTCATCTCGTGCGGCGCCGCCTACGGGGTGAAGAGCGTCTGGGGCGAGGTGGCGGTGGCCGATGACGGCTCGGCGAGCTTCCGCGTGCCGACCGGCGTCCCGCTGTACTTCGAGGCACTCGATGCCGAGGGCCGCGCCGTGCAGCGGATGCGGAGCTTCACGCACTTCATGCCCGGCGAGGTGCAGGGCTGCGTCGGCTGCCACGAGCCCCGGACCGAGACCCCGACGAGCCTGCCGCTCGAGGCCGTTCACGCCCCGGTGCGCGATCTCGAGCCGCCGGAGTGGGGAGAGGGCCCCTTCGACTACACGGCCATCGTCCAGCCCGTTCTCGACCGCCACTGCGTCGGCTGCCACGACGGCCCGGCAGCCCCGAAGCGCATGGATCTCTCGGGCGACAAGACCGACTGGTTCAGCGTCTCCTACGAGACGTTGAGTCGGGGCTGGGTGAGCTGGATCGACACGCGCAACGGCCAGGAGGCGAACATCCTGGAGATCGCCCCACGCGCCTGGGGCTCTCCCGCGAGCCGGCTGACCGAGCTGCTGCTCGCCGGCCACCCCGACCCGGACGGCGCCCCGCGCGTACGGCTCGACGAGGCCGCGCGTCGGCGGATCTTCGCCTGGATCGACCTCAACATTCCGTACTACAGCACCTACGAGATGACCGATCCGTCGGGCGAGGGCGGACGGCGCGTCTACCCGGCCGAGTTGGACGCCCGACTCGCCGACGTCGCGGCGCGCCGCTGCGTGACCTGCCACGCGGGTGGGCTGCCCAGCCAGGGCTACGTGCGCCTCGAGCACCCCGAGTGGAACGACTTCCTCGTGGCTCCGCTGGCTCGCGCGGCCGGTGGGCGCGAGTCGTGCGGGCAGGCGGTCTTCGCGGACACTGATGACCCCGACTACGGGAGCCTGCTCGCCACGGTCCGCACTGCGGCCGAGCGCCTCGAGCGGGTGCGTCGGCCGGACATGTCCGGCTGGCTTCCGGCCCCGGTCGACCGCTCGTGCCTGTAGGCTGCAACCTCCCGGGCCGGCTCACTACCTGCCCTTCACGACGATGCATCCCACGGACTGCGGGGCGAGTCGGACGCGGATCGCGTGGCCGCCCGGGTAGTCCTCGGCGGCGAGCACCGTGCCGCCGCTCCACGCGTCGAGCGCCTCGCTCGTGCCCTGGGGGAGCGCGAGGACCGGCCCGTCGTAGCTTGTGTGGCGCGCGTTGTACAGCGTGTAGACCGTCTCGATCGGCCCCACGAAGCGGTTGGCGTAGATCCCCTCGGCGAGCGTCGGGACGAGCGGCGTCACGTCGTCCGAGGCGAACGCCTCTTGGTGCTCGAGGAGCAGCGCGTGGCAGCGGCGGATCATGGCGCGCGTCTCGGGGGCGAACCACTCCTCGGCGGGCCCCTCCAGCCAGATCCCCTCGCCGCCCCAGAAGACCCACGCCGGACCGCTCACCCAGTCGGCCGTCGGCTTGTCGCACACGAGGATCTCGATGGTCTTGAAGCTCGGGTCGACGAACCGGTAGAGGTTGAGCGGCAGCTCACGGCCCAGGTTGAGCGCCCGCTGCATCGAGTAGGTGAAGCTGCCATCGAGCAGCGGCGCGTTCACGTCGGGCGGCGACTCCTCCGAGTAGAGCGCCACGCCCGGCCGGGCCGCGTCGATCCCGGCCCGGATGCGCCGTAGCATCCCCGCCTCGTTGAGCGCCGGGTTGTCGGGGACCGCGTGGCCGTGGGTCGGCGCGAAGCACTGCCGCCAGTCGGAGCAGAAGCCGAACTCGTCGACGTACATCCCGTCGGGCACGAGGTTGTCGACGGCCCTGCGGTAGGTCTCGGCCTGGATCGCCCGCCACTCCTCGACCGCCGGACAGGCGAACACCTCGGTCGCGTCGGGCCAGTAGCGCGCTCTGCCCTCCGGGTCGCGGATCGCCACCTGCTCGCCGATCCGTTGCCCGAGCGGACCCTTCGTCTCGAGGAGATAGCCTTCGATGTACAGCCCGACGCGCACTCCGTTCCAGCGCATCGTGCGGATCGCGTCGCGCAATGCCGGGTACCCGCCCGGCCAGGAGTCGGCCGGGTCGGGATCACCCGGCCTCCCATAGACCCGACCGACGTCCGGCACGTTGCCCCAGTCGAACAGGTGCAGGTACTCGGCGCCGCCGAACGCGCGCTCGGCCTCGTCGAGGGCCGGCATCAGGTCGATCGGCTTGGTCCTATCGGCCCACAGCGGGTCGAGCCAGTGGAGGAAGCGCTGGCGGAAGTTCCAGACGCGGCGGAACCAGTCGGGTCGGGGTCCGATGGGTGCGAGGGCGCCTCGGCGCCACGCCCGGTAGCGCGCGAGCGCGACATGCCAGTCGCCCGCGTAGGTCGCGAGACACGTCGGGCCCAGCTCGCGGATGGCGCCCGGGGCGAGCATCCGCCGTGGGTAGGAGACGCCGAGCGTCACCTCGGCGCCCCGCTTCGTGAGCCGGTAGCCGCGCTCGATCGGCTCCGTGTTCGGCTGGACGAGCGCGACACCGCCGGCGCCGTCTGCCGTGCTCGCGGCGAGGAACTGGTGGCGGACGCCCCAGCCGGCGTAGGGGCCGGAGAGGTCGGTGTCGCGGTCGGAGACGACGGCCGCGGCGTCGGGGAAGCAGTAGGTCGGCTCGCCGGGCCCGGGCATCCGAAGCCGGACCACCGGTCCGAGGACCTCGACCTCGTGCGGCCTCTCGCCCAGGTTCGAGGCCGCCGCCTCCATCCGGACGCCGAAGGAAGGGTCGGCCGTCACGGCAAGGCTGATGCCGATCTCGCCCACCCGCGCCATGTAGTGGCCCTCAGCGATCCACAGCGCCGGTGGCTCCTCGCCGTCGACCCGTACCCGCAGGAGCGGCCGCACCGGTTCCGCGAGCAGCTCGCGCTGGAGGGACTTGTGCCACAGACTCGTGAGTTCCAGGCCCTGCTCGCCGATCACCAGAACCGCGCGCACCTCGGGCGTCTCGACGATGTACTCCCCCGCGACCTGGTGCGCGATGCACTCCCCCGTCGGCGGGAGCCAGGGGGCCAGGTTGCGCGGCGGGAGCATCCGATAGCCATCCTCCCGCGTCGGGTGGCGCGGCGCGCCGGCCCGGAGCGTCGCGCCCAGCAGCGAGAGGCCGATCTGGTCGCTGCGGACGAGGAGACGCACCCCCGACACCGCCGCATCGGCCGGCAGCGGGCAGCGCAGCACGCACAGCCCGCGCGCGAGGCCCCAGTCGTCGTCGCCCTCGTCGCTCGGGGCGAGCAGGGAGGGGACGCAGTCGCATCGAGCGCCGTTGCTGTAGGAGACCTCGACCACGAAGCGATCGGGGTCGGGCGCCCGGCGGAGCCGCCCGCCCCCGCGCGCCGGCTGGTCGTCGCCGATCATCCCGACGGCGGCCAGAAGGTACAGCTCGCGCCCGACCGCTCCCGGCGCCAGCCGCAGCTCCCCCCGTGAGCCGAGAGGGATCACGGGGGCCAAGGCTGGCGCGACCGGCGCGAAGGGGACGTCCCGGTAGACGCACAGGCTCGCGAGGGGGGCATCGCTGAGGCCGGCGGCGCGGAGGATCGTGGCGGAGTCGTCGGCCGAGGCCCCCCGCCCGGGGGGGAGGTCCAGCAGGCTCCAGCCCTCGCCAAGCCCGGAGCAGGCCGGGAGCAGGTCGGCGAGGCTCTCGCGCTCGGGTGCGCCGGTGAGCTTCAGCTCGAGCAGCTCGAGCCAGGCGCCCGGCTTCCGCGCCTGCACCTGTACGGCCAGCCGCTCGAGCGAGGGCACCGTCGCGAGGACCCCCGAGAGGGGGAGACAGACGGTGTGGACGCCGCCATCCTGGGCCAGCTCGGTCGGGAGCGCGAGGGCGGCGTAGGCCTCCTTGCCCATCGCGCACACGGCGTAGTCGCTCGCCCCTCCGCCGGCGGCCCGGTACCGGAGCACCGCGTAGCGGAAGCCCGTCAGGTCAAGGGGCGCGTCGAGGGCGGCCGACCACTTCACCCCGGTCCCCGCCTCGGCGCAGGTGAAGCGCAGGCCCCGCGCGCGACCGACCGTCCCGGGCCCCGGGTTGCCGAGCCAACTCGGCTGAGCGGCCCAGAGGTCGGGATCGGGGAGCGTCACCGTCACGGGCGCCGCCGCCGTCTCGGGGGCGGCCCCGAGCACGGCCGCGTCCTCGGGCGGCTCGGCTGCCAGCCGCAGCTCCGTGAGTTCGACCTCGGCCGGCCCCGGGCCCGCGATGAGCTGCAGCGCGAGGGCCGAGGGGTCACCCGCGAGCCCCGCGACGTCGAGCTGCAGTGCTAGCACGCGCCATTCGCCATCGGCCGTCAGGTCGGCGCATCGCAGGAGCGTCCGCCCCTCGCGCGAGCCGTCGTCGGCCCAGAGGAAGTAGTCGTCGTCCGCGGCGCCGCCCCCGAGACCCGTGGCGCGGTAGCGCAGCACGAGCCACGGCGCGATCTCGCGCGGGGCGCACCGGACGGGACGCAACCACTTCATCCGCGCCGCATCGACCCGAAGGGTGAGCGTCCCCTCCTCCGCCCGTGCGGAGTACGTGGCGGCAGCTTGGGGTCCGACCCAGTCGGGCCGTGCGGGCCACTCGGCGCTCTGGGAGAGCAGGTCGGTCGTCCACGGCGCCTGGAGCGAGAGAAGCAGCGGGAGGAGGGAAAGCATGGTGACGCCTCCGATACGCGCGGCATGGAGCGAACGGCCCTGTAGAGCAGCCCATCGCGGGGGATCTTCCCGCTCGGCCGGCGGCGACCTGCAGGGGCTGTCGCGTCGCGCTCCGCTGTGCTACGCTCCCACCGGTCGTGCTCGCCGTCAGGTTCCTGGGGAGGGTCATCACATGACGCTGCTGATCGGCATGGTCGCATTCGGGGTCTCCACGGTGCAGGCCGGTCTCTCGGCCTCGGCCGCCGTCTCGCCGACCTCGGCCGAGATCGCGGTGGGCCGGCGCTGGGCCGGCGCGGCCCTCGGGGGGAAGTCGGACGACGCGCCATTCTCCTTCACGTACGACGGCCATCCCTCGACGGAGCTGCTGGCCACGTTGCCGTCGGAGCGGTCGTCCGAGGCCCTCGGCGCCGACCGCACCCGCCGCACGGTGACGTGGACCGACCCGCGCACGGGGCTCGAGGTCCGTTGCGTGGGCGTGGAGTACCGCGACTTCCCCGTTGTGGAGTGGACCGTGTACCTCCGCAACACGGGGCCGGTCGATACACCGGTCCTGGAGTCGGTCCAGGCGCTGGAGACGGCGTTCCACGGCGCCGGCGGGGGCGGCGGTCTCCTCCACCACGCCGTCGGGAGCCCCTGCGAGGCCCGGGACTATCAGCCGCTCGAGACGGCGCTCGCGCCGGGGGCCTCCCTTCGGATCGGGGCGGCGGGCGGCCGTTCGACGAACTCCGACCTCTCCTACTTCGACCTGGAGCTGCCCGGACGCCAGGGCGTGATCGTGGCCGTCGGTTGGCCCGGCCAGTGGGCCTCCGAGTGGGTCGGCGAGGAGTCCGGTGTGAGCGTCCGCATCGGGCAGGAGCTGACCCACTTCCGGCTCCACCCCGGCGAGGAGGTGCGCACGCCGCTGGTGGCGCTCCTCTTCTGGCAGGCCGGACCGGGCGCCGCGAGCGATGACTGGCTCCGGGCGCAGAACCTCTGGCGCCGCTGGTTCATCACCCACAACATCCACCGCCCCGGCGGGAAGCTCCCCCCCTACCTGTGGATCGGCGCAAGCCAGCACACGAACATGATGGTCGGCGCGACCGAGGAGAACCAGAAGCAGGCCGTCGACTCCTACCTGGCGCAAGGCTACACGCCGGACCTGTGGTGGATGGACGCCGGCTGGTACCCGTGCAACGGAGACTGGACCTGCACCGGTACGTGGGAGCCCGACCCGGCCCGCTTCCCGAACGGGCTCGAGCCGGTCACCCGGCACCTGCGCGCGCGCGGGATCCGGAGCGTGCTGTGGTTCGAGCCGGAACGGGTACGGCAGGGGACGTGGCTGGCCACTGAGCACCCGGAGTGGCTGCTCACCGCCCCGGGCGACAGTCTGCTCGACTTCGGCAACCCGGAAGCCTGGCGCTGGGTGGTCGAGCACGTCGACGCGATGGTCACCTCGCTCGACCTGGACATCTACCGCCAGGACTTCAACATGGACCCGCTCCCCCATTGGCGCGCGCACGACGCGCCCGACCGCCAAGGGATCACCGAGAACCACTACGTGACGGGGATGCTGGCCTACTGGGACGAACTCCTGCGGCGCCACCCCGATCTCCTCTACGACAACTGCGCGAGCGGCGGCCGGCGCAACGATCTCGAGAGCATGCGGCGCGGGGTCCCGTACACGAAGAGCGACTACGCCGAGGACCCCGTCGGCGTGCAGGGGCAAACCTACGGCCTCTCGCTGTGGATCCCATACTTCGCGGCGGTGGGGATCGTCACCGACGACGTCTACCTCTCCCGCAGCCGGATCGCGCAGGTGCTGGGCGTGGGGATCGACGACCACGGCGGGGGCGACCTGAGCCAGATCCCGGCTCGCCTCGGTGAATGGCGGCGGGCCTCCCGCTGCTACTGGGGTGACTTCTGGCCGCTGACGCCCTACAGCCTCGCGCCCGATGCGTGGCTCGCGTGGCAGTTCCACCTGGCCGCGGAGGGGCAGGGGGTCGTGCAGGTCTACCGCCGCGCCGAGTGCCCCGGTGACGCGCTCACCGTGACGCTGCGGGGGCTCGACCCCAAGGCGACCTACCGCGTGATGGACCTCGACACGCGGGAGCCGCGGGACGTATCGGGGGCCGAGTTGATGGGCCCCGGACTCACGGTGGCCGTCCCGACCCGGCCCGGCGCGGCGATCGTCGTCTACGACCGCCTGCCCTAGCTGCGGGCCCGCGGGATTCCCGAATCTTGACCGCCGTGGCCCGGATTCGATAGAGTCAACTTCTGCATGGACGTGAACGGACCACGGAGGTCTCCCACCCAATGCGTGATCGCAACCTCGATATCCTGGTCGACAAGGTCGGCTCGAAGTACACCCTGGTCGTCGCGGTTGCCAAGCGGGGGCAGCAGATCCGCAACGGCTCCGCCCCGCGGGTCGACACCATCGCGCGCAACCCCGTGACCGTCGCACTCCAGGAGATCGGCAGCGCCGAGGTGCGCGTCGATCCGGCCGAGTACCTTGCGGCCGCCGAGCCCGCCCGCCCGCAGGCTCCCCCGACCGAGAACCAGGGGGATCTCGAGGACGACCTGTTCGCCCTCGCCGACATGCCGGGCGACGGCAGCTTTGACGACGACGCCTTCGACGAGGAACTCGACGCCGAGGCGTAGCGCCTCGCGGCCGCCCCGCGGGGCCGGCCTCCTCCCGAAGGCAGGGGACTGGTCGAAGTGTCCGGTGACTTCTACGAGATCCTCGGGGTGAGCCGGGAGGCATCCCAGGAAGAGATCAAGCGCGCCTACCGTGGCCGCGCCCGGCAGTACCATCCCGATGTGAACCCCGAAGAGGACGCCGAGGAGAAGTTCAAGGAACTCTCGCTCGCCTACAGCGTCCTGAGCGACCCCCAGCAGCGCCAGCGGTACGACCGCTACGGCTATGAGGCCGTCCGCAACGGCGGCAACGGTGGCGGCGCGCCCGGTGGCGGGGGCTTCGGCGGCTTCGGCTTCCCGATCGATCTCGAGGACCTGATCTCCAGCTTCTTCGGCGGTGGCGGGGCCACGCAGACCGACAGTGGGCGCGGCTCCGACCTGCGCTACGACCTCGAGCTGACGCTCGAGGAGGTGCTCACGGGCTGCGAGCGCCAGGTCGAGGTCAGCAAGCCCGAGTACTGCAGCCACTGCGACGGCTCCGGCGCCGAGCCCGGCCATGGCTACCAGACCTGCGCGACCTGCCGCGGCGCGGGTCGGGTCGCGCGCTCCCAGTCGACCTTCTTCGGCCAGTTCACCACCGCGACGACCTGCCCCACCTGCCACGGCGCGGGCCGGGTGGTCGAGCAGGCCTGCTCCGAGTGTCGGGGCGAGGGCCGCTCGGTCCAGCAGGTCACGCTCACGATCACGGTCCCCCCGGGCGTCGAGGACGGCGACCGGATGCGGCTCCGGGGACAGGGTGAGGCAGGCCGCCACGGGGGCCCTCCCGGCGACCTGTACGTGGTCTGCCACGTCAAGGACCACGACCGCTTCGACCGCCGCGGCACCGAGCTGGCGACCGAGATCGCGATCACCTTCAGCCAAGCCGCGCTGGGCGACCAGCTCCAGCTCACCGGCCTCGACGGCGAGGAGCTGACCGTCGATCTCCCCGCCGGCACCCAGACGGGCAGCCACTTCCGCCTCGCGGGCAAGGGGCTCCCGGCCGTGCGCAACGCGCAGCGGCGCGGCGAGCTGCACGTCTTCGTCCGAGTCCACACGCCCTCCGATCTCACGGCGGAGGAGCAGGCGCTGTTCCGGCAGCTCGCGGAGCTGCGCAACGAGGATGTGCCCCAGGAGCCGCGCGGGTTCTTCCGCAAGGTCTGGGAGCGCATCATCGGGGACTGACGCCCCGTGACCGGCCCGACGTGGTGGCGCGAGCCCGCCGGACGCTTCCTCGTCGCCCTGCCGCCGGGCTGGTCGGCCGCGCCCAACGGCGCGGCCCACAGCTACCGCTTCCACTCCGCGCCCGCCGGGCCCGGCGAGCTGTGCATGACGGTCGTCGAGGCGGGGCCGGACGCGGTGGAGATCGAAGCGCGCGAGGTCATCGGCGAGGCCGCCGCCCATCACGCCGGGGCCTCGATGCGCGAGGGACTGGGGCTCGCGAAGACCGCCTATTCCGAGCGCGCCTCCGAGGATGGCCGCGAGTACTACCTCTACACGTGGGAGATCGGCCTGCGGACGTGGGTGAGCGTCTGGAGCTACCGGCTCGCGGCCGACCTCCACGGTCGCGAGCCCGCCAACCGCGAGTTCGCCCGGGTGGGCGAGATCATCGGCTCCTTCACCCTCTGATCAGCCCTCGTTCGTCTCGTACCGCCCCGCGGCCCGCAGCAGGACGGCGGCCACGAGCGGCACGCAGCCCATCGCGACCATCACGTTGCCCGAGTCGTCGGTGAGCCCCGCGAAGACCGCCGTTGCCAGCCCCGCCGCGATGTAGGCCAGCGGGGGAGCGTCCTCGGCCTCCGGGCCGACCGCGGCCCACGGCACGAGCAACCCCGCCGCGCCGATCGGACCCCACCACAGCGGGTAGCTGAACCGCTCCCGCATCAGGCGGAAGCGCCCCTCGATCGTCCGGCGGACCCACTCCGAGTTGCCGTCGAGAACATCCTTGAGCGCGAGGCCGAAGTGGGTCGTCGGGTCCTTGTGCAGCCGGACGTCGAGCCACGCTCCGAGCAGCAGCACGCCCCCGGCCAGCAGCGGGCCGATCACCAGCCACAGGAGCACCGCCGTGGCGCTCCCGAAGCCCACACCGGCGGCCAGCGCGAGCGCGAAGGCGCCGTACAGGAGCCCGCCCGTCTGCGCCCCCAGCGTGGGCGAGCCGATGACGAAGGTGGGGACGAGCAGCAGCGCTGCCAGCGCGACTCGACGCCGGGTGTCGCGGCCGCTCCGTGCGCCCCGCGGACCCGCGAGGACCCCCACGAGCAGAAGCGTCTGCACGACGAACAGGATGCAGAGCGAGTTGCCCATCCCGTACAGCCGGCTGTCGCGCGACAGGCAGTAGCCGAAGAAGCTGAAGGCCGCGAGGTTCCCGCCCGTGAGCTGGTCGATCGTGAAGGTGACGGGACCGGCCGCGCAGGCGAGCACCACCGCGAGCCGCCGCCACGGTAGCGCGGCGAGGAAGCCACCCGTCCCCGCCGCCGCGAAGAGCGCGCGCATCACGCCGCGCGCGGGGAGAGCGCCATCGGTGAAGACGGGCAGAACGAGCATCGCCGGGAAGACCATCAGGCCGAGGCCCAGGGCGCGCGTGAGAAGCTGGACGAAGTCGGCAACCTCATCGACCCAGGGCGCCGATCTCCGAACACGAAGCGAACCGTCGAGCAGGACCCAGCCGAGCAGCGCCGCCAGGGCCGCGAGGGTCCAGTAGACGTGGACCGACCGGGCCGCAGGGGTCATCATCTCGAACCGGCCGAGGAGGTGCATGGTCGAGCCGACGA
The DNA here is from genome assembly GCA_964598695.1 of uncultured Armatimonadia bacterium. Lineage (GTDB taxonomy): Bacteria > Armatimonadota > Zipacnadia > UBA1398 > UBA1398 > CAZRDB01. Next base: position 22,022 of record CAZRDB010000052.1, read on the forward strand.
ACGCCAAGCCCTCCCGCGTGCTGAAGCACAGCAGGAAGGCGGGGACCGGCACCAGGCACCACAGGCCGAGCATCCGGAGCAGCCGCCGGCCGGTGCTGTCGCCCCGCGCGGGCCACACCGCCGCCGCGAAGAAGGCCAGCAGCAGCGTGAAGCGCACCAGGGTCCGGAAGAGCGGCGTCCGCCCCTTCTCGGAGGTCAGCACCGCCGACATCAGCCCGGCCAGCGTCGCGGCGTTGCCTTCGGCGCGGGGCCGGGTCCGCCATGCGGCGCGGCCCTCCATGTCGAGCGGCGGCTCGAGGCCCAGCGAGGCGAGCACGGTCGGGCAGATGTCGGTGATCCGCATCACGCCGGCGCGACGGGTCGTCGCGGTCCCGAGCAGGCCGGGGCCCGTCCCGTAGCGGAGGAAGAGCGCCATGCGTTCGCTCGCCCAGGTCTCGCCGCGCGGGGGCATCGCGAGCAGAAACAGCGGGACACCGGTGCGGTCGGCGGCATCGCGCAGGCGGGGGAGCAGCAGCTCGGCCTGTTCGGGCATCGCGGCCACGACGAACAGCGTCGGCGCGGGCGGCGCCTCGGCCGCGACCGTGCGGAGTTCGTCGCAGTCCACGAACCGCGCCTCGCGGCTCGCGTTCAGCGCCAGCAGGCCGATGTCGGGCGGGCCGTCGGTATCGGGCGGGAGCAGCGACGTCGCGGCCACGCGCCAGCCCCCCTCCTCAAGGGCCTGGCCGAGGCGGCCGTAGGGCTCGGCCGCTTCGAGGCCGTCGTAGCGGACCCAGCCAGGCTCGGCAAGCCCAATCTGCTCCGATCCACCGACCGGAAGCCGCCGCCCCGCGGCCGCGGCGTGGAGATAGGCGCGCCGGTGGATCTTGCCCGAGTCGTAGCTGTCGCTGCGGGTGCGGCAGTTGAGGATCGCGGCGTCGGAGTCGTCGAGCAGCCGCTGCAACATCGGGAACCATCCACCGCTCGCGGCCGCGAGCGAGAGGTCGTCGACCACGAGCAGGTAGGCGGCGTCGGGGAGGTCGATATCGGCCCCCGGGATCGTCGGGCCGGACGGGGCGGCCGCCTCCGAGAGGTCGGGATCGCTCCCCGAGAGGGCCGGTGAGAGCAGCGCGAGGCTCAGCCAGAGCACGGTCATGGTGCGGTCTCCGAACTGCTGTGATAGGCGGCCGAGAGCCGCGCGAGGACCGAGGGGAGCGCATGCCGCCGGAAGACCAGCTCGCGGCGGCGGGAGAAGTCGTCGGCGAGGATCTCGTACGCGCTCAGCTCTCCCGAGGAGAGGTCGTACCCCGTCGAGGAGGGGCGCGCGCGGACGAGCGTGGGCCCCTCGGCGGAGCGCGTCACGATGTAGGTGTCGGCCCGGCCCCTTTGCTTGCCGGCTCGGCCGAGCACGCGCAGGAAGTACGTCGCCAGCGGCTCGACCTCGCCCGCGGGCAGCCACTCCACCTCCTGCGCGCCTGCGAGCATTTCGCGATGGACGGGGTGGTCGGCCACGACGAGGGGTACGGGGCTCGCGGCCGCATCGAGCAGCTCCCAGGGGTACAGGCACGGGCTGCCCGGGAAGGCGATGGCATCGAGCGCGAGCAGCATTCGCGGCAGGCCGACGGTCGGCGCGAGGAACCGGAAGCGGCCCAGCACGCGCTCGCGGTGGGCGAGAGCCTCCATCCGGTCGCGCTCACGGCCCTCCCCGATCACCACGAACTCGCAGAAGGGGATGCGCTCGAGGGTCCGTGCGGCGGCGCGGACGAACGCCTCGCCTCCGCATGCGGGGCTCTCGAGGTCGCCGACCATCCCGATGTGCAGCGTGGTGGGGTCGAGAGCGAGGTCGTAGGCGACCTGCTCCGGCGAGTGGTCGCCGCCGTAGTCCCGTGGATCGACCGGACCGGGGACGACCTCCACGGGGCAGCGGAGCAGTCGCTCGGCCGGTTCCGCGAAGACCCCGAGCGGCGTGAAGGCGCGGCTCGGACGGTGGCCGTTGAGCCCGGCCTCATCCTCGGATGGCGGCGCGTCGTCGGCCGAGAACAGGAGCGGCAGCCGGAGCCGGGTCGCGATCCGGGCCCCGAGCGGGAGCGCGGCGTAGCCGTGGGCATGGACGATGCGGGCGCCGACCTGGTGTGCCAGGGCCCGCGCCGCGTGCACGGTCCGGAGTGCGCCGCACCAGCCCTCCGGTGGGCCCTCGAGCACCCGGTAGGGGATCGCCGCGAGGCTCGCGCGGCGCAGCAGCACCGGCAGGTCGTCGGTCAGCAGGGCCGTGGGGTGGCCATACGGGGGCCGGGCGAGGAGCGGGAGCACCCGGGCGAGCGAACTCCGGCTGCGGGCTCGGCCGCCGAGGCAGACGTGGAGCACCCCCGGGGCGGCCTTCCCGGGCCGCCGTGCGACGTCGATCGACGATGCCGAGGACCGCGCGATCGGACTCATCCCATCCTCGCCGCCGGCGCGGCCGCCGGCTGAACTCCCCCCCGGCCCGGGCAGTTTGTTCCGTGTTCCCAGACCATCTGAGAGAGGCCGCGAACACATGGCAATGGCTTCCCGTCAGGGCGAGGTGCACCCTCGGAACGCCCTGAACGATCTCTCCTGCAGGGAGTGGCTGCGCGCGACGAAGAGCTTCTGGCTCTCCGCGGCCCCTCCCGTCGACGCCCCACGGGTCAACCGGGCGCTCGAGGAGTTCGCGGAATGGCTGCTCGACCAACGCGGCCACGAGGACGCCGAGCAGATCCTCGGCCAGGTCCTCTCCAGCTTCGTCTACAGTATCACACCGCCCCGAGACCGGCTCAAGAGCCGCCACCCGGCCACATTCTCCGAGCCCGACATCGAGCGGCTCATCCGGCTCTTCTCGAAGGAAGGCGAGACGGTGCTCGACCCCTTCGCCGGGGTCGGCTCGTCGCTCGTCGCCGCCCGACGGGCCGGCCGGCGCGCGATGGGCATCGAGCTGAGCCCCGACTGGGCCCGGATCGCCCGGGAGCGGCTCGATCGCGAGACCCCGCTGCTCGGCACGGCCAACGACCCTGAGGTGCTCGAGGGCGACAGCGCCGAGGTGCTACGCACGCTGCCCGACGAGTCGGTCGACTTCGCCGTGACCTCACCGCCCTACTGGTTCATCCTCAACAAGCGCCCCTCGATGAAGGCCCAGGCCGAGCGGCTGGCCCGCGGCCTCGCGACCACCTACAGCGACGCCGACGACGACCTCGGCAACATCGAGGACTACGACGAGTTCGTCACGCGCCTCGGCGGGATCTTCGAGGAGTGCCTCCGCGTTGTGCGGGCCGGGCGGTACATGGCGGTCGTCGTCTCCGACTTCCGCCACGGCGAGCGGTTCGTGCTCTTCCATGCCGACCTCTCGGCCGAGATGGAGCGCCGCGGCTGGGTGCTCAGTGGCGTGACGGTCCTCGCGCAGGACAACAAGACCCTCTACCCCTACGGGATCCCCTACGCCTTCGTGAGCAACGTCCACCACCAGTACATCCTCGTGTTCCGCAAACGCCGCGTCGCCGCGCCGCGGAGAGTGGCAACCGCCACCGGACGCAAGCCCGCCGCGGCGCCCCGCAAGCGCGCGCGCGCGGTCGAGGCGCGGTAGGGCGGCGCCGGCTCGCGCTACCGGACCGCCCAGAGCCGGAACGCGTGCGCACCCAGGGTCTCCGTGAATGTCCCATCGGCTTCCGGCGCGCGCTCTCGCCCGGAGGGCCAGTCCTGGATCCGCGTCCCGGGAACGCTGGTCATGCCCGTGAGCCGCACGGTGAGGTCCTCGCCGGCGGTGTTCACCGCGGCGACCCACCGGTCGCTGCCGATCCGGCGGGTGCTCACGAGGACACGCGGGTCGGAGCCCGTGACGGCCTGCGCCGAGACCGGCGCCAGCCAGACGGAGCCGGTCGCGACAAGGTCGGCGAGGAGGGGCTCAAGCCGCTCGGCAAGCTCCGCCGGGCGCTCTCCGGGCGACTCGAACACGACCCCGCGGGCTCCCGCCGTGAGGCTGGCCCAGACCCGAGCCGCGGTCTCGGCGACGGGCGTTTCCGGCCCGGCCGGGAGCAGGCACCAGACCGCGTCGGAGCCACCGCCCGCGGCGATCAACCCGGCGACCGAGGCCGCGTCGGACGAGGGCTCGCCCGCGGCCATCCGGAGCACGAAGACGTCGGCCGAGCCCCAGACCTCGGGCCACTCGGGCGACTCCCACACCCCGCACTCGACCGCGAGCGCGATCGGGCGGTAGGGGTCGGCATCGGCCAGAGCCTGATACGCGCCCCGGTCGGGCGCGGGCAGGAGCCAGGCGGCAACGGCGCCGGTCTCGATCCAGGGCGCGGGCTCGGCGGGGGCGGGTACGAGACCGTAGAGGCTGCCCTGAGCACGGGCGAGTGACTCCGGCGTGAACGGCTCCCCACCCGTCGGGAGGTACAGCCCGAAACCCATCCCCGGCAAGCGCGAGGGATCGTTGGCGTTGCCCGCGTAGCCGATCGGCAGGAAGGGCCGGCCGCCGAGGCGGAGCGCGCCCGCATGGTCGAGCACTGACTCCGCACGCCCGGGCCGCGCGATGGTCAGCTCACTCGTCGCGAGGCCGAGCTGCCGCTCGCCGTCCCAGGCCGTCACCTCGAAGCTGTACCGCCCCGGGCTCGCGTCAACGATCGCGAAAGCCAGCTCGTAGAAGCCGCTGGCGACGCCCTCGGCGACACTCTCCCCCTGTGGCACGCCGTTCTCGTCGACCAGCCGCCCCTTGAGCGTCGCGCGCGCCACCTCCGGCGGCAGCGTGAGCCAGACGCCGAAGCGGCCCTCATCGAGCGGAACCGAAGCGTACAGGGTCTCCCGGTAGGCGGGGACGAGGGTCCGGGCGGAGACGACCGGCTCCGGCTGGACGACCAGGCTGAACGCGAGGAGCAATGGGATGGCCATGGTGCGGTGACTCCCCTTCGCGCGCCTCCCCCACGGGAGGGATGCAGTGGGCGGGCGCCCGATTCGGCGCCTGACCACACCTTTGGCGCGGGGGAGAGGAGTTCCTGCCTCTCGCTCGCGACGCCGAGGCCAACCGAACGCCAACCGTACGTTGGCCGTACCGCCACCCCGGCCCAACGCGCGCCTAACGCGGATGCAGCAGGATCTCCACGGGCTCGGATGGAGCCCGTACCAGGAGAGGAGACCGAAAGTGACGCACCGCACGCGCTCTGCCTTCACGCTGATCGAGCTGCTCGTGGTCATCGCGATCATCGCGATTCTCGCGGCGATCCTCTTCCCCGTCTTCGCTAAGGCGCGGGAGAAGGCCCGTCAGACCTCCTGCCTGTCGAACGTGCGCCAGCTGGGCACCGCCTTCGTCACCTACGCACAGGACAACGATGGCTCGTACCCCGAGTGCTGGCACCACTGGCACATCCCGATCCAGCCGTACATCAAGAACTGGCAGATCTACATCTGCCCCAGCTCGGCGCACATCAAGCCCGAGATGGTCAACGCCGTGAACGTGGGCATGGAGATGGAGCACGGCAGCGCGTGGCTCTTCACGGGCCCGGTCGCCACCAACGAGTTCCGCTACAACCCGGCGGCCAGCCGCGTGCGGATCTTCGGCAACTACTGCAAGAACGAGGAGTACATCTGCAACTACGGCCACAGCAGAGATCGGAAGAGCACACGTCTGAACTCCAGTCACCCGCCTTGGTCCATC
>CAZRDB010000053.1:0-26920 GCA_964598695.1 uncultured Armatimonadia bacterium
GGCGTAGGTCAGCTCGTCGGCGTGGTAGATCGCCCGGCCTCCGGTCGCGCGCCGGACGACCGAGATCCCCGCGCGCGCGAGCCGCTCCAGGTCGAGCTTGCGCTCATCCTGGTGGAAGCCGAGAGAGACCGCCGGCGGCTCCCACGCGTACAGGCGTAGGGTGACCGAGGGCGCCTGTCCGTCGGCCAACGCGCGAACAACCCCGTCGAGCAGGGCCTCGTCGCAGGCCATGTTCTCGGGCCCGGTCATCGGACCCGAGCGGATCAGGCGCCACTCGGCGATCGTGGGCCGGAACTCCTCGCCCCGGCCGACGCTCTCTCCCATCAAGCGTCAGCTCCCGACTCGGGACGCCAGCGGACGTTGGGCTTGCGCGCGGCCGTTGCCTCGTCGAGCCGCGAGCAGAAGGCCCCGGTCGGCGCCGCGTGCAGCAGCTCGGGCGACTCCTCGCACTCGCGCGCGATCGCCAGCAGAGCCTCCGCGAACGCGTCGAGCGTCGCCTTGGTCTCGGTCTCGGTCGGCTCGACCATCATCGCCTCGTGCACGATGAGCGGGAAGTAGATCGTCGGCGGATGGAAGCCGAAGTCGAGCAGGCGCTTGGCGATGTCGAGCGCGCGGCAACCGGTCGCCTTCTGCTGCGGCTCGGCGGTGAGGACGAACTCGTGCATCGGCTGGGCCTCGTAGGCGACCTGGTAGGCGCCGCGCACCCGGCTCAGCAGGTAGTTCGCGTTGAGCACGGCGCGCTCGGTCATCGCGCGGAGCCCGGCCGGGCCGAGCGTCAGCAGGTAGGCGTAGGCACGGACCAGCACGCCGACGTTGCCGAGGAAGGAGTGGACCATCCCGACCGACTGCGGGCGGTCGTTGTCGAGCGCGAACCGGCCCTCCGCGTCGCGCACGATCCGCGGCACCGGCAGGAAGGGCTCGAGTGCGGCCTTGACCGCGACCGGGCCGGCGCCGGGGCCGCCCCCGCCGTGGGGCGTCGAGAAGGTCTTGTGGGTGTTGAAGTGCATTGCGTCGAAGCCGAGATCGCCCGGGCGGACGATGCCGGCGATGGCGTTCATGTTCGCGCCGTCGCAATAGGTGAGCGCGCCGGCCGCGTGGACGATCCGGTTGAGGTCGATCACCTGCTCCTCGAACAGGCCGACGGTGTTGGGGTTGGTGATCATGACCCCCGCCACACGGTCATCGAGCGCCTCGCGCAGGGCATCGAGGTTGGTCTGCCCGCGCTCGTTCGAGGGGATCGTCTCGACCGTCATGCCGCAGCGGGTCGCCGAGGCGGGGTTGGTGCCGTGCGACGAATCGGGGACGATGATCCGGGTCCGCTGTGCCTCGCCGCGGGCCTGGTGGTAGGCGCGGAAGCACAGGAGCGCCGTGAACTCGCCCTGCGCGCCCGCGGGCGGCTGGAGCGTGACGGCGTCCATCCCGCTGACCGCCAGGAGGATCTGCTGGAGGTCCCACAGGAGGGAGAGCATCCCCTGCACCTGGCTCGGGTGCTGCTGCGGGTGCAGCCCCGCGAGGCCCGGCAGACGCACGAGCTGCTCGTGGGGCTTCGGATTGTACTTCATCGTGCACGAGCCCAACGGGTAGAAGCCGAGATCGACCCCGTAGTTGCGCTGGGAGAGCCGCGTGAAGTGGCGGCACAGCTCGGCTTCGGTGACCTCGGGCAGGCGTGGGGCCGTGCGACGGAGCGGCACGCCTGCGAGCAGCCCGGCAACGCGCTCCTCGAGCCCCGGCTCGTCGGGGACGGACACCGCGGAGCTGCCGGCCACCTCGCGCTCGAAGATGAGTCCCTCCTCAAGCATGGCTGAGCACCTCCTTCAGGGCCTCGGCGAAGCCCGCGATCTCGTCGGCCGTTCGCTGTTCGGTCGCGCACAGCACGAGCGAGTCCGCGACTCCGGTCACGCCGTCGACAGCCTCGCCGAGGAGGTACCCACGCTCTCCCATCTCGACCTGGAGCCGGGCGACGGGAATCGGCGAGCGGACCGCGAACTCCTGGAAGAACGGCCTGTCGGAGAGCGGCGCGAGCCCTGCCGAGACGGCCGCCTCACGCAGCTCGTGCGCGCGGACGGTGGCGAGGGCGGCGACGCGCCGGAGCCCGGCCGGGCCCATCGAGCTGAGGTACACGGTCGCGGCCAGGGCGCAGAGTCCCTGGTTGGAGCAGATGTTGGAGGTGGCCTTCTCACGCCGGATGTGCTGCTCGCGCGTCTGCAGCGTGAGCACGAAGCCCATGCGGCCCTCGCGGTCGGTGGTCCGGCCGACGATGCGGCCGGGCAGCAGGCGGAGAAGATCCTCGCGCGCGGCGAGCAGCCCGACGCCCGGGCCGCCGTAGCCCATCGGAAGCCCGAGGCCCTGCCCCTCGCCAACCACGACATCGGCTCCTTGCGCGCCGGGCGGCTCGAGCAGCGCGGCGGCGATCGGGTCGGCGCAGACGACCAGCTTGGCGCCGGCGCCGTGCGCGATCTCCCCGATGCGGGCGACATCCTCGATCGTGCCGAGGAAGGAGGGCTGCTGGACGACGACGCACGCGGTGGCGGGGTCCACCGCCGCGGCGAGTGCGTCGATGTCGGCGCCGCAGTCCTCCATCGGGACGAAGACCAGGTCGGCGCCGACGCCCGATCCGACCGACGTGATCACGCAGCGCTCGTAGGCCGGGTTGAGCGGGCCGGCGAGCACCACGCGGCGGCGCTTGGTGGCCTGCAGGGCGACCAAGACGGCCTCGGCGAGTCCCGTGGCGGCGTCGTAGACCGACGCGTTCGCAACGTCCATGGCGTAGAGTTCGCAGACGAGGGTCTGGAACTCGTACATCGCGGTCAGGAACCCTTGGCTGATCTCCGGCTGGTACGAGGTGTAGGAGGTCAGGAACTCGGCGCGCTGGATGATCCAGTCGACGATGGCGGGACGGAATCGGTCGTAGATCCCTCCGCCCGCGAGACACGCGCCCTCCTCGGCGCTCAGGTTCCGGGCAGCCAGCCCGCGCAGATGGCGGGCAAGCTCAAACTCGCTGTATGGACCTGCGAACTCGGGAGCGCGCGTGAGGCACGCTCCCGTCGGTAAGTGCGCGAACAGCTCGGCGCACGAAGACAACCCGAGCGCATCGAGCATCGCTCGGGCGTCCCCGTCGTGCATCGCGGCTTCCATCGTACTCCCTCTTCTGTGCCCGAGACGGGCGGTTTGGTGGTGCTAGCCCTGGGTGAGCTGGGCGTAGGCGGTGGCGCTGAGGAGTTCGGCGATCTGCTCGGGATGGGAGAGACGGATCTTGCAGATCCACCCCTCGCCCCAGGGATCCTCGTTGATGGTCTCCGGCGCGTCCGAGAGGCCCTCGTTGACCGCGGTGACCTCGCCGCTGACGGGCATGAAGAGACCCTCGACGGCCTTGACCGACTCGATCGAGCCGAACTCGTCGCCCTTGGCGTACGCGGCGCCGGCCTCGGGGAGGCTCACGAACACGATGTCGCCGAGCTCGCCGGCGGCGTGGGCGGTGATGCCGACCGTCGCCTCGTCGCCCTCGACCTTGAGCCACTCGTGCTGCGGGGTGTAGTGCAGATCACTGGGAACCGACATTGCCTCTGCTCCTGTTCCGTCGCGGCGGCGCCCGCAGGCTCCGCCGCACCTGTCATCGAGCCCGCCTGTAGAACGGCAGGCCCACGATGTGCGCCTCGATCGTCGTCCCCTCGGCTTCGCACACGACCATCTTGCCCGCAAGCTCCTGGACGCGCGAGAGATACCCGACCCGCTCGCCATTGGCAAGCCGCGCGATCGCAATGCCGCAGCCCACCGACGGCGAGTACGTTCCACTCGTCACGCAGCCGGCGTCCTCGCCATCGAGCTGCACGCCCGCGCCATCGCGCGGGAACCGGCGGCCCGTCGCCCGAAGCCCCACCAGAACGCGGTGCGGGCCCTGGTCGGCGTAGGCCTCGTGGGCCAGTTTCCCGACGTAGTCGCCCTTCTCCTTCGCGCAGAACCGCCGCAGCCCCACCTCGGCGGGGAAGGTCCGGTCGCTGATCTCGTGCCCCCACAGGGGGTAACCGGCCTCGACCCGCAGCACGTCGCGCGCGCCGAGCCCGCACGGCGCCGCGCCCGCCGCGCGCAGCGCCCGCCACAGGGCCGGGCCGTCGGCGGCGGCGCAGACGATCTCGAAGCCGTCCTCGCCGGTGTAGCCGGTGCACGAGGCCGTCACGGGGATCCCCGCCAGCCGGAACGCGCCGAACCGGTGGAGCGCCACGGAGGCGATGTCTCCCTCGCAGAGCCCCTGGACCAGAGCCCGGGCCTTCGGCCCCTGCAGGGCGATCATCGCCGTCTCGGGCGTCTCGTCGTGCAGCTCCGCGTCGGCGAGACAGGCCGCGAGCATCCCGCGGTCCTTCTCTGCATTTGCCGCGTTGACTACGAGGAAGACATGCTCTGCAGTGCCCTCGGGGCTGTAGACGAACAGGTCGTCCGCGATCCCGCCCTCCTCGGTCAGGAGCAGCGAGTACTGGCAGGCGCCGGCGGCAAGCGGCCCGGCGTCGTTCGAGACGGCTCGCTGCACCGAGGCGAGCGCTCCCGGACCGCGCACGCGGAAGCGGCCCATGTGCGAGACGTCGAAGAGACCGGCCTCCTGCCGCACCGAGCGGCACTCGGCCAGGATCGACGTGTACTGAACGGGCATCTCGTACCCCGCGAAGGGCACGATCCTGGCGCCCTCCGCCACATGCACCTCATGGAGAGGCGTCCTGCGTAACTCCGCCAACGAACTGCACTCCTCTCGGTTCCATGCTCGATCGGGCATCGCGTCCGGGGGACGCGATCACCCGCCAACACCGGTCAAGATCAGCCGGCCCTCGCGCTCGACCGGCTCCTCGAGGCGCAGGGGCCAGCCGGCGGCACGCAGGGGGCTGAGGTCGACGAGGGGGTTCGCCGCCCGGATCCGTTCGGCTACCGCGTGCGGCGCCGGCCGACCGTTCGCGAGCAGGGCCTGGACGTCGGCGAGCACCAGCCGCGCGCCCTCCTCGACCGTGACGCGCCCGTGCGCCTCGCCCGGGATCGCGATCAGCCCCAGCGAGACCCGCGCACGCGCCACCAGGCGCGCGCCGGGCTCGAACCGTACCGAGACCTCGCGCAGCCACGGCGTCTGCACGCGCAGGAAGGCCTCGACGTCGGGGGCCGTGAGCGTACAACGGAGCCGGGCCTGCTCGGCGCTTCGAAGCGTGAGTCGCGCGCACGCGCCGGCCGACGCCAGCTCGCCCCGGAGCCCCGCCAGGTCGACCTCGACGGAGTGGAACCGCAGGCCGCGCACGACGGGGCCGTCGAGCAGCACTCGTGCGCGCTCGAGGCCGATCGGCGTGACGGCGGCGCCCGGGAGTGGCTCGGGGGGCGGAGGGGGCGCGGTGGGGAGTTGCGCCATCGAGCCGCTGCGGACGACGGCGGACAGCTCGTTCACGGTCCAGCCGCTCGGCGCGATGGCGCCGCCCTGCAGATGCAGCTCCGCCCGCGCGCCGGGCGGTAGAACGCCCGACAGGGCGCGCTGCAGCTCCTCCGCAAGCGCCTCCGGCGTCTGCGGCGTGGAGGCGAGATCGAGGGTCAGCCAGGGCGGCAGCGCAACCGGCCTAGCCGCCGAGGTAAGCTCTGCGGACATTGTCGTCGGACCTCAGGTTCTCGGCCGTCCCCGACAGGGCGACACGCCCGGTCTCGAGGACATAGCCCGTGTTCGCGAAGCGGAGCGCCATGTTCGCGTTCTGCTCGACCAGGAAGATGGTCACGCCCGCCTCACGGTTGATCGTGGCAATCGTGTCGAGGATCTGTCGCACCAGCTTGGGCGCGATGCCCAGCGAGGGCTCGTCGAGCAGCAGCAGCCTCGGCTGCCCCATCAGCGCCCGGCCGATCGCGAGCATCTGCTGCTCGCCTCCCGAGAGCGTCCCGGCGCGCTGCTCCTGTCGCTCGGCGAGCCGCGGGAAGAGACCGAAGACCTGCTCGCGGGTCGCGCGAACGCGGCGCCGGTCGCGCCGGCGATACGCACCGAGGTCCAAGTTCTCGAGGACGGTCATCTCCGGGAAGACATGGCGCCCCTCGGGGGCCTGACAGATTCCGAGGGCGACGATCCGCTCGGCCGGGAACTTGCCGATCTCCTTCCCGTCGAACCGGATCGAGCCCGCGGTCGGGTGCAGGAGGCCCGAGATCGCGCGCAACAGCGTCGACTTCCCCGCGCCGTTCGCACCGATCAGCGAGACGATCTGCCCCTCGTCGACGGTCAGGTCGACGCCGTGGAGCGCCTCGATGGCCCCGTACGAGACCCGCACGCCCTCAATCGCGAGCATCGGTGCTCGCCTCCTCGAGCGGTTCCTCGCCGAGATAGGCGGCGATCACCTTCGGGTCGGAGCGGACCTCGGCGGGGGTACCTTCGCACAGCTTGACGCCGTGGTCCAGTACCGCGATCCGCTCGCACACCCCCATCACCATGCGCATGTCGTGTTCGATGAGCAGAATCGTCAGCGCTCGCTCGTCGCGCACGGCCCGCACAAACGCCATCAGCTCGTCGGTCTCGGTGTGGTTGAGGCCGGCCGCCGGCTCGTCGAGCAACAGCAGCCGGGGCTCGGTCGCGAGCGCCCGGAGGATCTCCAGCCGGCGCTGCTCGCCGTACGGTAGGCTCCCCGCCGCCGTCTCCGCCCGCGCGGCGAGGCCGGCGCGCGCGAGCAACTCCTCGGCGGTCTCGCGGAGAGCCGCCTCACGCCGCATGAACCGCCCACTCTCGAGAAGGCTGTCCCACCAGCCGTAACCCGCCCGCCACGACATCGCCGTCAGCACGTTCTCGAGCACCGAGATGCCCCGGAAGAGGCGTACATTCTGGAAGGTTCGCGCGATCCCGGCCCGGTTGACCTCGTGCGGCAGCGCCGCCGTCAGGTCGCGCCCCGCGAAAACGACCCGACCCTCGGAGGCCGGGCTGGCGCCGGTGATCACGTTGAAGACGGTCGTCTTCCCCGCGCCGTTGGGGCCGATGAGTCCGAGGATCGAGCCCTCTGCCACGGCGAGGTCGAGCGCGTCGACGGCGACGAGACCGCCGAAGCGCCGGGTGACCCGCGCGAGCGTGAGCAAGGCTTCAGACGGGCTTGACATCGGCGCCCACCTCCCCCCGCCGGCGCCGGAGCGCCTGCCGCGCACGCGGGACGGCCCAGTAGCGCGCGAGCATGACGACGACCAGGAGGATCGAGTAGATGACCATCTTGTTGCCGAGCAGCTTCTGGACGGCGGGGAACTGGCTCAGCTCGCCCGGCAGCATCCCGAGACAGACCGCGGCGATCACCGTCCCCGGCACCGAGCCCCCGCCGCCCAGCACGACGATCAGCACCAGCTCGACCGAGTGTACCCAGTCGCACATCGTCGGATGGTAGGTGCCGAGGTGGTGGGCGAGCAGGCCGCCGCCGAGGCCGGCGATCCCGGCCGAGACCGTCATCGCCGTGACCCGCGCCCGCGTGATGGAGATCCCGAGGGATTCGGCCGCCGTCTCGTCTTCGCGCAGCGCGACGAGGCAGCGGCCGGGCATCGACCGGGCGGTGTTGAGGCAGACGGCCACCGTCAGGACCGCGAACGTCGCCACGACGGGGTAGGTGCTCCAGGTCGGGATCCCCGGCAGCCCGAGCGCCCCGCCGAGAGGCTCGCAGTTGGTGATGATCACGCGCGTGATCTCGCCGAACCCGAGGGTCGCGATGGCCAGGTAGTCGCCCCGCAGCCGGAGCGTCGGGACGCCGACCAGGAAGCCGAAGAGGGCCGCGACGAGGGTCCCGGCAAGCAGGCCGCCGAGGAGCAGGGCCCAGGCCGCTCCACCGGCCAGATCGGGAGCGCCGGCCTCGGGCCAGGGGAGGAGTCTCCGACCGAGGAGGGTGGTGATCGCGCCGGCGGTGTAGCCGCCGATCCCGGCGAAGGCCGCGTGCCCGATGGAGAACTGGCCCGCCATCCCGTTGATCAGGTTGAGCCCGAGCGCGATGACGGCGTAGATCAGCCCGAGCTTGAGGGGGTCGCGGTGGAACGCGGGGATCGCCGCCGGCACGAGCCAGCCCAGAAGCGCGATCGCCGCGAGCATGCCTCCCCATTTCAGGAGCTTGTGTCGGACCCCGGCTGTCATGTGGCCGCGCACGCGGACCCCTTCCGGCTAGACCTTCGGTCGCTCCTGCTTGCCGAACAGGCCCGAGGGCCTCAGGAGCAGCACGAGGATCAGAATGAGAAAGGCGAAAGCCTGACGGTAGTCGGTGCCGCGGAGGACCCACTCGCTGCCCCACAGCTTGCCGAGCGGGATCGCCACCGGCGCGGCCAACGTCTCGGCCACGCCCATGAGGAAGCCGCCGACCATCGCGCCCGGGATGCTCCCGATGCCCCCGACCACCGCCGCCACGAAGGCGCGGAGTCCGGGCTCGAGGCCCATCAACGGCTCGATCGCCTGGAACTTCATCCCCCACAGCACGCCGCCGGCCGCCGCGAGCGCGCTGCCGAGCGCGAAGGTGCCCATCACGACCCGGTCGACCGGGATCCCCATCAGCCGCGCCGCCTCACGGTCCTGCGAGACCGCCCGCATCGCCTTGCCGAACCGGGTGCGCCGGACGACGAGGTGCAGCCCCGCCAGCAGGAGCAGCGTCAGGCCGAGGATGACGACGTCGGAGAGGCGCATGTACAGGCCCATCGCCTTCATCCAGCCGATCGGGCGATCGGCGAGGAGCTGCGGGAACGCCCGCGGCTCGGCCCCGAGCAGCCACTGGCCGCCGCTCTCGAGCAGGAGCGAGATCCCGATTGCGGTGATCAGGGCCGCGAGCCGGGGCGCCTCGCGAAGCGGCCGGTAGGCGATCCGCTCGATCGCGATCCCCACGAGCGCGCAGGCGCCCATCGCGACCGGGGTGACGAGGGCCAGGTACGGCGCGATGCCGAAGTACGCCAGCCACAGCGCGACCCACGAGGCGACGAACGCCCCGACCATGAGCACGTCGCCGTGGGCGAAGTTGATCAGCCGGAGCACGCCGTAGACCATCGTGTAGCCGAGCGCGATGAGCGCGAAGATCGCGCCCAGGCTCAGGCCGTCGAGGATGTGCTGGATCCAGCTCGTCACGGGTTCTGGGGCGCCGGCACGGTGGTCACGTAGGTCTGGGCGCCGTCCTTCAGCTCGAGGACCACGGCATCCTTCGACGCGTTGCGCTGGCGGTCGATCGTGGTGGAGCCGGTCACGCCGGGGAAGTCCTTCACCTTCGTGAGGCCGTCTCGGATCGCGACCGAATCGCGCGGGTTGGGCAGCTCCGACATCACCTGGTGCAGCACCCGCACCGCGTCGTACGAGGTGGCGGCGAACGCCGTGGGATCGCTCCCCCAGCGCGCCCGGTATGCCTCGACGAACGCGCGCACGGCCGGCGAGTCGGCGTCCTTGGCGTAGTGGTTGCTGAAGAAGCAGTGGTTCGTGGCTTCCTTGCCGATCTCGTAGACCTTCGGCGAGTCCCACCCGTCGCCGCCGAGGATCGGGACCGCAATGTCCAGCTCCCGCGCCTGGCGCGCGATCACGCCCGCGTCATCGTAGTAGCACGGGACGAACAGCACCTCGGGGCTCTTCGACTTGATCATCTGCAGCTCGGTGTGGAAGTCCTTCTGGTCCTTGCCGTAGGCCTCGTCGGCGACGATCGCGCCGCCCTCGCGCTCGAACGCCTCCTTGAAGTACTTCGCGAGCCCCACGCTGTAGTCGTTGTCCTGCGGGTAGAGCATCGCGGCGGTCTTGGCCTTGCAGTGGTCGAGCGAGAAGCGGGCCATCACGTAGCCCTGGTATGGATCGATGAAGCAGGTGCGGAAGATGAAGTCGCCGGCCTCGGTGACCTTGGGGTTGGTGGCCGTCGGCGAGACCATCGGGATGCCTGCCTTCTGGCAGATCGGCGCGCCCTGCAGGCTGCGCGAGCTGGTCACGCCGCCGAGCACGGCGACGACCTTGTCCTGCGTGATGAGCTTGTTGAGCACGACCGAGACATCGGCCGGGTTGCAGCGCTCGTCGAGGATCGTCAGCCGGAGCTTGGGGTCGGCCGTGGTCTGCTCGAGCGCGAGGATCATCGCCGCGGCGGCGCTCTGCCCGAAGGCCGCTTCGCTGCCCGAGAGGCCGAGGTAGGCGCCGATGGGGATCCCGTCCTCCGGGCCGTAGGAGCCCTCGGAGACGGTCTTCTGCTCGCCGCCTCCCGTCGCGGTCGCGCCTCCGGCCGTCGGGCCGGCGCCCGTGGTCGGGCCGGCGGTCGCCGGCGGCTGGGGCGGAGGGCAGCCCGCGAGAAGAGCCGAGAGAGCGAGTGACAGGCACGCCAGGCCTGCCGCGACGACCCACCCGCGCGATGCCATCCGGTCATCCTCCTTCTGCGGCCCGCGGGCCGCGCCGGTCGTCCCCTACGCGCCCCGCACGGCCCGGGCCGCCTGACGAATGTGCTCCGGGGTCGATCCACAGCACCCGCCGATCCAGCGGACGCCGATCTCCGCGAAGCGGCGCGCGTGCGCGGCCATCTCCTCGGGCGTCTCGGGGAAGACGGTCTTGCCGCCGATGAGCTGCGGGAGGCCCGCGTTCGGCTGGACGATCACAGGCACGCGCGCGCGGGCCAGGAAGCGCTCGATGATCGGGAGCGTCTCGCGTGAGCCGAGCCCGCAGTTGGCGCCGAGGCCATCCACCCCGGCGGCCTCGAGTGCCTCGACCGCCTGCTCCGGCGAGACGCCGAAGCTCGTGCGGCCGCTCGCGTCGAAGGTCATCGTCACGAAGCGGGGGAGGGTGGGCGCAACCTGCTTGATGGCCTCGACGGCCGCGAGCGCCTCCTCGAGCGAGATCATCGTCTCGACGAGGACGGCATCGACGCCGCCCGCCACGAGACCGGCGGCCTGTCGCGCGAAGGCCTCGACGGCCGCCTCGGGCGCGAGGTCGCCGTAGGGCTCGAGCAGCTCGCCGGTGGAGCCGATGGAGCCCGCGACGAAGACGGTCTCGCCGGCGCCCTCACGGGCGCGGTGGGCCGCCGCGGCGTTCAGTTCCTCACAACGGTCCTGGAGGCCGTAGGAGGCGAGCTTGAGGGGGCTGCCGCCGACGGTGTTGGTGAGGACGACATCGGCTCCGGCGCCCGCGTATGCGGCCGCCACAGCGCGCACGGCGTCGGGGTGGCTGACGTTCCACTCCTCGGCGCAGTCGCTGGGGGTGAGCCCGGCAGCGTGGAGCTGGGTGCCCGTGGCGCCATCGCCGATCAGGATCCCCGTGCGGAGACGTTCCCGAATGTCACCCCGCTGTGCGCTCATGCGCCGCATTATACACACGGTCGGATGGGAGGCGAAGGAGGGCGGGGGCCGGCGCGCTAGCACCGGCAACAGCGCTGGCCGCCTCCCGCCCAGGCAGGCCCCTAGCGCGTCCTGGTCGAACCTGCGCCTCGGGACGGCTCACTACGCGGGAGGCGAGACGATGGCGCGCGTCGGCAAGGCTCTGGAGGTCACGGCTCCGCGGCAGTTCCGGATCATCGAGGTCGAGGCGCCCACGCCGCTCGCCGACGAGGTGCTCATCGAGATCCGCGCCTGCGCCACCTGCACGAACTGGGAGCTGCAGACCTGGCGGGGCACCGACATCTTCGACCGGCCCGGCCATCCGATCTACCCCCAGAATCCGGGCAGCCCCGGGCACGAGGCCGCGGGCGTCGTCCTCGAGGCGGGCGCCGAGGTCCTCGATCTCGCCCCGGGTGACCCGGTCGCGATCTACGGCTCCCTCCGTGGGCCCGAGAACGATGCCCACGCGACCCACGTCACCCGCCCCGCAAGCCTCGTCGCGAAGCTCGACCCGAGGATCCCGTTCGTCGAGGCCGCGCCGCTCGAGATGGGCCTCTGCGCCGTCCGTTCGGTCGAGATGGCGCTGCCGCTCGCGGGCCGCGCCGTCGGCGTCGTGGGGCTCGGCCCCGCGGGAATCCTCCACCTCCAGGTCGCCCGCGCCTACGGCGCCGCCCATGTGGTCGGCATCGATGTCGTCGCGTCGCGTCTCGCCGCCGCCGGGCCGTTCGCCGATGCCGTCGTCGACGCGCGAGACGAGGCCGCGCTCCGCAGGCTGATCGACCAGGGGGCCGAGGTCGTCTTCGAGTGCTCCGGCAGCGGCGCCGGCATGGCCACGGGGCTGGACCTCACGCGGGAGACACTCCGCATGTTCGCGGTGCCCGACGGCTCGCTCACGTGGGGCAAGGCGCAGTGGATGCACGGCATCTCGGTCGTCCCCTACGACTGGCGCGGCGGCAGCAGCCAGGTCGAGTGCCTCCGGCGCGCGGCCCAGCTCCTCGCCGACGGCCAGCTCGACACGAAGGCCATCGTGAGCGCTGTCCTGCCGTACACGGAGTACGCCGAGGGGCTCCGGATGCTCGAATCCCGCGAGGCGATCAAGGTCGTCTTCTCCGGCTGGGAGTAGCAGGCTCCCCGCGCCCCATCCCAGACGGGGGCACGCTCTTCGCCCCCGTCCGCAGTCGCTGAGGGTGTCGAGAGGGCTCGCCCTCTCGCGGGGTCCGGGGCGGAGCCCCGTGTGGCTGGTCGGCTAGTTGCGGCTGAAGGGGTAGGGGCCGGGGTCGGGCACCTCGTCGCGGAGGATGCGAAGCGCGGTGCGCAGGGCGTCCAGCTCGAGCGTCTCGCGTTGGAGGATCGCGGTCGCGACGGTCAGCCGGCGCATGAGGCTCGACTCCTCGAGCAGCACCTGCTTCTGCTGCAGGGGGATCAGCAGGGCGGAGCAGATCAGGTTGACGCGCTCGACGACGCCGGGGGGGAGCTGGATCTCGCCGGCCCCCACCGGCAGGGGCAGGGCGAGGCTGGCGTAACGGCGGAAGCGCTCGGAGAGCCGGGAGAGGGCCTGCTCGACCTGCGGCACGCCGCGGTCGAGGGGCTCGTCGAGAGCAATCTCGACCTCCGCGAGCAGGTAGGGCGCGTCGCGGAGGATCCGGGAGATGCGGAACCGGTCGCTCCCGACCGCGATCGCCTCGATGGTGCCGTCGTCGCGCACGACGTGCTGTTGGATGAGCGCGAGGGTGCCGATCTCACTCAGGGTGGCGCCGCCGCCCTCGCTCGGGTCGTACAGCACCACGCCGAAGGCCTCCTCGCGGTCGAGGCTCCTCCGGATGACCTCGTACTGCGCGCCCTCGCTCACCCGGACGGGCATCAGGGCGCCCGGGAAGAGCACCGTCTGCGCGGGGAGAAGCGCGATCTCCATGTCCGGCGCCTCCACTCCGAATCCTCCGGGCCGGGTTGCCCCGTCCTAGAAGAGGTGCTCCGCGAACCACTGCGGCTCGAAAGCGACCAGGTCGTCGACCTTCTCGCCGACGCCGATGAGCTTCACGGGGATGCCGAACTCGGACTGGATCCCGAGCACGGCCCCTCCCTTGGCGGTCCCGTCGAGCTTGGTGAGCACGAGGCCGCTGAGGCCCACGCAGTCCTTGAAGACCTCGGCCTGCCTGAGCGCGTTCTGCCCCGTCGTCGCGTCCACGACCAACAGCACCTCGTCGGCCGGCCGGCCGAGCGCCTTCTCGCAGACCCGGTGGATCTTCTCCAGCTCGGCCATGAGGTTGGCCTTGGTGTGGAGCCGCCCGGCCGTGTCGACGAGGACGATCGACTGGCTGCGGGCCTTGGCGGCGCTGATCGCGTCGTAGACCACCGAGGCGGGATCGGCGCCCTCGCGGTGGGCGACGATGTCGGCGCCCGCGCGCTCGGCCCAGATCCGGAGCTGGTCGATGGCGGCGGCCCGGAACGTGTCGGCCGCCGCGAGCATGACCCGGTGGCCGTGGCGCTGGTAGTGGGCCGCGATCTTGCCGATCGTGGTGGTCTTGCCGGTCCCGTTCACGCCCACGACGAGGATCACGGTCGGCGGTTCGGCCGAGTAGGCGAGGTTGCGGTCGGTCTCGGGGTCGAGGAGCTGCTTCACGAGGTCGGCGAGCAGCGTGCGGACGTCCTCGGCCTGGGTGATCCGCTCGGCCCGGGCGCTCTGGCGCAGGTCGTCGATCAGGCGGGCCGCGATCGAGGCTTTGACGTCGGCCTGCAGCAGCTCCGTCTCCAGCTCCTCGAGCAGCTCGTCGTCGATCTTGCGTCCCGGCGTGAGAACGCTGCCTAGCCGTCGGAAGATCCCTAGCACGCGCGTTGCTCCGTTCGTGCGGCCGCCCTCGCGGGGGCCGCGGTCGCTACTGCTTCGTGAAGGTCAGCGAGCGCAGGCTCAGCGTGCCTTCGTCGTTGTCGTGCGTCACGGTCACGATGTACCAGCCCATCGGTAGCGGCGAGGCCACCGCCTCGGAGGCCAGCCGGCCGCCGCTGCGCAGGCGCAGCGTGGTCTCGACGGGGTTGAGGAGCGCGGCGCCGCGCAGGCCGACCGTGATCCCGGTCTCCCGCTCCGAGACCTCCGGCCCCTGGACGGCGAGCGCCACCTTCC
Source organism: uncultured Armatimonadia bacterium (assembly GCA_964598695.1). Classification (GTDB taxonomy): domain Bacteria; phylum Armatimonadota; class Zipacnadia; order UBA1398; family UBA1398; genus CAZRDB01. The sequence goes on from CAZRDB010000053.1 coordinate 14,381, forward strand.
ACTGGCCCTCGGGGAGGTAGACCCGATAGCGGACGGGCCGGCCGGGGAGGAGGATCGCGGGGGCATCGTCGACGGTCGCGTAGCGGAAGGGCTCGGCGCAGTCGCTGTCTGCCGCCGAGAACATGCCGCCCGGGAGCCGGATCGTCGCCGGGCTGCGGGCGACGATGACGTTGGTCACCTTGGAGAGGAACTCCATCTGACTGAGCCGGCTGCTGCCGCTCCACAGGGAGGCGCGCTCGGTGGGGGTCAGGACGGACTCGGCGTAGAGGGCCAGCCCCGCGGTGTGGAGCCGCCCCTTCTCCGAGGCGTCGGAGAAGCTCTCGCTCGGCGGCGGGAGGGCGAGGAACGCCTGTAGCGCGGCGCCGGCCCGGTCCTCGAGGTAGCTCGCGATCTCGACCGGGACACCGTCCCACGGAGGCATGCCATCGACGCTGTTGCGCGCGAGCCAGCCGAGGAAGAGGGTCTCGCCCATGAGCGCGTTGGCCTGGGGATCCTCCCCGCCGAAGCCGGTGACGGGCGGAAGCAGGACGTAGCCGAGGCTGCGGCAGACGCTCCGCCAGCGGTCGGCGGGCGGCTGTTCGGCCGCCACGTCCCAGCAGTTGACGTGGGTCCGCGCGGGCTGCTGTCCCGGCGGCTCCGCGTCCTCCATCACATAGACCGAGAGGCCGCTCGTGCGGGGCCGTTCGCGCGCCTGCTCGGTGACATAGGCGTCGTAGCAGGCGAGGACGCGGGCGCAGGCGTTCGCGACGCCGATCGCCTCGGGCCGACGGTCGGTGCCCGAGGGCGCGGTGGTGTCGGTCTGGTAGTGGACGCGCAGGCGGAGCCACAGCCGGCTGGAGCGGTCGTCGGGGTCGCTCAGGTACGCGTAGACCACGCCGGGGAAGCGGATCGTGCGGCAGGTCGGGTGGGTGCGCGGCGGGTTCTCAGGGTAGAGATGGCTGGTGCTGACGGCGACCGTGCGCTCGCGACGGAGCGCATCGGGGAGCCTCGGATCGCTCAGGGCGAGGGTGCTGGTTCGGTAGGCGCCCGGGAGGAGCGGGAGCGAAAGGGGCGTCACCCAAAGGGGGTAGCGGCCCGTGCCTGCCAGCCGCTGGATCTCCCGCTTGCCGGGGTCCCAGGGCTCGAGCGCGATCGAACGCGCCAGGCACTCGATCGCGAACTCCTTGTCCTGCGCGGTGTCGTTGTTGCGCTCGGCGTGACACAGGCCGCGGAGCCTCCATGCCGTGGGGTTCTGGGGCGCCTGGTTGGTCGCGAGCGTCGCCTTCTCGATCGCCTGGTCGAGGTTGCCCGCCTTCTGCAGGTCGATGATCTCCTGGAAGACCGCCGACAGAGGGTCGGTGGCTGGCGGGGTGGCGGGCTCCTGCGCCGGGACGCGTCGGGCGACGCACAGCCCGCAGAGGAGGCCCAGTGCGAGGGCCCCGCCCAGCCGCGACAGCCTGCACGCGCTCCGATCCGTCTGCATCCGGCGATTCCTCGTGTCTCAGTCGAAGTGGCACAGCACGCGGCCGGCCGCCTCATCGGCGAACGCGGCCTCGGCATCGAGCCCGACGGCCCGAACCACGTAGATCTTGTTCTCCGGTTCACAGTGCCACGCACGGCACTGCATGTGACAGCGGGTGTCCTGTTTCACGAGCCGCTTGGCGGCATAGGCGATCCGGTCGCGGGGCGAGCGCTTGGTGCCCTCGGCGAGCACGGCCTCGTGGCCGTGGCAGCGGCCACGCTCCATGCGGAAGAGGAACTCGCCCCGCAAGTCCTTGGCGAGCTGCTTCTTCGCCCACTCCACCAGGTCCCCTTTGCCCAGCGCGAGGTTGGCGATCCAGCGCTGGACGGTCAGGCTCCGGCCGGTGTCGGTCTGGAACCGCAGCTCGATCTTGCCGCCCACGAGGGCGTTGCCGGAGAGCTTCCACTCGTTCGGGAGGCTGAACCGGAGACCGAACGCGCTCCACAGCACCTGGTCGTCGGACTCCGGCGCGAGCCGCAGATCGCCGTAGATCGCCTCGGCCCTCCGGCGCAGTTCGGCCGGGTCGGTCCCGGTCAGCTCGGAGATGACCACGCGGCCGGAGTGCGGACACTCACCGGTGAAGCCGAGCCCGCAGACGTCGTCGTTGACCCCGTTCCACTCGAAGTAGGTGATCGGGGAGATGTCGACCTTGCGGCGGCTGAGCAGCCTCTCGGTCTTGCGGTGCTCGATGGGGCGCCTCTTCTTCTTGCGTTCGCGCTCGAGGCCCTCGAGGTAGTTGTCGGTGATCCGCTCGACGGCCTCGGCGTGGTTCGCGCTCTTGCGGAACAGGGCGCGGGTGGAGTCCTCGGCAAGCCAGCGGACGACGAGGCGGGGCTCCAGCCGCTCGTCGATGCGGATGTGGCCGGCCGCCCAGTCGCCGGAGAGCGCGCCCGGCTCCCAGTCCTGCGGGAGCACCATGCGGACGCCCTGCCAGGCCACGACGTGCTGGCCCTGGCGGTGGATCGGCACCAGGTTCTGTACGGAAGGCTCCATACGGCCTCTCAGGCTCCGTGGAAGGTGATACGTCGTCGTCGCAGGTGGACGTTCAGCAACAGGCCGAGCACGGCCATGGTCGCCATCAGGTTCGACCCCCCGCGCGAGAACAGCGGGAGGGGGATCCCGGTGATCGGCAGGAGACCGACGTTCATGCCGATGTTCACGATCGCCTCGAACGCGATGTAGGACACGGCTCCGGCGGCGAGGTAGCGGCCGAGGTCGTGCTGGGTCCGCAAGACGGTATCGAGGCCGCGCCAGACGACCGTCGCGTAGAGCGCGACCAGCGTGGTGCAGGCGACGAACCCGAGTTCCTCGCCCAGGGCGGAGAAGGTCATGTCGGTCTCCTGCTCCTGGACGTTGTGGGACTGCGTCAGGTTGCCGCGTCCGTAGCCCTGGCCCCAGACGCCGCCGGAGCCGATCGCCTGCCAGCTCCGGAGGTACTGGAGCCCCGGCATGACGGGCTGGCGCGGGTCGACGTAGTCGCGGGGGTGGAGCCAGGCGAGGATCCGGTCGATCTGGTACTCCTTGAGGATCCCGTAGCGCCAGGCGATGTTCGCGAGCACCGCCATTCCGACCAGGAACGCGGCGATGTGCCACAGGTTGGCGCCGGCGTAGTAGACCACGCCCAGCCAGATGCTGAGCAGCACGAGGGTGGTGCCGAGATCGCCTTGGAGCATCACGAGCGCGAGGATCGGGAGGGTGACCTCGATGAAGCTGCGGGCGAACTCGAGCCCCTCGCGGATCCGTTCTCGGTTCTCGGCCGCGAAGACGGCGAGGCTGGCGATGAGCACGACCTTGGCGAACTCGGAGGGCTGCACCTGCATGCCGAACAGCACGAGCCACTGCTTGGCGCCGTTGGTGACCTTGCCGAGGACCAGAACGACGACGAGCAGCGCCAACATGCCCCAGTAGAGAGCCTGCCAGGCGTTGCGGAGGAAGCCGTAGTCGACCGACGACGCGAGCAGGAAGACGAGGACGCCCATCGCCATGTAGATGGTCTGGCGCTGGGGGCTGGCGCCGGGGATCGTCCTCAGGGTGAGGAGGCCCAGCGCCGCGATTCCGGCGATGGCCAGAAGCAGAACGTGGTCGGCATCCCGGAACTGTCGGCTACGCAGGATCGCATTCATGTCAGGCTCGCAGGACTGGGAACGCCCGCACCTCCGTCACGATAGCTGCATTGTACCCGGCTTCTCGGTCATCGGGCAAACGCGTGCGGGGGCCTCAAGCCCCGCACCAGAACTCGGCGACGACCGGCGCGTGGTCGGACTCCGGCAGGAACTCGATCGCTCGGGGGGCCGCCCAGTGGTCTCGCAGCGTCTCGTTGAGGACGGTGGCCGACCGGAAGTGGGCCAGCAGTGCCCGGCTGATGAGGATGTGGTCGATCATCTGGGGCTTGCCGTCGTGGAGCAGCGTGAACTGCTTCTCCGCCGGCAGGGAGAGTTCCACCGGGTACAGCTCCTGATCCCACAGGAGGGGGTTCCGCGCCTCGACGTAGCTGCCCCGGATGATGCTGAGCGGGACCGAGTCCGCGGTGTCGTTGAAGTCGCCGAGGACCACGAGGCGAGCGTCGCGGTAGCGGCCGAACAGCCCGTCGACGAGACGCCGCAGCTCGAGCGCTTGGCCGACCCTCTTGAGCGAACTGAGCGTGCTGCCCTCGGCGTGGGCGGCCATCGAGGGCCAGCCGCCGCCGGGAACGGGCGCGAGACCGGGCGCCTCCGAGGGCCGCTTGGACTTGAGGTGCACGCCGAGCAGCCGGGTCCGGCCGATCCCCGGCAGCTCGAGGCTGACCTCGACGATCGGCCGGTTCCAGCGCACCGTGAGCGGGTTGCCCTCGCCCTGCGGCAGCCAGTGGAGGCGCGAGTGCTGGCGGTGGAGGTGGTACTCGTGGATCGGGAAGCGGCTGAGGATCACTTGGTGGCGCTCGACCTCGGGGTCGGGGTCGAGCGGCGTGCGCGCGAACGTCTCGTACGGAGTGCCGCGCACCACCTGCGTGAGGGCGTCCTCATCCAGCACCTCCTGCAGGACGAGCACATCGGCGCGAATCCGTAGCAGCATCCGCTGGGTGGCCGCCAGGTAGAGGTCGTCGAGCCTGTCGGGATCGGCTCCGTGGGCGCCGTCGCGGGGGAAGGCCCCCTGCGCGCGGCGCGACCCGAGATCGAGCGCGTTGAACGTGGCAATGCGCAGCGTGTCCATGGAGCCCCTTCTCTGCCGGGAGGCCCGCATCCGGGCTCGTCTCGGCACCGGACAGCGTAGCCGTCCGGCCCCCGGCGCACAACCGGCCCGCCTTGGCGGATGCCACCCGATGGTCTACACTCGGCCCAAGCCCCGGCGGGGTTGCCCACGCACCGCTCGCCGGCGTTTGTCGGGCGACGGACGCCCCGGCCAGCGTCCGTAGTGACCGCGGTGTGCGGCCCCCCCCTGGGATGGGGGAGCGCGCAGTGCCGTACGCCTGGGCCGGGCGCGCCCCTCTTCCGCAGACGCAGGGAGGACGTGCCGTGAACAGGTTCGAGACCGACCTACTCCTCATCCCCGGCCCCACTCCGGTGCCCCCGCCCATTCAGAGGGCACTCGCGGAGCCGATCCTCTCCCACAGAGGCTCGGAGTTCAAGGGCATCCTGGGGCGCGTCGCGGGCGGCTTACGCCAGGCATTCCGCACCGAGGGCGAGGTCCTGCTGCTCGCCTCCTCGGGAACCGGCGCGATGGAGGCGGCGGTCACGAACACGCTCGCCCCCGGCGACCGCGTGCTGTCGATCGTCAACGGCAAGTTCGGCGCGCGGTTCGCCGAGATCAACGAGGGCCGCGGCTGCGATGTAACGCGGCTGCGCTTCGAACCCGGCAAGGGCGCCGATCCCGAGGCCGTCGCGAGCGCTCTCGCCCACGGCGGCTACAAGGCCCTCACCCTCGTCCACAACGAGACCTCCACCGCGGTCACCAACCCCACCCGCGAGATCGTCGCCGCCGCCAAGGAGCACGGGGTCCTCACCATCGTCGATTGCGTGAGCGGCCTGCTGGCCGTGGAGTTCGATATGGACGGATGGGGCGTCGACATCGCCGTCTCCGGTTCCCAGAAGGGCCTGTGTCTCCCGCCGGGCCTTGCGTTCGTGGCGGTGAGCGAGGCGGGCTGGGAGGCGATCGAGGCGGGGCCCACGACTCCCTACTACTTCGATCTCCGGGCCGCGCGGAAGTCCCAGGCCAAGGGCGAGACGGCGTTCACGCCCGCCATCGGGATCATCCGCGCCCTCGAGGTCGCCCTCGAGCTGATCCTGCGCGACGGTCTCGAGCCGGTCCTGGCACGCCAGCGGGCGATGGCTCGGGCGGTCCGAGCGGCCGTCACCGCCATGGCTCTCCCGCTCTTCTCCGACCCGGCCTACGCGAGCGATGCGGTCACGGCCGTGCTCCCCCCCGAGGGGCTCGACCCCGACGCGCTCCGCACGGACCTCAAGAAGCGCTTCGACATCGTCCTCTCCGGCGGGCAGGACGAACTGAAGGGCCGCATCTTCCGGATCGCCCACATGGGCGCGGTCGCCCCGTACCAGATCCTCGGGGCCCTGGCGGCGCTCGAGGTCGTCCTCCGGGACGCCGGGCATACGGGCTTCGCGCCCGGGGCCGGCGTGGCCGCCGCGGGGGCGGTCCTGGGCGAGGCTCTTCGCTGATCGGTGAGGCGGAAGGGGTGGGAGTGCCATGCCGGAACCACGCAAGCCGCGCGTGCTGATCTGCGACAAGGTCGGCAAGGAGGGCGTCGAGGCCCTCGCGCGCGTGAGCGAGGTGCTCGACCGAGCGGGAATCGCGCGCGACGATCTCCTCGAGGCCGTGCGCGATGTCGACGCGATCATCGTCCGCTCGCAGACCAAGATCACGGCCGACGTGATCGAGGCGGCCCCGCGTCTCCAGATCATCGGGCGCGCGGGCGTGGGGGTCGACAACATCGACGTCGATGCCGCCACGGCCCGGGGCGTCGTCGTCGTGAACTCGCCCGAGGGCAACACGCGGGCCGCGGCCGAGCACGCCATCGCGCTACTGCTCGCGCTCTCCCGCAACCTCCTGGCCGGCGATGCCCGGATCCGCGGCCGTGAGTGGAGCCGCACCGGGCTGATGGGCAACGAGGTGCGCGGGAAGACCCTCGGACTCGTGGGCCTCGGCCGCGTCGGGGTCGAGGTCGCCCGCATGGGCCGAGGCCTCGGGATGCGTGTGATCGCGCACGACGTGGCGATGAGCGCCGAGCGCTGCCGCCGACTCGAGGTCGAGCCCTGTGACCTGGAGACCGTGCTCCGGGAGGCCGACTTCATCAGTGTCCACGTGCCGCTGACTCCCTCGACGCGGGGGATGATCGGCGCGCGGGAGCTGGCGATGATGAAGCCGACGACCCGGCTCGTGAACTGCTCGCGCGGCGCCGTCGTCGACGAGGCGGCCCTCGCCGAGGCTCTGCTGCAGGGCCGGTTGGGCGGCGCGGCGATCGACGTCTTCGAGTCGGAGCCCGAGCCGCCGTGGGGGAGCCCGCTCATGGACGCCCCCCGGACCGTCCTGACGCCCCACCTCGGCGCCTCGACGGAGGAGGCCCAGACGGGCGCCGCGATGGACGTCGCGACCCAGGTCATCGAGGTGCTCGAGGGCCGTCCGCCCTCGAGCCCGGTCAACCTGCCCAACATCCCGGCCGAGACCTTCCAGGCATTGCGGCCCTGGCTGCCGCTCGTCGGCAAGATGGGGCGGCTGGCCTCCTTCCTCGCCGCGAGCGGCCTACGCGCGGTCGAGATGCGCTACTCGGGCTCGCTCGCCGAGCACGACTGCCGGCTTCTCACCCGGCGGTTCGTCTCCGGCCTGCTGGCCCGCGTGCTCGAGACCCCGGTCAACGACGTGAACGCGATGCTCGTCGCCGAGGAGCGCCACGTCGAGGTCACGGAGTCGAAGCAGGACAGCCACCCGATCTTCCAGGCCCACGTGCAGGCCCGGGTCGTCTGCGAGGGCGATACGACCGAAGTCGAGGGCAGCTTCCGGGGGATCGCCCAGCCCCGCGTCGTCGGGATCAACGGCTACGGCCTCGATGTCGACCCGACCGGGGCCCTGGTGCTGGTCATCTCGCCCGACCGGCCGGGTGACTTCGCGAAGGTCGCGGGCGTACTCGGGGCCGCGGGGCTCAACATCCGCCAACTGAGCGCCGGCCGCCGCGCCGACCCGGACGACCGCACCAGCCTGCTCGTGATGGGCGTCGACGGTGCGGTGACCGCCGCCGTGCTGGACCGGTTCCGCGAGATCGGCCAGCCCGAGGTGCTCGGGGTCGTCGACCTCGGCTGAACTGGCCGACCCGATCTCCTCCCCCGGGCGCTCGGGCGTCCGGGGGAGGAGCCGACGCGAACGGAGCCCGCGAACGTGAACGCGATCCTGGTTGTGGCCGACACGCTGCGGCGCGACTACCTGGGCTGCTACGGGAGCCCATGGGTGCGGACCCCGCACCTCGACGCCTTCGCCGAGGAGTCGGCGGTCTTCGACCGCGCCTACGCCGCCTCGTTCCCGACGGTGCCCCATCGGACCGACCTTGTGACGGGGCGCTACACCCTGACCCGCCGGGGCTGGGCGCCGCTGCCGCGGGAGGAGGCCACGCTCGCCGCGGTGCTGAGCCACGTCGGCTGGTGCTCGATGCTCGTGGCCGATACGCCCCACATCCTCCGCGACGGCTATGGCTTCGAGCGTGGCTACGACGGCTGGGAGTGGATCCGCGGCCAGGAGGGCGACCGGTGGCGGACGAGCCCCCGCACGGTCGCCTGGCCCTGCCACCCGAGCCGCGCGCGCGAGGAGAACGTCCTCTACCGCCACCTGCGCAACACGGCCGACTGGCGGGGCGAGGACGACCGCTTCTGCGCCCGGAGCGTCCGCACCGCATGTGAGTGGCTCGAGGCGAACCACCGCGATCCGTTCTTCCTCCACATCGATCTCTTCGACCCGCACGAGCCGTGGGACGCGCCGCGCGAGCTGGTCGAGCTGTACGATCCGGGCTATGAGGGGGAGGAGATCGTCTACCCGCCCTACGGGCCCTCGAGCGTCCACACCGAGGCCGAGTTGGCGCACATGCGCGCGCTGTACGCGGGCGAGGTCACGCTCGTCGACCGGTGCATCGGCCGGCTGCTCGAGACCGTCGAGCGGCTCGGGCGGGCCGGCGACACGGTCGTGGTGGTGACCAGCGACCACGGCTTCCTGCTCGGGGAGCACGGTTGGGCCGGCAAGGGGGCCACCGAGGGCGGCTTCCGCTACTGCCCGCTGTGGGAGGAGATCGCCCGCGTCGCCCTGCTGGTTCGAGGGCCGGAGATCGCGCCCGGCCGCCGGAGCCAGCTCGTGCAGCCGCCGGACATCGCGCCGACCCTCCTCGATCTCCTGTGGGCCGAGCCGCCGGCCGGGCTGGAGGGCCGGAGCTTCGCGCCGATCCTGCATGGCGAGGACCAGCCCTCCCGGGACTGCGCGCTCACGAGCCCGGGGCTGTGCGAGGGTCCGCGCGGGGCGATGACCACCTTCACGATGGGTCGCTGGAGCCTCCTGCACGCCCCCAGGGTGGCGGGGCAGGAGCGGCCGGAGACGATGCTGTTCGACCTCGAGCAGGACCCCGGTCAGAGCCGCGACCTCCTGGCCGAGCAGCCGCATGCGGCCCGCACGATGCACCGGAGGATGCTCGCCTTCCTCGAGACGCACGGCGCCCCGGCCGCCGAGTTGGAGGCCCGGGCAGAGCTGTGACCGGGGGCGGAGCAACACCCGCGGCCCCATCCTTCTCACTCGCCAGCCGTTCGCGTAGACTGGGCGGACGCACGCTCTCGGAGGAAGTGACGTCATGCAGGAGACCATCCAGGCCCTTGTCGAGGAGGCCCGCGCGCGTCTCGCGGGGAGTCCCACGCCCGAGGAGGCGGAGGCCGTCGGCCTCGAGTTGCTCGGCAAGAAGGGGCGACTCACCGCCCTGCTCCGGGGCATGAAGGATGTCCCCGCCGAGGAGCGGCCGAAGGTCGGGCAACTCGTCAACGCCGCGCGCGATGAGATCGAAGGGCTGCTGGCCGCCGCGCTCGCCGGCCGGCGCCGCGTCGCGGGCGAGGCCGTCGATGTCACCCTCCCCGGGAGGATCCAGCGGCTGGGTGTCCGCCACGTGCTGTGGAGCGCCCTCCAGGAGATCGTCGACATCTTCATCGGGATGGGCTTCACCGTCGTCGAGGGCCCGGAGATCGAGGATGACTGGCACAACTTCACGGCCCTCAACATCCCCGAGGAGCATCCGGCCAAGAACGAGTGCTTCCGCTTCGAGGGTGGCCTCCTGCTCCGGACCGAGACCTCGGCCGTGCAGATCCGCACGATGCAGGCGCAGGAGCCGCCGGTGCGGATCCTCTGCCCCGGCCGCGTCTACCGGCCCGACACCGTCGACGCGACGCACATGCACACCTTCCACCAGGTCGAGGGCCTGATGGTCGATGAGGGGATCTCCTTCGCCGACCTGAAGGGCGTGCTCGCCCTGTACGGCCGCCGCGCCTTCGGCGAGGGCATCAAGATGCGCTTCCGACCCGACTTCTTCCCCTTCGTCGAGCCCGGCGGCGAGGTCGCCTACACGTGCCGCGAGTGCATGGGCAAGGGCTGCTCCCTGTGCAAGGGCACCGGCTGGATCGAGGTCGGCGGCTGCGGGATGGTCCACCCGCAAGTGCTCGCCAACGTCGGCTACGACCCGGAGCGCTACACCGGGTTCGCGTTCGGGCTGGGCATCGAGCGGATGGCGATGCTGTCGTACAAGATCGACGATATCCGCCTGTTCCTCGACAACGATGTCCGCTTCCTGAGCCAGTTCGCCTAGAGGGGCCAAGGCCATGGAATCCGACGAACAGGCCCGCGCGGCCGCCGCATCGCGCGTGCGGATGGCCCGCCACGCCGGCTTCTGCTTCGGGGTCGAGCGCGCGATCCGAATCGCCATGTCCTCCACCGAGGAGCATGCCGACTCGGACGAAACGCCGGCCGCCGCGCCGCCGATCTTCACGCTCGGCCCGCTGATCCACAACCAGCAGGTCGTCCAGCGCCTCGAGGAACTCGGGGTGCGGCTCGTCGAGCACGTCGAGGACGCCGCGGGCGGAACCCTGCTCATCCGCACGCACGGCGTGCCGCAGCGGGTTTTCCAGGAGGCCGAGCGGCTGGGCATCCGCGTGGTCGACACGACCTGCCCCTTCGTCCGCCGCGTACACGAGCGCGCCCGCAGTCTGCTCGAGGAGGGCTACGAGATCGTCATCGTCGGCGAGCGCGAGCATCCCGAGGTGATGGGGATCCAGGGCTGGATCGAGGAGCGCGGCTCGATCGTCGAGCGGCCGGAGGACCTGGCCGACCTCCCCCGGATGCGGCGCGTGGGCGTCGTCGCCCAGACCACCCAGACCTTCGGCAACCTCACGGCCTGCGTGACCGCCCTGCTCGCCGGCGCGCAGGAGGTCCGCGTGTTCAACACGCTGTGCGACGCGACGACCCAGCGGCAGCTTGCCGCCGAGGAGTTGGCGCGCGAGGTCCCGGTGATGGTCGTGGTCGGCGGGCTCCACAGCGGCAACACGCGGCGGCTTGCCGAGATCTGTGCCGGGGCGGGGGCGCGGACGCACCACATCGAGACCGCGGGCGATCTCGAGCCCGCCTGGTTCGCCGGACTCGGGCCGGAGGATCCCGTCGGGATCACCGCCGGCGCCTCCACGCCGGAGTGGATCGTCCGCGCGGTCGTGGAAGCGGTCGAACGGATGCTCGCGCCCGCGTAGGCTCGCGGCAGAGGGGATGCGCACGTGATCCAGGAGAAGATCGTCCTCGAAGGCCACATCATCGACTCGCTGACGCTCACGCGGGTGATGGATCTGATCATCGAGCTGGACGGCGACTACGTCGTTGAGGAGTTCGAGATCGGCCGCACCCGCCACGAGACGAGCCGCGCGGTCATCACGGTCCGGGCGGCCGACCCGCCGGCCCTCGACCGGATCCTGGGCGAGCTGGAGCGGCATGGCGCCGTCGCCCAGGAGACCGACGCGCCGCTCGCGCCGTGCGACAAGGACGGCGTCTACCCGGAGGGCTTCTACTCGACCACGAACATGGCGACCTACGTCCGGATCGAGGGCAAGTGGCTGTCGGTCCGCGACATCGAGATGGACTGCGGCGTCCGGGTGCGCGAGGAGGGGGGCGAGCGGGTCGCGGAGTGCGTGACCTTCCAGGATGTGCGTGCGGGCGACCTGCTCGTCGTGGGCCATGAGGGCATCCGGGTCACCCGCCCGCAGGTGGCGCGCAGCCAGGACGACTTCGGGTTCATGACGACCGACATCTCGACCGAGCGGCCGAAGCGGCTGATGATCCGGCGCGTGGCCGAGACGATGCGGACGACGCGCGAGCAGGGGAAGAAGATCCTGTTCGTCGGTGGGCCGGCGATCATCCACTCGGGCGCCGGGCCGCTGCTCGAGAAGCTGGTCCGGCAGGGCTGGATCGACCGGCTCCACGCGGGCAACGCGCTCGCGACGCACGACATCGAATCCCAGCTCTTCGGCACGAGCCTGGGCGTCGGCCTCGAGCGGGGGGCGCCCTTCCGCCACGGCCACCAGCACCACTTGCGCGCGATCAACACGATCCGCCGCGCGGGCTCGATCCGGGCCGCGGTCGAGGAGGGGGTGCTGAAGGGCGGGATCATGCACGCCTGCGTGACCTGCCGCGTACCCTTCGTGCTGGCGGGGAGCATTCGCGACGACGGGCCGCTGCCCGACGTGGTGACCGACATCCTCGAGGTGCAGGGCCGGATGCGCGAACTGGTGAAGGGCGTCGGCATGGCGATCCTCGTCGCGACGACGCTCCACTCGGTCGCGATCGGGAACATGCTCCCGGCCGACGTGCGGACGATCTGCGTCGACAGTGACGCCGACACGGTGATCAAGCTCGCCGACCGCGGCACCCACCAGGCCGTCGGCCTGGTGACCGACTGCGAGTACTTCCTCCGCGAACTGGTGGCGTGCGTGACGGAGGGGGAGTAGGTCGTCTCCCTCCCCCTCGGGGGGAGGGCTGGGGTGGGGGATCTGACGGCTTTG
>CAZRDB010000054.1:0-4667 GCA_964598695.1 uncultured Armatimonadia bacterium
CACAAGGTGTACCGGGCAGCCGACCAGGGGCCCGAGCGTCTCCGCCACGGGCACGCCGGCCCACTTGTCGGGGAGGTTCGGGAGGCGGAGGGTGACGCCGCGCGCGAGGTCGGCGAGGCCGGGGACACCCATTCCGAGCGCGGTCGGAGCCTCGCCCGCCTCCGTGGCCAACTCGCCGATGACGGTGGCGATGCGCTCGAGCACGCGGGGCGCGCCCTCCCACGACTGCGTGGGGATCGTTCGTTGGGCGACCACGCCACGCTCGGTATCGCCGAGGGCGCAGGCCACCTTCGTGCCACCAAGATCCACTCCGGCGTAGAGCACGTTCACTCCGTATCTAGCCTCACATGCCTAGGCGATGAACTGCCGCAGATAGCGTGCGCTCTGGACGAGCGACGCCTTGCGCAGCTCGAGACTCCCCTCGTAGGCCCGGTCCTCCACCTCGACGCAGACGGGGCCGTCGTAGCCCACATCAGCGAGGACGGAGCAGAACCGTCCCCAGTTGACCTCACCGAGGCCGGGGAGCTTCGGCGTGTGGTAGGCGGGCGGGTAGGCGAGCACCCCGACGTCGTGGAGCCGGGCGCGGTCGACGCGGACGTCCTTCGCGTGGACGTGGAAGACGCGGCTTCCGAACTCCCACAGCGGCTCGATGGGCTCCATCTGCTGCCAGACCAGGTGCGAGGGGTCGTAGTTGAGCCCGAAGCCGGCGCTCGGGATCTCCTCGAACATCCGCCGCCAGACCGCCGGCGAGTGGGCGAGGTTCTTGCCGCCCGGCCACTCGTCGGCGGAGAACAGCATCGGGCAGTTCTCGATCGCGATCCGCACCCCGAGCCCCTCGGCCAGCGCGACGAGGCCCGGCCAGACGGCCCGGAAGCGCGGCCAGTTGTCGTCGACCGAACGGGTCCAGTCGCGACCGATGAAGGTGTTGACCGTCGTGAGGCCGAGCCGCGCGGCGCCCTCGATCACCGTGCGGAGATGCGCGAGACACGCCTCGGCCTCGGCCGCGTCCGGCGAGAGGACGTTCGGGTAGTAGCCGAGCCCCGAGAGCGCGACGCCCGTGCGGGCGGTGAGGCCCTGGATCCGGGTCACCTCCGCCTCGGTGAGGTTGGCGACGTCGATGTGGGTCACGCCGGCGTAGCGCCGCTCGGCCTTGCCGAGGGGCCAGCACATGACCTCGACGCACTCGTAGCCCGTCTCGGCCGCGAAGGTCAGGACCTCCTCGAGCGTGAGGTCGGGCAGGATCGCGCTCACGAAGCCCAGCTTCATGCCTCGGCTCCTTCGACGGTGACCCAGCGGCTCTCCCGGTGGCTCTGGAGGATCGTCTCGCAGAGCACGACCTCGCGATGGCCGTCAGCGAACGTGGCGAAGGTCGGCGGGGCGGTGAAGTCGCCCGCGGCAATGTAGCTGTAGAACGAGCGGAAGCTCTGCTTCATGGTGTCGGGGAAGCCCTCGTTGTGGCCGCCCGGGTAGGTGATGTAGGGCCGCACGGCGGGGGCGACGAGACCCGGGTCGCGCAGGAGCGACTCGTTGGGCTTGTCGCGGTGGCCGATCCACATCTCGTTGGGCGTCTCGCTGCACCAGGAGAGGGCGCACTTCGATCCGGCCAACTCGTAGCGGAGGCAGTTCTTGCGGCCGGCCGTCACCTGCGAGACCCACAGGACGCCGCGGGCCCCGCCCCGGAACCGGAGCATGATGCAGCCGTAGTCCTCGGTGTCGATCGCCACGTCCTCGCGCTCGACCGGCTTCTGCGCGCCGCTGGTGAAGGTCTGCACCTCGCCCTTGGGCCGCTTGCGGGTTGGGAAGACGGTGTGGAGATCGGCGCAAAGCGACTCGACCTCGAGGCCGGTGATCGAGTGGACGAGGTCGAGCCAGTGGGTGCCGATGTCGGCGACGGCCCGGAGCGCCCCACCCTCGTCGGCGAGGACGCGCCAGTTGTAGTCGGTCTCGTAGAACAGCCAGTCCTGGACGTAGCTGCCGCAGACCGAGAAGACCTCGCCGATCTCGCCGGCGCGCATCCGCTCGCGGGCCTCGAGGGCCAGCGGGTAGTAGCGGAGGTTGTAGTTCACGCCGGCGGCGAGGCCGGACTTCTTGGCGAGGGCGGCCAGCTCGCCCGATTCGGCCGAGTTCATCGCGAGCGGCTTCTCGCAGAGGACGTGCTTGCCGGCGAGCAGGGCCTGCTTCGACATGGCGAAGTGCAGGCGGTTGGGCACGGCGATGTGGACGGCCTGAACGGTCGGGTCGCCGAGGACCTCCTCGAAGCTGCCGTAGGCCTTGGGCAGCCCGAGAGCCTCGCGGGCCGCGTTCGACTCGCGCTCATCCACACCGAGGATGCCGGTGAGACGCACTCCGAGGCGCTTCAGTGCTTCCACGTGAACCGGGCCGATGAACCCGGCCCCTACGACGGCTACTCCGATGTCTTTCATGGCGGACTCCTCAACAGGGGACGTACGGGAGGGCGCGCCAGCCGGCGGCCATTCCCGCTCCCTGCTGGTTTCGGCGGAAGGACCGCCCGGGCCTGCACGGGGTCGCCCTGAGGAGCGCGGCTCCCCGGCCCGGCGCCGTCTGTAGCGAGGAGGCCCGCGCGGAGGACTGGAGAAACGGAGATCAGCTCGTACCCTCAGGAGGTCCTACCCCATGATCAGACGTGTCGCGGGCTTCGCCTGCCTGCTCTGCTCCGCCCTGCTGCTCGCCGTCGCGGCCCACGCCGACGGCGGGGCCGTTGTCGGCGGGCCGGGGCGGGCCGGTGGGCCCGGCCTGCACTGCACCTACTACGAGGGCGAGATCGCCACGCTGCTCGACCTCGGCGAACTGCGGCCGACGAAGTCCGGCATCGCGCCGGACTTCTCGCTGCCCAGCTCGGCGCGCGAGGAGTACTTCGCGATCGAGTGGTACGGCGCGATCGAGATCGCCGTCGAGGGCGACTACACGTTCACCACCGAGTCCGACGACGGCAGCCTGCTCGCCATCGGCGGCGGGCTCGTCGTACGCAACGACTACGACCACGGCACGGTCGAGGAGAGCGGGACGGTCCACCTCACGGCCGGCAAGCACCCGATCTGGGTCGCCTACTTCCAGGGCGCGGGCGACCGGGCCTGGTCGGTCGCGTGGGAGGGCCCGGGCATCGCGAAGTCGCCCATCCCGGCTGCCGTCCTGAGTCAGGCGCCCAGGGCCTACACGCTCCCCCAGGGCACGCCGAAGACCACGAGCCTCGAGTGGCCGGAGATCGGGGTCCGGTTCGACGTCCGCGTCGACACCCGGGCCGAGCCGAAGCTCGACTTCATGCAGGACGCGATCCCCGAGACCATCCGCAAGCACTTCCCGGTCATCTGGGAGACGATCGGCACCGAGCGGACCCGGATGCCGGCCGAGGTGCGCTTCACCGTCCGGCCCGGCATCGACGTTCCCGCCTACGCCGCCGGCTCCGGGATCGCCTTCAGCGCCGAGCACTTCACCCGGCACCCGGACGACCTCGGCTGCGTGATCCACGAGCTGACCCACATCGTCCAGTCGTACCGGGATATCCCCGAGGGCACGGGCTGGATCGTTGAGGGCCTCGCCGACTACGTCCGGTACCGCTCCGCCGCCGACCACAGCGGCTGGGGCATCCAGGTGCCCTACCGCCCCGGCATGCAGTACACCGAGGGCTACGGCACCGCTGCCGGCTTCTTCATCTGGATCGAGAAGGACTACGACCCCCGGATGGCGGCCAAGCTCAACCGCGCGCTGAAGCACGGCGAGTACACGCCAGAGATCTGGGTGACCGCGACCGGCAAGAGCCTCGACGAGCTGTGGGAGCAGTACAAGACCGTCCCCGCACCGGTGCCCGCGCGGCCCGACGCGCAGTAGGAGACCTCGCGCGGTCCCGTCCCGCGGCTGCGGTCGCGGGGCGGGGCATCCGAGGAGGCGTGGAGTGCGCGCCAGACCCACGGGGGGGGAGGAGGGCTCGCGGATGGGCGAGACGACGCAGGCGCGCGAGGACGGCTTCCGCGGGACACTCGTGCTGCGGGTGACCGAGGCGCGGATCGAGGCCGTCGCCCTCGCCCTGTTCGTGCCGCTGTGGGGCCTGTGCGCCCGCGCGGGCCGAACCCGCATCGTCCGGTGGACGGAGGTCCGGGAGCCGCCCGCCACCTACCCCGAGGTCACCCGCGTGGTCGTCTCAGGGCACGGCCCGACCGACGCGGCGCGCGTCATCGGGTGGGACGAAGGCAGCCCGGTCCTTCTTCCCGAGGATCTCGCCCGGCTGTGCCCACACGCGCGCGGCATCGCGATGTGGGCCTGCTACCAAGGCCGCCAAGCCGAGGCATGGGCCGGCGCCTTCCCCGAGCCACGGCCGACCGTCCGCGGCCACAAAGGCCCGGTGCTCGGCCCCTTCCCCGTGCCCGAGTGGCTCGCGAGCGCCTGGGGCAGGCTGCGGGGATGGCTGCACGTGTGAGGCGGAGGGAGGAGGCCGCATCCGCGCCCTGAAGGGCGCGGCTGCACCGCGAGGCACCGGAGCCGCAGGCTTCAGCCCGCGGGGCCTCTCACGCACACCAGCCCCTTGGCCGCCGTCCCTGAGGTCGCCCGCAGGGCGAGTCACGAAGGGCGGCGGCAGAGGGGGCAGCGTCCGCGCCCTGAAGGGCGCGGCTCCGCAGGCCAGGACCTCAGCCGCGGGCTTCAGCCCGCGGAGC
>CAZRDB010000054.1:4767-7580 GCA_964598695.1 uncultured Armatimonadia bacterium
CACGAAGGGCGGCGGCAGAGGGGGCAGCGTCCGCGCCCTGAAGGGCGCGGCTCCTCAGGCCAGGGCCTCACCGGAGGACCTTGGTCTCCGTCCAGACGCCCCAGTCACCGCTCTTGCCGTTGCCGCCATCCTCGGTGATGAGTTCGAGCACGTCGACGCCCGTGACATCCAGCCGGGCCGAGCGCTCGGCCGCGTCGGTCACGAGGTCGGAACGGAACAGCTCCTTGCCGTCACCCAGGACGACGAAGACGACGCTCCCCGCGTGCCCCTTCTGGAGGTGGTAGAGAGTCTCGAACGAGGTCCACTTGCCCTCCAGTCGGTACAGGTAGCGCGAGGCGGCGTGGGCGTAGAGGCCGTTGAAGTGGACGCCCTCGGCGCTGCGGAGCGGCATGTCGCCGGGGAGCGCGTTGCGCGTTGGCTCTTCCCACCCCACGGAGGCGTTCTCCCAGACGGCATCGCCCAGGGCGAGGCTCTTCGTCTCGGCGGGCGCCTCGGCAGGCCGGAGCGTCGGCTCGGGCCTGGGCGAGAAGGCCCAGCGGAGGATCTCCTTCTCCTCCGGCGTGAAGAAGCTCCAGGGGTCGACGCCGCCGTACTCCGCGAGCTTCGCGAAGTACAGCTCCATCTTCCCCCAACGCGTCGCGAGCTGCGTGGCGATCTCGGGCGTGATGCGGTCCTCCGGCCTCGCGGACCAGGCGACTGAGACGTGGCTCCCGCCGCCGTTGTCCCTGTGGAGCACCTCGACGGCATAGCGCTTGCCGGCCTCGAGCGCGATCGGCTCCGACTGCTGGCCCGGGCCGAGAGCCGACCGGGGATCGCAGTAGCTCGTGACCGTCGCGACCCGGCGCTTGTTGGCCGGGTCCTCATCGGTGCTGAGGTACAGCTCCGCGACGTCGTCGGCGCTCAGCCACAGCGTGTAGTCCCCACTCTCGGGCGGCACGAGGAAGCCCGTCACCCGCTGGCCGTAGCCCTCGTACTCCGACTGCGTCGCCTCGAGCGTGGAGAGCGTCTCGTCGAGGTCGGGCGACCCGGCAAAGCGCGGGCTGGCCGTGAAGTCGGCGACGGTCTCGCCCTCGAGGTCCTTCCAGACCTCGCGCCGCAGGTGCCCCGCCGTCCCGTCCGGGGCGACGAGGCAGGCACTCTCGATCGGCGCGCGGTCGAGAGACTGGAACCAGCGGTAGGTCTGGCGGAAGGGCTCCCACCCGACGCGGTCGCGGAGCGCGATGACCTTGCGGATGACGGCGCAGATGTTGGGGACGCCCTCGACCCCGCGGATCTCCCATCGGTCCCGCACGGCCGCCCCGCGCCGCCAGCCGCTGTCCTCACAGAAGCCCATGTCGCGGGTCTCACACGCGTAGTACATGAACAGCTCGCTGAAGTGCATCTCGAAAGACCAGCGGTCGCGGTCGAAGACGTGGGCGTACTCGTGGAGGAAGACCTCGGGGCAGAAGCCCTCGATGCGCCAGTTGTCGCGCAGCACCTCCGGCAGGACGACCCACTCGACGGGGTCGCTCGACCAACCGAGCGCGCCGATGTCCCAGAGCTTGGGGGACCAGGCCGAGAGGCGCAGATCGTCGGGCAGCGGGTCGCCGGTCAGCTCGGCGTAGGCCTCGCAGAGGATGTCGGTGTTGCGGACCGCCTGCTCGACGCCGGCGCGCGTCGCCAGCTCGACCTCGTCCTTGTAGAGGTTCAGGACGAGGTGCTTGCCCTCGAACCGCTCGGTGTCCGGGTTGGGCTCAACGGTGAGATCGTCGAAGTAGGCCTTGCCGATCGTCCCACCCGTGCCGAAGCGGAGCGAGACGGTGAGCAGCCCGTCGCGCGTGGTCTGGACGTCGAGCGCGAACGGGGTCCAGTCGAAGTCGCCGACAGCCTCGACTCCGGCCTTGTTCGCGTTGGTGTCGCTCTGCCACATGCTCGTGGTGATGCTCGGGCCGACAGGATCGCCCTCCACGCCCTCGCCGAGCCGGATCCCCTCGCCGCGGATCTTCCCGCGCACGATGTAGGTCGTGAAGGGCTCGAGCTTGAGGCTCTGGCTCCAGACGGCCGCGTCCTCCGCCGAGGGCTTCGTGACCTCGATCACGACGCACGAGGAGCCGCCGACACCCCCCGCGGGCTCGGAGCCCGTTCGGGCCCACGCCGTCGCCGGGTCGATCGAGAGGCCCGGCGTGCTCGTCGTGGACTGGGCCTCGAAGCGCCAGCCGGCGGGGCCGCCGTTGAGCGACAGCTCGAACGAGCCGTTGGCGAGGCTCGACGGAAGCTGCTCGGCCGCCCCGGCGGCGAGGACGAGCGAGGCGAGGAGGGGCAGCAGGGCGAGGCGACGCGGGCGCATGGTCTCTCCTTCGGCGTGCGGAGCCGTCCCCCGCGACGGTTCGCCGCGCGGGGCGTCTGCCCTCCCGCGGCAGGCCCGGCGCTTGACATCGCGCGCGGCGGGTGAGTAGATTCTCCGGCTTGACGCGCCCGTAGCTCAGCGGATAGAGCGCCGGCCTCCGGAGCCGTAGGTCGCCCGTTCGAATCGGGCCGGGCGCGCCAGTCGACAATCACGGGTCTCGGTCCCGTAGCTCAGCGGATAGAGCAGGAACCTCCTAAGTTCAAGGTCGCCCGTTCGAGTCGGGCCGGGACCGCCATGTTCGCGATGAGGGTGCCAGTTGTCGTCACCGGACGTCGACAGGCCCGCGGACCCGGACGAGGCGCTGATGCGTGAAGCGCTTCGCGAGGCCGAACGGGCACGGGAGCACGGCGATGTGCCCGTCGGCGCGGTGGTTGCGCGCGAGGGCCGGGTCATCGGCCGTGGGCACAACCGGCGCGAGTTCGACGGG
>CAZRDB010000054.1:7590-26400 GCA_964598695.1 uncultured Armatimonadia bacterium
GAGCGCCGGAGATCCGACCGCACACGCGGAGATGCTCGCGATCCGCGCCGCCGCCGCCGCGGGCGGGATCTGGCGCCTTGAGGGCTGTGCGCTGTCTGTGACGCTCGAGCCCTGCGCGATGTGTGCGGGCGCCGCGGTGTTGGCGCGGATCGACCGCATCGTCTACGGTGCGGAGGATCCCAAGGCGGGTGCGTGCGGCAGCGTGCTGGACGTGGCCCGCGAGGAGCGGCTGAACCACCGGATCGAGGTGGTGGGCGGGCTGCTCCGCGAGGAGGCCTCCGCGCTCTTGAAGGGTTTCTTCCGCACGCTCCGTGCACGGGGCGGGGTGTGGGAGAGCGGGCCGGATTAGGGCCCTGCGTTCGGCGCGGAGTGGTGTCCGAGTGGCCGAAGGAGCTCGCCTCGAAAGCGAGTAGGGTGGCAACGCCCTCGTGGGTTCGAATCCCACCCACTCCGCCAGGTTCTGTTCGTCCCCTCGGCAGCGGGGGTGGCTCATTCTCCGTTGCGCGGAGTGATGTCCGAGTTGGTCTAAGGAGCGCGCCTGGAGAGCGCGTAGGGTCCACAAGGCCCTCGTGGGTTCGAATCCCACTCACTCCGCCATACAGATCCCACGATCAAGGGGCCCCGAGACACGTCGGGGCCCCTGTTGTTGTACGTCACTCGCGCGTCGGGACACACTCCGCAAGCCGTGCGGCGGTGAGTTCGATCGCGTCGCGCAACTCCAGCTCGGCAAGCCACCGGTCGGGGACCCCCGCGGCGCCGTGCAGCGCGCCGAGCAGGTTGCCGGTGATCGAGCCCGTGCTGTCGCTGTCGCCTTCGTGACTCACGGCGAGCGGGAGCGCTTCCTCGAGGCTCTCGGAGACCAGCGCGCAGTAGACGCCGATCGCGAGCGCCTCCTCGCCCACCCAGCCGCGCCCGAGCCGAGCGACCTTCTCCGGCGTCCCGGGCCCGGTCGCGGCCAGGTCGAGCGCGGCGCCCAGCGCCCGGTCGCACTCCTCGTGCCCGGCGAACTTGCGGAGGATCGGCAGCGCGTACTCGACGGCCTCGCGCAGCCCGGCGCCTTCGACGATCCGGCTCACCGTGTAGGCCAGCACCCCGGCCGACAGGTAACCGCTGGGGTGGCCGTGCGTGATCGCCGCCAGCTCGCAGCCGAGACGGAAGGGGTTCGGATGCCCGATCAGGCCGGCCGGGGCCGCCCGCATCACGCCGCCACACCCCTTGCTGTCGTTGAGCGGATCCTCGATGGTCCCCATGCGCGGCTGTGCCAACGCCCGCAGGCAGGTCCCGCCCGGCGCGCGGCGCGACCACAGGGCGGGGTACCCGAGCAGCCAGCCGGCGAGTGCCTCGCCCTCGTGCGAGCGCTGTCCGTTCTGCGTCCGCAGCCAGCGCGCGTAGGCGTCATGCACCATGCTCGGCGGGTGCCAGATCCCCCGATCGCGGCCCCGCTGGTAGGCGAGGACCAGGCCCTCGGCGGTGAAGAGCGTCAGCTGGGTGTCGTCGGTGATCGCCCCCCGCCCATGCTCCCCCTCCACGAACTGGCGGACCATCCCATCGGGGAACCGCTCCCGAAGGCCCTCGGCGCGCGTGAACTCGACGGGCGCCCCCAGGGCGTCGCCGACCGCTCCGCCAAGCAGGCATCCACGGATCCGCTCGAGTAGGGCTGCGCGTGTCATCTGAGGCCGCCTCTCCGCTGCGTCGTCGGGAGCCACCGGGAACGACTACTCCAGGGGCGTCCCGCGCGTGATCGTCGTCACCCGCGCGCGCGGCGCCGGTTGTGCCGGGCTGGAGCAGCTCACAGTCACGGCCGTGCCCCCCGTCTCCACGACCGGCGGCTCACCCGTCGGGGCCACTTCGCCGAGCGGGGCGCCGTCGGGCCCGTAGAGCCGCGCGGGCTCTCCGGGCCGCCACTCGAGGTAGCTGCCGGTCTCGAGGGTGGTCGGGAACACGATCGTGCGTCCGCCGGCAGAGACCGACGGGTCGGCGAGCGCCCCGGCCGGAAGCGCGAGGGCGCGAACCGGGCTCACCAGGAGCCGCACGGAGTCGCCGGGCGGGAGTTCGTTCAGCCACAGCGATAGCTCCGAGACGGCGCCGGGCGCCACCTCCTCGCGGTAGATGCTGTAGGCGCCCCCGTAGGGCCAGACGTGGTCGGCCCAGCGGGCGGCATCGGGCTCGACGAGCGCGAAGTAGCGCCAGCCGGTGAAGTCGACCGTCACATAGTGCTCGGCGAGGGCCGAGGCGATGTGCTCGGGCGAGCGGAGCTGCAGGTTGAGCAGCTCGCCCTTGCCGTCGCCGCAGACCCAGACCCCGAGGCCCATCCTGCCCGTGAGGTCGACCGGCGCGGGGAACGCGCAGCCGACCCGCGCCCAGGAGCCCTTTCGCTCGCCGCGTGTGCTGGAGGCCTCGAGAACGCCGCTCGCGCTCGTCCCCGGCGCGCACTCGTCCGTCGTGGCGCCGAGCGTTACGGTCACACCCGTGGCGGAGTCGCGCAGGCCGAAGGCGGAGGAGTCCGCGAAGTCGGTGAGGGTCACGGCGGCCGGGTCGTCGTACGGCGCGATCGACGAGAGCGCCTCGATCCGCAGGCCGACCGGCTGGGCGGCGAAGGGATGGGCGGCCTCCCACGTCACGGGACCCGCCGACAGGTCTGCCGTTCGGCCGGCGTAGTGGACCGGGACGAAGCGCGGGCCGTCCGGGCCGTCCTCGAGCGTGAACTCGGCCCCGGGCTCGCGCAGGCGCGCCTTGACCGGCTCCGGCGCCGCGCCGGAGTGGCGGAGCGCCTCCCACCGGCGCATCACCTCGGCCTGGCGCTGCTGGCCGGGCGAGGTCGGGTCGTAGGTCACGAGCGAGAGCCCGCTGTCGGTGCCGAGCGCTTTGGCGCAGATGTAGTCCGTGTCATCGGTGAACGTCGGCTCGACCTGCGGGCCGCCCCAGCCCTTGAAGGCCCACCAGCCGAGGTTGCTCGGGAGGAACATCCGCGTGTTGCTCTCGTTGCCGCGCGCGTGGAGGTCGACGAACTGCTTGTAGCAGCGGTTGGGGTGGTCCCAGGCCCCCATGCGCGAGCGGAGGAACCACAGGTGGTGGTGGAAGGTGCTCATCTCCATCACCGTCGGTCGCTCGAGCCGCGAGGCGATCTCGAAGGCATAGGCCGAGCCGTAGTGCCAGGAGTTCTCGACGCCGCCGAGGATGTCCTCGCCATCGAGCGCATCGAGGTAGATCGCGTCGAAGCCGCACCGGTTCGCGAGTTCGGCCGTCTTCGCGGCGACCTCGCCGAACAGCGTCGTCTCGGGGTCGGGGACGAACAGGCCGAAGCACTCCTTGAGCTGGCCCACGGGAGCGCCCTTGGCATGCGGGGCCGCCGCGGTCCCCAGCGCGCCGCGCTGGCACTGCGTGAAGGCGTACGGGGGCTCCTTCGTCGCGCCGGAAAAGACGATCAGCTCATCGTCGATTCGGAGCGTCACGCTGTTGCGGACGAAGAAGCCGGTGATGGTGGAGACGGCCTCGGTCGATTCCGTGACCGGCACCGTGGTCGCCTCGGCCGTCAGCTCCTCGGCGAGCGTGAAGGTGGCGGAGACCGCGAGGCGCGGGTCGGGCTTGGGGGTCACCCACGGCGAGCGCTTGTCGATGAAGAACGCGTAGGGCTGCATCCCCGCCTTGATCCCGGCGGCATGGAGCTTGTCGATCACCGCGCGGAGATCGTCGAAGCCGTTCGGGTAGGCGACGGGGTCGAGCGCGCAGTCGCCGAAGCGGAACGAGGCGCCGCCGTGGAACTGGATCTGGTCGAAGCCGATCGAGTGGGCGCGGGCGATCCACTCATCGGCGGTCGCGACGGTGAGGCCTCCGAAGTTGAAGAGGTACGAGCTGCGGTTGAGCGGGCCCTCGAGCGCCCACGGGCCGCCGACCGGCGAGTGGGGCAGCTCCGGCGCCTCCCCCACCGCCTCCTTCAGGGCCTCCCGCATCGCCTCCGGGGCGCCGCCCACGAGCGCCACCTTCGCGCCGACGAGCCCGAACCGCGGGACGCAGAAGGCGCGGGGCCGGCTCTGGGGACCCGGCAGCTCGGGAACGTCGGTGCGCAGGTTGAGCGCGAGCGCGCACATGCCGTGGGGTTCGGCTCCGGCCTGGAGCAGCAGATCGACGATCGTCACGCGCTCGACCGGCGGCCCTTCGACCTCCGCGACCTCGAGCGTGACGTGCCGGGGCCGCTCCACGGCACGGAGACCCACGCGCACGCCGCTCTCGCCGTAGTGGAGCCACAGGAGATCGCCGGCCACGCGGGCAGCGGTCGCGGGGTGCTCGACGCCGGCGACCGTGACCGACCCGATCGGCAGCGCGAGCGAGGGTGGGACGAGGACCGGAGCGTCGGCGGCGTCACCGGCCGTGAGCGAGACCGTCGCGTCGGCCTCGATCGTGAGCCGGATCCCCTCCGCCCGGAGGGTCGCGACCGAGGGTTGCGCGAGGCCGACCTCGGCGCCCGCGCCGTTCAGGCAGAGCAGCAGACCTGCGGCGTACAGCCGGAGCATGGTGACCGCCTCCCAAAGGGGAGTCTTCGGCCCCGAGCGCCGGCCCCCTCCCCTACTCCGCGGGCGGATCCTCCGAGACCTGATCGCGCGTGGTCAGCTCGATCTCGGCGATGTCGCGGTACATGCGCCCCGCGCCGGCCAGGTAGACGTAGTTCTGCTTGCCCTCGCCCTTGTAGCGGTCGATGGGGATCGCGTCCAGCTCGTCGCGGGCCGCGGAGGGGACGAACAGGATGAACGGCCGCTCGTCGGGCGCGCCCAGCTCGACCCACAGGTTGCCCTTGCCCACGGACCGGATCCCGCAGACGGGGGCGAAGACGACGATCTCCTCCCCGGCCTCGCAGGCGCGCCGGATCTCGTCGAGGTCGCGCTCGAGCGCGAGCACGCGGCCCGGATGCTCCCTCTCGTACGCGCGAAAGCGGTCGATCGCCTCGGCCCGCGTCTGCCACCAGGGGAGAAGCTCGGCGTACGGTCGGGCGGCCCCGCCGCGGTTGGTCGCCGGGTCCCAGATCCCGCGTCGCGCGGCCTGCGCCTCAGCCTGCGCCTCGACGAACCGGTCGTGGTAGCGCACCGAGTTGCCGTACTTGTTGAAGTAGGGCGAGTAGCCCTCCCGGACCAGCAGCACGTTGTACAGCGCGTCGCGGCACTCGATGTGGGCAAGCAAGCGGCCGTACACGTCGCGGGTGGCCTGACCGGGTTCGAAGAGCAGCCGGGCCGGGAGCGGCTCGCGGGACCCTTCGGGCGGCGCGAACCAGTCGCGCGCCCAGGCGGCCGTGGTGATGCCGAACTCGGTGTAGGGCTTCGAGTCGCTCGTACCGCTCCCGCTGTGCGACTCCTCGGTGTCGACGCACTGCAGCCGCACGCGCTCCTCGAGCGGGCCCCAAGCCGTGGGGATCTCGACCACCAGCGTGTCGCCATCGACCACCCGCTCGACCGTGCAGGCGAGCGACTCGCCCGACTCGACTTCGAAGGGCGCGGCAGCGGGGCTCGCGACGGCCGTGACCACCCGCGGGTCGACGGGGGGCTGGCGTAGCGCGGCCGCGCAGACGAGCAACAGGAGTGGTACGGTGAACCAGTGCAGGCGTCTCAGGCGCTCCCCGGGGCGCGGCATCGCGGGCCCTCCTCCCCATCCGGCGCGGACGGCTCCCTAGTGTGCGTGCGGGGCGCTCTCGGACCCCGCGGGCGTCCCCTCCGGCACCTTCACATGCCCGGCCGGCATCCCTCTCCGCATCTGCTCGTCACTGAGGGGCGGGGCCTTGCGCGTTCCCGTCACGGGCGGGTGGTTGGGCGGCAAACCGGCCATGCCGGCGCTTCCCGCCCCTGCGGGGGTCGCCTCGCGCGCGGGCGCGCCACCAAACAGGACCGCACCGATGAGCACGCCGGCAACCAGCGCGCCGGCGTGGGTGGCGAGAGGGCCCATGAGCCGACGGCGCTTGGGCCGGGCGGGCGCGCTCGCCGGTTTGGGGGCCATCGTCTTCCTGATGACCTTGCGCTCGACCTCGGAGCCACACTCGGGGCACTCGGTGTCGTGGATCGCCAGCTTCGCTCCGCAGCTCTCGCAGGTCATGGTGCGCCTCTCTCGGTCCCCGAGGGGGAGTGTACCCGCGCGAGGCGGGCAGCGGCAAGCGGCCTAGCCGCGGGCGCCGATCCACAGGCCGGCGAGGGTGGCAACGCCGCCGGCGATCACGAGCCCGCCGGGCGCCTCGCCGAACAGGCCCCAGGCGAGGAGGCTGGCGCCGATCGGCTCGGCCAGCGTCGCCATCGCGACGTGGGTGGCGCTCATATGGCGCAAGGCCCAGTTGAAGGAGCTGTGGCCGATGAGCTGGGGGCCCAGCCCGAGGCACAACAACCAACCCCAGCCCGCGGCCGGGAAGCCCGCCAGGGGGCTTCCCGCGCAGAGGGCGAGCAGCACGAGCGTAACCATCGCGGTGGCGTAAACAGGCGTGATGTAGGCCACGAGCGGCCGCCCCACGCGCAGCCGCCGGCCGAGCATGAGGTAGCCGGCGATGGTCACGGCGCCGCCCAGGGCGAGGAGATCGCCCCACAGCGCGCGGAGGTCTCCGCCGAAGTCGCCCCAGCCGATCAGGGCGGCTCCGAGGAGTGCGACGAGGAGCCCCAGGGCGAGCCGTCGGCTGGGCCGCTCGCGGAGTGCGAGCCAGGAGCCGAGGCCGACGAAGAGCGGGCCGGTGGAGCCGAGCACCACGGAACTCGCCACCGTCGTGTAGGCGAGTGAGGCGATCCAGGAGGCGAAGTGCAGGCCCAGCAGCACGCCGGAGAGCGCGGAGAGCCCCCACTCGCGTCCGCTGAGTCCGCGAAGGTCGGCCGGGCGGGCGAGGCAGCCGTACGGGAGAAGCACCGCGCACGCGAACACCAGCCGCCAGGCCGCGATCGAGAGCGGGGGGATCCCCTGCCCGTGGGCGAGGCGGACGAGGATCGCGGCGAACGACGCCGCCGTGATCCCGAGCAGGAGGCGCGGAAGCACCCGGGGGCGGGTGGTGTCGCGGTCCGACTCGGCCACCTACTCGCCGCCCTCGGACTGGACGAACCGGCGGTAGCCGACGCGGATCTCGGTGCACCACTCCTCGGTCAGGTGGCTGACCACGACACCGCTGTGGCTCCCGCTCGCGTGGATGAACCACCCGCCGGAGAGGACGAGGCCGACGTGCGTGACCCTGCCGTCGCGGCCGAAGAAGACGGCGTCGCCGGGCCGCACCGCGTCGTCGGCGACCGGTACGCCGTCGGCGTACTGCAGGTCGGCATCGCGCCGGAGAGTGGTCCCGATGGTGCGGAAGAGGCGCTGGACGAGGCCGGAGCAGTCGATCCCCCGGAACGACATCCCACCCCACAGATAGGGGACGCCGAGCATCCGGGCGGAGGTGCGCTTCAGGCGCCGCTGGACCTGGCGAGCAAGGAGGAACGGCTCCAGGACCGAGAGGCTTCGGGTAGGGACCTCGTAGCCCCCGCCATCCGGGCCGACGATGGTGCAACGGCAGGCGGCCTGGGCGACGACGCGCACCCACGCGCCCATGTAGAGCGCACCGATGCACCGGCCCGGCTCCTTGCCGGCCGCCGAGACGGGGGTCACGGGGTCGACCACGGTGTGGCTGGGCTCGGCCAGACTGCCCCACTCGATCGCCGCACGGGGCACCCAGCCCTCGTAGCCGGCTTGGGGCCGCACCGCCACGCGGTGCCACTCGCCCGCGGTCTCGAGGATCTCGACCTCATCCCAGCGGGTGACCTCGGAGGTGCGCTCGGCGCCGTCCCGTGGCTCGGCACGCACCGCGGCGAGATCGACGGCGCAGTAGGGCGCGGGGCGCGCCCCCCACTGGGCGGGTTCTTCCATACGAATGTCCTCTCCAGCCGAAGCCTACCGGGTCATCCCGCGGTGGAGAATGGCCCGCTCGACCTCGGGCAGGGCGGGGATCGGCTCGCGCGCGCCGAGCCCGCGGCACTTGATGCCGGCCGCGACGCCGGCGAAGTCGCAGATCCGGCGCAGGTCCCAACCCTGGACGACCCCGAACACGAAGGCGCCGTGGAAGACATCGCCGGCCCCGGTCGTGTCGACCACCTGGTCGATGGGATAGGCCGGCAGCTCGCCCTGCCCCTCCCGGGCCAGGTACCGGCAGCCGTGGGCCCCGAGCGTCGTGACGACGGCCCGCGGCCCGTACTCCATCAGCTTCTCCATCGCCTTCGGCAGCTTGCGGATCCCCGTGAACTCGGTCGGGAACTTCTCAGAGGTGACGAGGTAGTCGGTCAGGGCGACCAGCTCGGCGCAGTGCTTGCGGGGCGACCCCGCGTCGTAGATCACGGGGATCCCCCACTCGCGGGCCGTTGTCGCGGCCTGAAGCTGGGCCTGCATCTGGTGGCCGTCGACGTGGAGGGCCCGGGCCTCGCGGAGGAACTCGAGCGACAGGCCGCCGGGCGCGAGCGCCGGCAGGCCGGGGTCGCGATGCACGACGTTTCGGCGCCCCGTTCCTCGCTCGACGGTGACATAGGCGAACGGGCTCTGCCGCCCCTCATGGCGCTCGACGCACGAGATGTCGATTCCCTCGCGGCGGAGGTCGTCCAGGAGGAACTGGCCGAGCGAGTCATCGCCGACCGCGCCGGCGAAGGCCGTCCGGAGCCCCAGGCGCTGTAGGGTCACCAGGGCCGTCGCGGCCGGGCCACCGCCCTGGATCGCGAAGTCGATCATCGAGTTCTTGGAGTCGGGCTCGGGCAGTCGTTCGACGACGCAGAGGTAGTCGACGGTAGCGAGCCCGATCCCGACCACATGAACGCTCACGAGGCCCCGTTCCCATCGGACTCCACGGAGACGGCGCGCTCGACGAAGTCCATCAGCTCGCCCATGTCGAACGGCTTCGTGAAGTAGGTGAGGATCTCGTACTGCCAGCCGGTGCGGATGTCGTGGGCCGTGTCGCGGCCGGAGAGGATGATGACGGGGATGGCCGACATCTCGGCATCGCCGGGCAGCAGGTCCAGGACCTCCCAGCCGCTCATCCCGGGCATGTTGATATCGAGGATCATCAGGTCGGGGGCGCGGCTCGCCACCATGCGGATGGCCTCATCGCCGTCGTAGGCGCACTCGCACTCGTAGCCGCGGGACTCCAGGTTGAAGCGGACGATGTCCGCCGTCGCCGGCTCATCCTCCACGACCAGCACGTAGGGCTTGGCTGCGCACATCGGGGCGAATCCCTTCCCGGTCTCTCACTGGGGTATCGTGAAGTAGAAGCGAGAGCCCTTTCCGGGTTCACTGTCGACCCAGATCCGCCCTCCATGCGCTTCCACCAAATGCTTGCACAGGTACAGCCCGAGGCCGGTGCCGCGAATCGACCGGGCTCGCGGGTCCCGGACCCGGTGGAACGGCGTGAACAACTGCGAGAGCTGCGCCCGCTCGATCCCGAGTCCCTCGTCCTCGACCACGAAGCGCAGTGCGCTGCTCCACCGGGCGAGCCGCAGGGTCACCGTGCCTCCGTCGGGCGAGTACTTGGCCGCATTGCTCAGCAGGTTGAGCAGGACCTGGAGCACCTTGTCCCGGTCGGCCGAGACCTCCAGCGGCTCGTTCTCCGGCAGATCGCCCTCGAGTTCGAACTGCACCGCGGTGCGGGCCCGGATCGACCGCTGGATCTCGACCGCCTCGCGGCAGAGCGCGATGGCATCGAACGGCTCGGTGCGTAGTTCGATCGCCCGCCCGGCCTCGATCTTCGAGATGTCGAGGAAGGCGTCGACCAGCCGCGCGAGCCGATCGACCTCGCGGCTGACGGTCGAGGCGAAGTGACGCTGCTGGTCGGCCGTGAGCGTGTCGACCTGGGCCGCGAGCGTCTGGGCATAGCCCTTGATCGCGGTCAGGGGGCCTCGCAGCTCATGCGAGACGAAGCCGATGAGGTCGGACTTGAGGTGGTCCAGCTCCCGCAGCTCGGTCACGTCGGCGAGCACGCAGACATAGCCGTAGTTGTGGCCGCCCGGCGCCTCGACCGGCCCCGCGTCGATCTGGTAGTGGCGCGTGCCGCGCGGCCCGGGCAGGACCATCGTGGAACGGACCGGCTCCTCGCGGGCGACGGCCTGCTCGAGCGCCTCGATCAGCTCGGGGCAGTCGACGGCGTCGTCGACCGGCCGGCCGTAGCCGTAGGAGATCTCCGCGCCCAGCATCTCGATCGCGGCCTCGTTGACGAAGACCAGGGCGAGGGTGGAGTCGACGACGACCACGCCCTCGCGCATGCTGTTGACGATCCCCTGGACGCTGAACTCGAGTTCCTCGATGCGGGCGGCGAGCTGCCGCCGGTCCAGCTCGAGGTCCTCGATGACCTCCTCGACGCGGCGCTTGGCCTGTTGGTAGTGTCCGGCGAAGCGGGTCAGCTCCTCGCGCAGCCCGGGGCCGCTCCCCAGCCGGTAGACCCGGCCGGACTGCTGCAGCACGCCAGCCTCGCACAGCTCCTGGAGATCGCGCTCGACCTCGGTCTCCCGGTAGCCGGCCCAGGTCGCGAGGGAGGCGGCAGTGTCCATGGCGTCGGGGTTCTCGGCCAGGAAGAGCGCGATGTCCACCTTCGCCTTGGTGTCCAGCTTCTCGAGGAGTGCGCTCTCGCTCTCCCTCATGTGAGGCAAGCCCCGTTCGGTCCGCGCGCCGCGGACCCGGCGGACGGAGGCAGGTCCGCGGCCGTCGAGGAGGAACCCTCCGACCGGCCCGATGCGGGCGCTCGACCACCGGAGGAGGCCCCCTGACGCATGGCGGACCCGATGCGGGCTCTGCGGCGGATCCGCCTGGAGCCCGTCGATAGAATACCCCACTGGGAGCATCTGTCGAACCCGGAGTTCCTGCACCACCACACCGGGATCGACCCCTACGAGCACCCGCGTCAGGCTGCGCAGGCGGCCTACGACAGCCTGCCGCTCGACATGGGCTTCGGGGTTCCCTCGAGCGACGACCCGATCCCGCGGCCCGACGACGCGAGCAGCCGGACCGACGACGCGGGCCACCGGATGGTCCGGTGGGGCGCCGGCCATACCTGGCACTGGGACTGGGGCAAGGACTTCCCCACCATGGAGAGCATCCTCGCCTACGACCCCTTGGCCGACATGGACCAGCGCGGCCGACCCGTCGTGGCCGAGTTCGACTACCGTCTCTCGGTCGAGGAGATGGCGTGCCGCTTCCGGGACGACGCCGAGTCGTCCCCCGCGGGGGCGCGGGCCGAGACGCTCAGGGTTGCGGGCTACTACAACACCCTGTTCATGTGGCCGCTGCTCACGTTCGGCTGGGAGGGCTTTCTCGAGCTGGCGGGCGGCTACCCCGAGGAGTGCCGACGGATCCTCGCCGGCTTCGCCGAGCGCTCGCGGCGCTACTGCAAGGCCTGGGCGATGGCCGACATCGACGTCTTCGTCACCCACGACGACATCTGCTGTGCGGCGGGGCCGGTCTGCAGTCCCCGCTGGCTGCGGGAGTTCATCTACCCCTACTACGAGGAGTTCTGGAGCGACTTCCGCGCCGCCGGGATCCCGGTGCTGTTCATGACCGACGGCAACGCCGACCTGGTGGCCGACGACCTCTTCGCGGCCGGAGCCCACGGGCTGGTCAGCGAGCCGGCGACGGACTGGAAGGCGCTGGCCGAGCGCTACCCCGACAAGGTGCTCGTGGGCGAGGGCGACAACCGGATCCTCTCGCGCAACCGGCCCGAGGAGATCGAGGCGCACGTCCGCGACCTGTGCGAGACCGGCCGCCGCCACCCAGGCTACTTCCTGTGCGTCGGTAACCACATCCCCTGGAACGTGCCCCCTGAGGCCGTCGCGCTGTACTTCGCCTACAGCGAGCGCTACGGCCGGCTGTAGCCGGCGGGCCTCAGGCGGGCCAGGGGTCCGGCCCTTCGCGGCCGTCCATCAGCCCCGTCTCCCAGTCCTCGGGTCCGCGGCAGTCGGGACGGCTCTCCCCCGCCCCGTCCCGCGCGCCCGTCGGGCGCAGCACGAGGCAGCCGCGGACCACCTCGGCCTCCAACTCGGCGCCGACTTCGAGCGACAGCGCCTCGCACAGCGCGCGGGGGATCGTGAGCGCCCCCCGGGCGCCGAGCGTCACCACGGTTGCGTGTCCCATCCCGATCCTCCCCTTCCTCCCGAGCCACGCCCGCGCCGAAGACTCTCGCGGGTATCTCCATGCCGGCTCCATCCGATCTCCACATTCGAGGCCGACAATCCCATTGTACGCGATGGTCGGTTGCGAGGAGGGTGTCCCAATGGCAACGATCGGTGGGATCGGCGGACAAGGCTGGATGGCCACGCAGCAGCTCCAGCGGCTGACGTCCACCCAGTCCGGCACGGAGGCGACGCGCCAGGCGCAGATCCAGGAAGCGGCCGACAAGGCCGGGGTCGATCTCTCGGCGCTTACCGAGCTGCGCGACAAGGTCCGGAGCGCGATCGAGGCCGCACTCACGGAGAACCAGGGCGCCAGCCGCGACGACCTGGCGCGAGCCGTCCAGGAGGCCGTGGACCGCACGCTCGAGGAGAACGGCGTCGACGTCGAGGAACTCGAGAGCCAGCTCTCGGCGATCGGGCAGCAGATGCCGCGGGACGGCCAGGCCGTCCAGGCGATGCAGGGGCCTCCGCCGGGCGGACCGCCGCCCGGGGGCCCGCCTCCCGGTGGGCCGCCGCCCTCGGGCGGGGTCGAGGGGACGGGCGCGAGCGAGTCCACGGACGACGAGGCCGCCGGCGCGATCGCGACGCTCGCCGACAGCGACCTCAGCTACGAGGAGATCCTCGAGCAGCTCCTGGAGGCCGCCGAGGAACGGGCAGCCCAGGCGAGCGACGCAACGACGACCGAGACCACGGACGCGGTCGCGGCAACAACCGAGACCGGCGCAATCCAGCAACTGCTGGACAGCGATCTCAGCCTGGATCAGATCCTCGCGCAGCTCACCGCGGCGCGGGATCAGCAGGCGGACGAACAGGAGCGGATCTCTCGACTCGCCAACATCATCGCCAGCTCCCTGTTCGGTCCCGCCATCGACACCTACGCCTAGCGCGCTGGCAGGAGCGCGTGTGGCGGCCGAGCCGTCCGGAGGCCCTCGGGCCTGCGGGCGGCTCGGTTCGTACGCGGCTCGGCCCCGCGAACGGAGCCTTGGCCGCCCGCGAGGCCGGTGCGATACTGACTGCGCGCGCATCCGCAGAGGGAGAAGCCCGCGATGGTGCACGTTCTGATGGCCGATGACGACAAGGACCTGGCCGAGGCGGTGGGCTGGTACCTCGAGGCCCACGGGATGCGTGTCACCCGCGTCCACGACGGGCTGGCGGCCCTGGACGCCTTCCGCGCCGACCCGGCCGATGCCCTGATCCTGGACATCATGATGCCCGGGATCGACGGGTTCGAGCTGTGCCGCCGGCTGCGGCAGCTTACCGATGCGCCGATCCTGATGCTCTCCGCGCGCGAGGGAGAGGCCGACAAGGTCCGTGCCCTCGGCATCGGCGCCGACGACTACGTCACCAAGCCGTTCGGTCCCATGGAGCTGGTCGCCCGGGTGAAGGCCCTCCTGCGGCGGGCGGGCTCAGTCCAGGAGAAGCCCCTCCGCCTCGGCGAGGTCGCACTGAGCGCGCTCACCCGCGTGGCGACGGTGCGCGACCAGCCGCTCGACCTCACCCGACTCGAGTTCGACCTGCTGCAGGCCCTGATGCGGAGCGCGCCGGGGGTGCTGAGCCGATCCCGCCTGATCCGGAAGGTGTGGGGGCCCGACTTCTGTGGCGATGAGCGATTGGTCGACTCACACATCTACCACCTCCGCGAGAAGCTCCTCGGGGCGGGCCTCGACCCGGTGCCGATCGTGACCATCAGAGGGGTAGGCTATGCGTTCAAGGCGAAGCCTTAGCGTTCGTGCACAGCTCACCCTCAGCTTCCTCGCCCTGATCGTCGTGAGCTGGATGGTCAACTCCGCCAGCCTGATGTACGTCCACTCGCTCGACCGGCGCGAGATGGAGCGCCGGTTCGGGGGCCGGCTGCCGCCGCCACCCGAGACGTTCGCGGCCCCTGAGTCCGGCGTACCGGCCGAAGGCCCGCCCCGGCCCTTCGAGCTCGGTCGGACGGAGTCCGCGGTCGGGGAGCCGACTGCTCAGGGCCGGGGACGCGGCGGCCGACACGGCCCCCCGGGCCGCCGAGGCGGCCCCGACCTCCCGCCCACACTGCGGTTCGACATCCTCGCGACCCACCTCGCCATCGCGCTCATCCTCTCACTCACGGCCGGCACGCTGATCAGCCGACGCTTCATGCGGGCCCTCGACCGGCTGGCCGCCGGGGCGCGGGCGCTGGGCCACGGCCGGCTCGACCACCGGATCACCGAGGATCGGCAGGACGAGTTCGCCGAGGTCGCCCGGACGATGAACGGCATGGCCGACCGCCTCGAGCGGCAGATCGCCGCCCTGGAGGAGGACGCGCGCCGGAGGCAGCAGCTCCTGGCCGACATGGCGCACGAGCTGCGAAGCCCGGTGGCGACCCTCCGCACGATGTCGGAGGCGCTGCGGGACGGGATCGCGGAGGAGCCGTCGCGGCGCCAGAGGGCTCTCGACGCGATGATCGCCAGCGTCGGCCGCCTCGAGAAGCTCGTGAGCGACACGATCGTCATCGCCCGGCTCGACCTGCACCAACTGCCGCTCGACCTGGCCCCCGTCGACCTGCGCGCGCTGCTCCGGAGCTGCGTCGAGATGCACCGGCCGCGCGCGGAGCAGGCGCGGGTCTGGCTCGAGCCCCTGCCCGAGGGCCCCCCCGTCCTCGCGCGAGCCGATGAGGTGCGTCTCAGCCAGGTGATCGGCAACCTGCTGGACAACGCGCTCTCCCACGCGGGCGCCGGGGCGCGGGTGAGTCTCTCGGTGGCGGGCGACGACGAGCGGTGCACGCTGGTGGTCGCGGACACCGGGCGAGGGATCGCCGAGAGCCACCTGCCGTTCCTCTTCGACCCCTTCTACCGGGTGGACGCGACGCGCAGCCCGTCGGAGCACCACGCCGGGCTGGGGTTGCGGATCGCCCGCGGCCTCGTGGAGGCCCACGGGGGGCGGCTGACGCTCGCGAGCGAGGAAGGCAAGGGCACCGTGGTCACGGTGGTGCTACCCGCGGGCGAAGCCGACGCCCCGCCCGCGGGGGATGGCGTCGCCTAGGGCTTGGTCGCGAGCCAGAGGAAGCAGTTGTCGGCGTGGCTCGCCTCGAGCTTGTGCCACTTGGAGTGGCCGTCGCAGTAGGTCCAGTTGGTGCCCTCGTTGTGCGCCGCGGCAACCCAGCCGGGCTGGACCCAGCCCCACCCCGGCGTCCCGAGTTGCGTGGCCCACGGGTCACAGGGCTCGACGACCCAGTCGCTGTCGCCGTTCTCGCCATAGAGGAAGGTGGAGGCCGGCTGGGAGACCCTGGCCTCGGCATAGACGCCCGACTCCCCGATCCAGGCGTTCACCCCGTAGGTGCCGTAGGCGAAGTCGCTGTGGCTCGGGCAGTGGAAGACCTGCTGGTTCTTCACGTACGGCATGATGCGGCCGCGCCAGGTGTTCGGCCAGTCCCAGTCGGGGCCGGTATACCACAGCGGGAACCGCTCGTCGTGGTCCTGGACGTACTGCATCGTGCCGACGCCCATCTGGCGCATGTTCGAGAGGCAGGAGGTCTGCCGGGCCTTCTCCCGCGCCTTCGCGAAGACGGGGAAGAGGATCGCGGCGAGGATGGCGATGATGGCGATGACCACGAGCAGTTCGATCAGGGTAAAGCCTCGTTTGCCCATGCGGGTCCCCTCTCACTTCGAGCCGTCGGAGGGCCACCGCGAGAGGGGCGCGTCGGACAGCCGCCGGGTCCCCTCCGTGCCTGGCAGCCCGTGCGCGGGGGATGTTCCGCCGAGCGGGGCCGGTTCCCTCTCCGCGACGGGGACCGCACTCCGGCTGCCGAGCCGGCGCTCACGCACGGGTCACTTGGGCAGGAGCGCCTCCAGCGCGAGGTAGGCCGCCAGGCCGGAGACCGCCGCGACGCACACCCACGAGATGACGTTGTGGACGCGGGAGTTGGTGTGCTCCTTCATGAAACGCCGGTCGTTGGCGAGGCAGACCATGCATAGGAGCACGGCCGGGAGCAGCAGGCCGTTGAGCACCTGCGAGATGTACATGATCGGCAGCAGCGGCGCGTTGGGCCACAGGACGGCTCCGGCGCCGAGCACGATCAGCGAGGTGTAGATCACGTAGAACTCCGGCGCCTCGCCGAACTTGCGGTCGAGACCGCGCTCCCAGCCGATCCCCTCGGTGACCTGGTAGGCGGTTGCGAGCGGGAGGATCGAGGCTGCGAAGAGGCTGGCGTTCAGCAGTCCGAACGCGAACAGGACCGCGCAGTTGGGGCCGGCGAGCGGGCGGAGCGCTTCGGCGGCTTGGTCGATGGAGTCGACGCGCAGGCCGGAGGCATGGATGGTCGAGGCGCAGGTCATCACGATGAAGAAGACGACGACGAGCGCCCCCACGCAGCCCACGAGCACGTCGAGCACCGTGTAGCGGTACTGGGCCATGGTGATACCCTTGTCGGCGACGGCGGCCTGCTGGTAGAACTGCATCCACGGCGCGATGGTGGTGCCGACGATCGCGACCAGCATGGTCGCGTAGCCCGGCTCGGGCGACCAGGTCGGGACCAACGCCCCGGCGACCTTGCCCCACTCCGGCCTCGCCAGCAGCCCCGAGATCGGGTACGCGAGGTAGACCAGGCAGGCGGCGAGGAAGACCTTCTCGACCGTCTTCTGGTTGCCGCGCACGACCACCCACCAGACCAGCACGGCCGCGAGCGGCACCGCGATCGGCCGTGCCAGCGCGCCGATCCGCGCGGGGTCGGCCGCGCCCCACGTCTCGGCGACGATCCGCGCGAGGATCTCCGAGGAGGAGGCGACGCCGGCGAACTCGGCCATCGTGTTGGCGAGGTTGGTGACCAGGAGGCCGAGCAGGAGCCAGAAGGTGACCTTGAGGCCGAAACGCTCGCGGATCAGGTCGGCGAGCCCCTTGCCCGAGGCGGCGCCCATGCGGGCCGACATCTCCTGGATCACGAACAGGAACAGCCCGACGGGCAGCAGCGTCCACATCGTCGCGAGGCCGTAGTTGCCCCCCGCGAGCGAGTAGGTCGCGATGCCGCCGGCGTCGTTGTCGACGTTGGCCGTGATGATCCCGGGGCCGACGGCGGCGAGGATCAGGCCGAGCGACCGCCAGCGGCGGTTGTGCGTCCAGGCGCCGAGACGCATGGCGTCGTCCTCCCGCCCTAGGATGTGGCCCGCGCGAAGGCCTTGGGGATCCGCTTCTTCCACGAGGTGGGGATCACGGCGTCGATCGCGTCATCGGCCGTGACGATGCCCTGCAGTCGCCCTTCGTCATCGACGACGGGGATGGAGAGCAGGTTGTAGCGGGCGACGAGGCGCGCCACGTCGCGCTGGTCAGTCTCGGGCGTGACGCAGACCGGATCGTGCTCGACGAGGCGGTCGATCAGTTCCCCAGGGTCGGCCGTCACCAAGCGGATGAGGGGGAAGAAGCCCATCAGACGGCCGTCGTCGTCGACCACGTGGACGTAGTAGACGGCATCGGTCTCGGCCGCCTCGCGCCGCACCTGCTCGAGCGCGGCGGCGACGGTGATCCCCTGCCGGATCGAGACCTCCTCGACAGTCATCAGGCCGCCGGCCGAGTCCTCGGGATAGGAGAGGAGCTGCCGGAGATCGGCCGCCTCCTCCGCCTCCATCAGGCCGAGCAGCGCGTTCTGCCGGTCCTCGGGGAGTTCCTGGAGGAGGTCGGCGCCCTCGTCGGGATCCATCTCGTCGATCAGGTCGGAGGCCTGCTGGTCCGTCAGCTCGTTGATGACGGCGACCAGGGCGTCGCGCTCCATCTCCTGCATCGCGTCCGCGGCGACCTCCTCATCCATCGCGCCGAGGAAGGCCGCGCGCTCCGGGGCGCTCAGCTCCTCCGCGATGTCCGCGAGGTCGGCGGGGTGCATGCGGCGCATGACGTCCCGCGTGCGGTCGGCCTGGATGTCGTCGTCGACCGAGGGGAGCTGGAGGTGCTCCCAGGCGATCAGCCGCTCCGGGAAGTGGACGCGGAGCAGACGGCAGAGCCCGAGGACGAAGTGCTCCCAGCCGAGCCGTCGCAGGATGCCGCGGGTGCCGATGTCGGCATGGGTCAGCAGCACGCAGCTCCCGACGGCTCCGATCTTGAGGTCGTGGATGCGGACGACGCGCTTGCCGGAGACATCGACGATCTGCTTGTCGAGGAGGTCGCCCCGGAGGCGGATCAGCTCGCCCTGGCTGGTCGGCTCGGGCGTTCCCGCGGCGCCGTCGTGCAGCCGAACGCCCTCCTGCGAGGTCGAGCGAACGGCCGACCACGGGTAGTAGACGGGGGAGCGTTGCCCATCGGGGAGGACGGCGACCTCGGTGATCACCGGGAAGCGGTCCTCGGCCCGAACGATCAGGTCCTGGAGCCGCCCGTAGGCGGCGCCATCCGCCTGCTGCACGCCGTAGCGAAGGATGGCGGACAGGTACGACTCGGCAAAGAAGACCATCTTCGCACGCTCCGCTCCGTGGGCCCCGACAACGGAAAACGCCCCGCCGGATCGTCCGGTCGGGGCGCGCAGGGGCACACGGCGCGGCTACGAGGTTCTAGCCTTCGCCGACACCTCCCTGGCCGCCACGACAGGCGACGAACCGACAGCCGTCAGGCCGTTGGCCGGGTGTCTCACACGTACTTTGTGGGTTACCTGCGTCCATCGTCACACTCTGAGGATCGAGTCCTCCGGCAAATGGGAAGCGCCCGGCGCGGGACATGTCGTGCCAGTTTGCGCCGGACACCTTCGCGTATT
>CAZRDB010000055.1:0-1760 GCA_964598695.1 uncultured Armatimonadia bacterium
GGGGTACACGAAGTAGGCCCGTACAAGCCCCAACCGATCGTGCCGGGCGTAGTCTTAACCGTCGACCCCAAGCTCTTGATGCCCGAGGAGAAGCTCTACGTCCGCGTCGAGGACACCGTCGCGTTCACCGAAACCGGCGTCGAGGTCCTCACCGTCGACGCCCCCCTCGACCTCGACGACGTCGAGGCCTTCATGCGCCAACCGTCCACGATCCCGCTCGACGTGTAGCCCAAGACCGTGGGCGCTGCCCACACCCGTCGGAGGGTTCCCCTCCGAACCACCCTGGGGCGCAGGACAAGGGGGCTGCGGCAGACCGCGCCGCAGCCCCCTTGTCCTACTCCCTGGGGCAGAGCAGAGAGACCTCTCAGGCGGGAGCGGGCAGGGCACAGGGACGTGGACTCGGTGATCGGGAGGATCGAGGTCCTCGTTGTCCATCCAGGCCCGTGCCCGAGCGTCCGCTCTGGGTCTTCCCCAAGGGATTGCGCGGGACGGGTCCGCCCACGCGCAGCGGGGACGCGGACCCGTCCCGCACAATCCCCCGAGGGTGGTCCGGAGGGGGACCCTCCGGCGGGTGTGGGCGGAGCCCACGGTCTTCGTTCTACCGCCGCTTCACCGGCACTCCGAGCGCCTCCAGCGTATTCCGGGCCTCGTCCATGCGCTCGGGGCTGGGGACGAGGTGTGCCTGCGAGGCGCCGGCGGGGTCGCCGATCCGCTCGAGCTTGGCGCGGCCGAGTTCGTGGTAGGCGAGCAGCTCGAGGCCCTCGGAGTGGGCGAGGCCGCGGTAGGCGCGGGCGAGGCCCTCGTAGTGTGCGGGCTCGGCGTTGGCGCCTTCGATCAGGATGCAGCGGAGGAGCGTTCTGCCGCCGGCGGCGTCGAGCGCCGCGAGGTTGGCGAGGATCGTCTCCGGCCCTGAGCCCGTGTTGGCCCGGTGGCGCTCGGGGTCGGTGTCCTTGAGGTCGAACAGGAAGAGGTCGGTGTGGCGGGCCATCGCGAGGAGGTCCTCCTGCCGACCGAGGCCGCAGGTGTCGACGACGGTGTGGAGGCCGCGCTCGCGGGCGCCGGCGAGCAGTGCGAGGGCGAAGGCGGCCTGTGCGAGCGGCTCGCCGCCGGAGAGGGTCATCCCGCCGCCCGAGCGCTCGTAGAAGGGCCGGTCCTTCTCGACCTCGGCGAGCACCTCGTCGACGGTCATCTCCTTGCCGGCGCGGTCGAGGGCGCCGGTCGGGCAGGCCTCGACACAGCGGAAGCACCGCAGGCAGCGGCTTCGGTCGAGCGCATGGCCGG
This sequence comes from uncultured Armatimonadia bacterium, assembly GCA_964598695.1. GTDB lineage: Bacteria > Armatimonadota > Zipacnadia > UBA1398 > UBA1398 > CAZRDB01. The sequence continues at coordinate 1,282 of CAZRDB010000055.1, forward strand.
ACTCGGCGAAGGCGTGGGTGCCGGCCTCGCAGACCGCCTCGCACGCGCGGCACCCGATGCAGAGGTTTGGGGAGTAGAGCAGCTCGGGGATCGCCCGCTTCGACTCCGGGTTGTGACACCAGAAGCAGTCGAGGGGGCAGCCCTTGAGGAAGACCGTGGTGCGGATCCCCGGGCCGTCGTGGATCGAGAAGCGCTGGATGTTGAAGACCGTGCCAGTCAGGAGCATTCGTGCCATCCATAGTCCCTGGTCAACGTGTCGCGTGCTCCGGGGGCGGAGCCCCCACTCGAGGGAACTCCCGACATCTGCGCCAGGAGCGGTCCTCGAGAGCCCCTGCAGGTTGTCGCTTCTCCGCAGGGACATACGAGAACTGCCCTAGTCGTCGATGTAGCGGCGGTGCATGCGATGGCTGAGCCGGGCGAGCACCTCGTGGTTGATCGTGCCTGCCCGCTCGGCGACTTCATTGACGCCCAGTTCCGGT
>CAZRDB010000055.1:1770-11060 GCA_964598695.1 uncultured Armatimonadia bacterium
CCATGGCCTCGGCGGCGGCGCGGTCCCGGATGCCCCCCGAGGCCTTGACGCCCAGTTCCGGTCCGATCAGAGTGACCCGTTCGCCGGCCTCGACACCGGGCAGGCGGCTCAGGTCGACCATGAAACGATCCATGCAGACACGGCCGAGCACCGGAGCACGCCGGCCGCGGACGACCACCATGCCGCAATTCGAGAGCGAGCGGGGCCATCCGTCGGCATAGCCGACCGGCACCACGCCGACCCGCGTCTCGTGCGCCGCGGTGAAGGTCGCGCCGTAGGAGATCGACTCGCCGGCGGGAACGGTCTGCACCTGCACGAGCCGCGCGTGCATCGAGAGTGCGGGCACGAGCGCGGGACAGGTCGTGCCCGGACCGGGGTCGACGCCGTAGACAAGGAGGCCCGGCCGCACGGCGTTCTGCACCCACTCGAGGAAGCGGAGGGCGCCGGCGCTCGCGAGGCAGTGGAGCATCAGGTCGGCGGGCATCCGGGCGCAGGCCTGACGCCAGCGCTCGAGCTGCGTCCGGGCGTGGCGCTCGTCGGCCTCGTCCGCGCTTGCGAGGTGGGTCATCGCGCCGGAGAGGACGAGGCCGGGGAGCGCCGTGATGCGGTGGGCTGCCTCGGCCGCGTTGGGCCAGGGGACGCCGAGCCGGCTCATGCCGGTGTCGACCTTGAGGTGTACGCGGACGCTCACGCCCTGCCGGACGGCCTCGCGGGAGAGCGCCTCGGCTGCGGCCAGCTCCTGCACGGCGATGATCGCGCCGCAGGCGACGGCCTCCTCGGCCTCGTCGGCGAGCATCCCGCCGAGCACGAGCACGCAGGCGCAGCCGTCGGGGAGGACCGGCCGGAGCGCCAGGGCCTCCTCGAGCGTCGCGACGCCCAGGAGCGCGGCGCCGTCCTCGAGCAGCCAGCGGCCGACCACGTCGAGGCCGTGGCCGTAGGCGTTCGCCTTCGCGACCGCAATGGTCCGAGCGCCGCCGGCGCCATCCGCGATCGTCCGGAGGTTGGCACGCAGCGCGGAGCGGCGGATCGTCAGCTCGGATTGCGCCATGTCGCGTGCTCCTCTCGGGAATGGTGTCGGCCCGCCCTTGCGGGCGGGCCGCGGACGTTCGTTGCGTTGGGCGGGGGCCGTGCGGCTCCCGGAGGCTACAGTCTAGCCCTCATGCCAGTGGACGTGCCAGCCCATGTAGGTCGTCCACGCCTCGTAGACGGAGCGGGCCACCTGCGAGGGGTTGAGCGCGACGTGGTGCTCGAAGCCCATCCGGCAGATCAACTGGAGCAGCTCCTGCAGGTTGGGCACGAAGGCGACGCCGTAGCCGCCGAAGCTCGCGGGGCGGTCGGTCGTGATCTCGCCCTCGCCGACGTATCCGGCGATCTCGCCCTCGGTGTCCGAGGTGGTGAGGCGGGCGAAGGTCATCGGGCCGGGCCGGAGGCGCCCGCCGCAGGCGCCCCAGGTGCTGTCGGCGCCGACGGACGCGGCGAGGATGTCCTGGATGCCCACGGTGGGGTCCTCGAGCATCGACTTCGGCGCGTTGGAGCAATGGAACAGCATGCACTTGTCGGGGTCGTCGCCGTAGTTGTTGTTCCAGTCGAGCAGGCCGCTGGGCTTGCCGGAGGCCAGTACCATCGAGTACATCGCGACGGCGCCCATCACGTCGACCTCGCAGGCGCTGGGCATGAGCTTCTCGCTCATCATGCTCATCGCGGTGCAGGAGCAGACGCCGTGGTAGGTCTGGATCGCCGTCCAGCACTGGAAAGCGGTCGCGGCGATGTGGTTCTCCTCACACCAGCGATCGATGACGACGCCGAGCTTGGCGAGCTTCGCCAGCGCGGCCGCGGGGGTCGCGCTGGCGTCGGCGTAGGCGCCGATCTCGGCCATGCGGGCGGTCACGGCCGGGTCGGTGTCACCGAGGGCCTCGACCTGGCCGAGGATCTCGGAGAGGTCGACGACCTCGACCGAGATGCCGCTGGCCTCGAGCAGCTTCTCGGAGTAGCGGACGGTCTTGAAGGCGGCGGGGCGGGCGCCGATCGAGCCGATCGTCGCGCCCTTGAGTCCGCGGACGACGCGGCAGGTGGCGGCGAACCAGTCCAGCTCCTCCGCGAAGTCGGGCTCGCACGGGTGCATCGTGTGGCGGCGGGTGAGCGAGAAGGGAATGCCGTACTGGATCAGGTTGTTGCAGGCCGACATCTTGCCGCAGAAGCTGTCGCGCCGGTGGGCGAGATCGAGCTGGGCGGGGTCGTCGGGGTAGGCCTGGACGAGGATCGGCACGTCGAGCTTCGCCATCCGGAGGGTGTCGGCGATCCCCCGCTCATCGCCGAAGTTGGGGAGGGTGACCAGGACGCCATCGAGCACGTCCGACTTGTCGCGGAACAGCCTGGCGCACTTCTCGGCGTCGGCCCGGGTCTCGACGCTGCCGAAGGGGGTGTCCTGCGGCGTGAGGCACACCGCGTCGATGCCGCGCCGGGCGAGGAGCTCCAACACCTCCAGGCGACCGGATTCCGCGAGGGCGTCCGGGAAGAAGCCGCGATTACCCACGATCACACCGAGCGTCGTCTTGCGCGCCACGATCCTCAGTCCTTTCGGCCGGGCTGCCCGTAGTAGGCGCCGGCGCCATGTTTGCGGAGGAAGTGCTTGTCGAGCAGGTTCCGCGCGATCGGGCGGGCCTCCTGCGCGAGCGACTCAGTGAGCGCCGCCATCCGTGCGACCTCCTCGAGCACGATCGCGTTCTCGACCGCGGCCCGGGGGCTCTTACCCCAGGCGAAAGGCCCGTGGCCCGCGACGAGCACGGCCGGCATCTCGAGCGGCTCTCGGTCGCCCAGCGCTCGGACGATCACCGTGCCGGTCTCGTGCTCGTAGTCGCCGGCGATCTCCTCCTCGGTGAGCGGATCGGTGACCGGGATCTCCCCGTAGAAGTGGTCGGCGTGGGTCGTGCCGTAGCACGGGAGCGGACGCAACGCCTGCGCCCAGGCCGTCGCGTGGGTCGAGTGGGTGTGGACCACGCCGCCGATCCCGGCCAGCGCGCGGTACAGCACGAGGTGGGTCGGGGTGTCCGAGGAGGGCCGGAGGCTGCCGTGGAGCACCGCGCCGTCGCGCAGGGAGACGACGACCATGTGCTCGGGCCGCATCGCGTCGTACGCGACGCCGCTGGGCTTGATCACCACCGCCTCGCGCTCGCGGCAGATCCCCGAGACGTTGCCCCATGTGAGCGTGACGAGGCCCTCGCGCATCAGGTCCAGGTTCGCGGCGCAGACTTCCTCGCGTAGCTCCGCACGCATCGCGATCACCTCCAGTAGCGTCGCCAGCGGTTCTCGATGGGGCCCGGGCGCGGGTGAGGCCCGCCCGGGTGATCGGCGTCCGGGGGCCAGACCGCGCTCTCGGTGCCCGAGACGCCGGGATGGGGCTTGTCGAGCAGCGCCGCGATGGCCCCCATCACGGCATGGGTCGCCTCCACGATCTGCGCCTTGCCGACCCGCTCGCCCCGGAGCATCGGCAGCTCGAGCGGCGGGCCGATCCGCACCTCGATGGCCCGGGGCCGGAAGAGGAAGCTGCCGCAAGGCAACACGCGGCTGAGGCCGACCATCCCGACCGGCACGACGGGCACACCGGCCCGGGCGGCGAGCAGGGCGATGCCGGTCTCGCCGGGGAGCAGCGCATCCTCGCTCGGGGCGAGTCCCCCCTCGGGGAACATCCCGAGCGCCCCGCCGAGTCGGAGCACCTCGAGCGCCATGCGGATCGCGTCGCGGTCGGACCGGCCGCGATGGACCGGGAAGGCCCAGGAGCGGATCAGTGTGCGGAAGATCGGGATCTCGAAGATCTCGGACTTCCCGATGAACGAGAGCCGGCGTCGCGGCCGCACGGCCGTCGCGACCACCGGGGGATCGGCATAGCTGACATGGTTCGGGGCGAGGATGAACGGTCCGTCGGGGGGTACGTGCTCGAGCCCGGTCACGCGCATGCGGCCGGGGAACCACGCCGCGCGGGTGAGCGCGACGCCGAAGTCGTACCAGGCGTGGCCGCGCCAGCCCTGCTGCTCGATGGGGATGTACCGCCACGCACCGATCACGTTCCGACGGCTCCGTCGTGCCCGGTTGCCGGCTCGGCCCCGTGGCCGGGTCCGGCTCCCTCGGGCCAGACCGCGCTGTCGGTCCCCGCGACGCCGGGGTTGGGCATCCCGAGCAGCTCGGCGATCGCGCCCATGATGACGTACGTCGCCTCCTCGAACTGCGGCTTGCGCACGCGCTCGCCCGAGAGCATCGGGAGTTCGAGCGGCTTGCCGTAGCGCACCTCGATCGGATAGGGGATCAGCAGGGGGCGGCCGTGGGGGAGACACCGGTGGACTCCCACGAGGCCGCAGGGGACGACCGGCACGTTGCCGGCCCGTGCCGCGACCATCGCGACGCCCAGCTCGCCGGGGAGGAGGGCCCCCGGCCCGGGCGCCCGGCCACCCTCGGGGAACATCACGAGGCCGCCGCCCGACTCGAGCACCTTGAGGGAGGTGCGGATCGCCTCCCGGTCGGCGCTCCCCCGGTGAACGGGGAAGGCCCACGAGCGGATCAGCGAGCGCAGGCCGGGAATGCGGAACAGCTCGGCCTTGGCCATGTAGCACATGCGGCGGATCCGACGGATCCCGGCGCCGGCCACCGGGGGGTCGACGTAGCTGACGTGGTTGGGCGCGAGGATGAACGGTCCGCTCCGGGGGATGTTCTCCCGGCCGGTGACCTTCATCCGTCCCGGCCACCACAGTGCGGCCGTCACGCCGGAGCCGACGTCGTACCACAGTTTGCCGCGCCGGCCCTGCTGCTCGATGGGGACATACTCCCACTTGCCGCTCACTCGCGGTCGCTCCCCTCGGCTCGGCGCGCCAGCTCCCCGAGGCGCGCCACCACCTGCTCGATCGTGAGGCCGTCGGTCAGGATGCTCTCCGCATCCTCGGCCGCGGCAAGCGGGGCGGTCTCGCGGCTCGCGTCGCGTGCGTCGCGTGTCTCGATCCCCGCGAGCACTTCTTCGTAGGGAGGACAGGGTAGCCCCTTCTCCTGAAGCTGCGCCACGCGCCGACGGGCGCGCTCCGCGGCCGTGGCGGTGAGGAAGACCTTGACCTCGGCATCGGGGAAGACGTGGGTCTGGATGTCCCGGCCCTCCATGACGACGCCTCCGTCCCGTCCCATCGCGCGTTGCTGGGCGACGAGCAGCTCCCGCACGGCGGGATGCACGCTCACGCGGCTCGCGCCTTCGCCCATCTCGGGCCGCCGGATCGCGACCGAGACGTCCTCCTCACCCGCGTGGAGGCGCGGTTCGCGGCCCGGCTCACGGCGGAACGACAGCGCCAGCGAGTCGGCCACGCGCGCGGTGGCGTGCGGGTCGTCGAGATCGACACCCGCTCGCGTGCACGCCAGCGCGACGGCGCGGTACATCGCGCCCGTGTCGATGTAGGTGTAGCCCAGGGCCTCGGCCGCGAGGCGTGCGACGGTCGACTTGCCCGATCCGGCCGGGCCGTCGATCGCGACGATCGGTCGGTGGCGGACGCTCATCGCTCCTCCTCCCGGATCGCGGCCCCGAGCGAGCGCAGCAGCGGCACGAAGCCGGGGAACGAGGTCTCGACGCAGGCCGTATCGCGCACGATGGTCGTGCCCGGACAGGCGAGGCCGGCGACCGCGGCGGTCATCGCGATCCGATGGTCGCCGTCGCTCTCGACCTCGGCTGCGTGCAGGGCGCTCGGGTGCACGGTGAAGCCGTCGGGGGCCGTCTCCACGCGCCCGCCGAAAGCGGCGAGGGTCCGCGCGACGGCCTCGATCCGGTCGCTCTCCTTGACCCGCAGCTCGCCCGCGTCCCGCACGGTGAGCGGGCCCTGCGCGAAGCAGCCGCAGAGGGCCGCAATGGGGATCTCGTCGATCAGCCGCGGCACCAGCGAGCCCTCGATCAAGCTCCCCGTGAGGGCTGAGGCCTCGGCCCGGAGGTCGGCGACGGGCTCGCCACCCGTCGTGTGCTCGTGGTCGCGCGCGAGTCGCGCCCCCATCGCGCCCAGCAGGTCCGAGAGGCCGGTGCGTGTCGGGTTCACGCCCACCCCGTCGGCCCAGATCGCCGAGCCCGGCACGAGCAGCGCGGCAACCAGGGGGAAGGCCGCCGAGGAGAAGTCGCCCGGCGCCTCGACCGGCTGCCCCCGCAGGGCGGTTGGTCCGTCGACCGAGACGCGGTTCCCCTCCCGCCGCACCGTGGCGCCGAAGGCCGCGAGCATCCGCTCGGTATGGTCTCGCGTGGGCGCCGGCTCGATGGCCGTCGTGACGCCCTCGGCCGAGCAGCCGGCGAGCAGCACGCAGCTCTTCACCTGGGCGCTCGCCACGGGCAGCGTGTACTCGATCGGATGGAGTAACCCGCCCTCCACGCGCACCGGCGGGAGGCAGCGCTCCCCCAGGCCCTCGACGCGAGCCCCCATCGCGCGCAACGGCGCCGCAACTCGGTCCATCGGGCGCTTGCGGATCGAGGCGTCGCCGTCGAGCACGGTCGCGAACGGCCGCCCGGCGACGACGCCGGCCAGGAGACGGAACAGGGTGCCGGCATTGCCCACGTCGAGCGGCCCCTCCGGGCCACGCAGGCCCTCGAGCCCGCGCCCGTGCACCCGGATGGTCTCGCCGTCGTCGTCGATCGCGACCCCGAGCGCTCGCAGACACCGCAGGGTCGACATGCAGTCCTCGCCGCGCAGGAAGCCGCGGATCTCGGTCGTGCCGTGGGCCATCGCGCCGAGCAGCGCGGCGCGATGCGAGATCGACTTGTCGCCCGGGACGCGGACCCGGCCCGCGAGGGGGCGGCCGCCGTCGATGACGAAGCACCTCATGGCTCGGCACCCCTCTCCGCGTCGAGCCGCTGACGGAGCGAGGCCCCGAGGGCGAGCCACTCGGCGAGGGAGGCCTGGTCGCCGTCCGCGAGCAGGCGCGCGATCTCGGAGAGCCGCGCGATCGTCTCAGCGAGGGGCTCGCGCAGGGCGTCGGCGTTCGCGTGCAGGATCTCGGCCCAGAGTGCTGGGTCGCCGGCCGCGACGCGCGTGGTGTCGCGGAGGCCGGCCCCATGGACCGCGCGGGCGCGCGCGGAGCCGAGCGCGACCTGAGCGACGGCCGAGGCCGCGATGTGGGGCAGGTGGCTCGAGCGCGCGACGGCGCCGTCGTGCTCGGCCGGGCTCATCCGGACCACGCGCGCCCCGAGACCGCGCGCGAGACGATCGACGGCCTCCAGGGCCTCGGGCCGCGTGCGCTCGGTGGGCGTGAGAACGTAGGTGGCGCCCTCGAAGAGACCGGCGCGGGCGTTCTCGACGCCGGTGCGCTCGGAGCCCGCCATCGGATGGCCGCCGACGAAGGCCGCACCCGGGCCGAGGCGCTGCTCGCACGCCGGCACGAGGTGGCCCTTGACCGAGGCGGCGTCGGTGACGATCGCGCCCGGCCCCAGAGACGGCGCCAGCTCCTCGCAGAGCGCCGGCATGAGGGCGGGTGGGGTGCAGAGCACCACCATCTCCGCATCGGCGACGGCTCGCGCGAGATCGAAGGTGGCGGAGTCGATGGCGCCCAGGCGGGTGGCTGCCTCGGCGGTGCGGCTCGAGCGGACCCAGCCGACCACGTGCGAGCACAGACCCTTCGCCTTCGCGGCGAGGCCGTAGCTCCCCCCGATCAGGCCGACTCCGAGAATCGCTAGGGTTCCCACGAGGCTCCGGGAAGCTCCCTTCCGGCCATCCCGGCAACCGAGCGTCCCACACTCTCGGCCACCGGTTGAAGGTCGCGCATCAGGGAGGCGAACATCGGCGGCGTCAGGGCCTGCGCGCCGTCGGAGAGCGCGCGCTCCGGGTTCGGGTGGACCTCGACGATCAGCCCGTCGGCCCCGGCCGCGACGGCCGCGAGCGCCAGCGGCGTCACGAGTTCCCGTCGGCCGCTGGCATGGCTCGGGTCCACGATCACCGGCAGGTGGGTGAGTCGCTTGAGCACCGGCACGGCGGCGATGTCGAGCGTGAAGCGCGTCTCGGTTTCGAACGTGCGGATCCCGCGCTCGCAGAAGATGATGTCGGTGTTGCCGGTCGCGGCGACGTACTCGGCGGCTTTCAGCCACTCGTCGATCGTCGCTGAGAGACCGCGCTTGAGCAGGACCGGCTTGGCGGTCTTGCCGGCCGCCTGCAGGAGGTCGTAGTTCTGCATGTTGCGGGCGCCGATCTGCACGATGTCGGCGTGCTCGGCCACCAGGTCGACTTCCTTCACCGCGCAGGCCTCGGTGACGATGGGCATGCCGGTGGCCTCCCGCGCCTCGACGAGGAAGTCGAGGCCCTCGTGGCCGAGGCCCTGGAAGTCGTAGGGGGAGGTGCGGGGCTTGAACGCGCCGCCGCGCAGCACCTGGGCGCCGCACTCGCGCACCGCGCGGGCGGCGGTGAGGAGCTGGTCGCGGCTCTCGACCGAGCAGGGACCGGCGGCGACGACGAGCCCGGTGCCGCCGAAGAACGCCTCGCCGACCTTCACGATCGAGCGGCTCGCGCGGCCCTCGGCGCTCACGAGCTTGTAGGGCTTGAGCACCAGAACCACGCGGTCCACGCCCGGCATGGTCTCGAGCTGGTCGGCGAGCGTCTGGCGGTGGCGGTCGCCGGCGCCGATGACGCCGATCACGCAGCGAACCTCGCCGCGGGAGAGGTGCTGCCCCAGGCCCGCCTCGTCCAGCCGGGAGCAGATCGCGGAGATCTGGTCGTCGGTGGCTCCTGCCCGCATGACGATGATCAAAGCGGTTGCACCTCTTCCAGCACCTCGCGGAAGGCCGCGAGGAACAGCTCGTTCTCCTCGGCCGTGCCGACGCTCACGCGGAGGTGTGTCGGGTAGCCGAGGGCGTCTCCGGGGCGGACGATGACCCCGCGACGGAGCAGTGCTTCGAAGCATACCCGAGCGTCGCGACCGAGGTCCACCAGCACGAAGTTGGCTTGCGAGGGCGCCCACGAGAGCCCCAGACGGGCGAACTCCGCGGTGAGCTGCGCCATGCCGGTGCGTGTCGTCTCCACCGTGCGCCGCAGGTGCTCGTCGTCGGCCAGCGCGGCCTCGGCGGCCACTTGGGCGAGCAGGTTGACCGTGAAGGGGAGCCGCACGAGCGCCATCGCCTCGGCGAGGTGGTCGGCCGCGATCCCGTATCCCACGCGCAGGCCGGCGAGACCGTAGACCTTGCTGAAGGTGCGCAGGATGAGGATGTTGCGGCCCTCGTCCACCCACCGGAGCGCCCGGGGATACCCCGGATCGGTCGCGAACTCTCCGTAGGCCTCGTCGAGCACGAGGATTGCGCGCTC
>CAZRDB010000055.1:11070-26216 GCA_964598695.1 uncultured Armatimonadia bacterium
GTCGGCCACGCCGACCCCGCGGATCCCCCGCCCCGCCACCCGGACGCGCCGACGCTCGCCCGCCGCCTCGGTGACCATCGTGCCGGTCGGGTTGTGGGGGTTGCCGAGGAAGACCAGCTTGGTCCGCGGCGTCGCGGCCTCGGCCATCGCGTCCAGGTCGTGCACGTAGTTCCGGAGTGGGATCGCGATCCCGCGCGCGCCCATGAGCTGGGTCGTGATGATGTAGACGCTGAACGTCGGCTGGGCGTAGAGGACCTCATCCTCCGGCGTGAGGAACGCGAGGCCCGCGAGGTGCATGACCTCGTCGGAGCCGCAGCCCACGAAGATCCGCCGCTCGGGCTGGTCGAGCTTGCGCGAGAGGGCAAGGATCAGGTCGCGCGAGACGTTGTCCGGGTAGATGTGGACGCGGTCGGCGTGCGCGCGGACGGCGGCGAGCGCGCGCGGCGAGGGGCCGAGGGGGTTCTCGTTCGAGGCGAGTTTGGTCACGTGCGTGAGCCCCAGCTCGCGCTGCACCTCCTCGATCGGCTTGCCCGGCTTGTAGGGCGGGATCCCCGCGATCGCGGGCCGCGCGAACCGCATCCACTCCGACACGAGACGTTCCTTCTCTCCGAGGACTAGCTCTCTCCGCTCTCGCCCGACTCCGCCCAGTCGTCCGAGATCTGCACCTCGAACTGCCAGTCGGTGATATCGATCTGACCCGGCTGGAACTGGTCGGCGGAGAGATCGCCGAGGTTGACGTCATTGGCGAACTCCGGGATCACGGCCTGGCTGTTGCGGAAGATCCGGTTGGCCTCCAGCGAGAAGGTCACGACGCTGGTGCCGTCGGGCCCGAGCCCGTCGTAGCTCTTCTCGCCCAGGATCTCGGGGTCCAGGATGAGCTGGTCCGTCGTGAGGACGTTGAACTGCAGCTCCCCCGTGGGGTTGCCGACTTGCGAGAGGTCGAGCACGCACGCCAGCGCCGCCCCACCCAACTCCGACGGGCTCTGCGTGCTGAAGGGCAGCGGCAGCTCGTCGGCCACCGGGTCGTACTGGGTGACCATCTCGACGTAGTTCGACGCGACCAGCGTGCCGGTCGTGAACCGGACGCCGGGCACCGGCGGGGTCGGCCCGGTCGCGGTGTCGTTCGCGTACAACACGCCCTGGGCGGAGTAGTCGTTCACACCGAAGTAGGAGACGAAGCGGTCGGTGATGGCCGCCCGCGTCGGCGCGACGGTGAGCGTCTGGCTCCCCGCGGCTGCGGCGCCCAGCGTCAGCCGGAGCCCGAGCGGGAGCAGGGCGTCGGCCGAGAGCGCGATCCCACCGGCGTTGAGGCCGTCGACGGTCGCCTGCTCGGTGGTGGTCAGCGCGCGGCCACCGTGCTCGGCCGGGGTGAAAACCACCGAGTCGGCAACGATTCGTCCGGAGGCGTCGGTCGCCAGCGTGAGCGTCCCGGCGTTCTGCGAGGAGACGTTCGCCGCGGCCGTGGCCATCCCCGAGCCCTCGACCGTGACATCGCCCAGCGTGACGCTGTCGAGGGTGAGCCGGTGCGTGCCGGCGATCGGCCGTGTGGGGTTGCCGCTCACCGAGACGATCCCCGCCCGGCTCTGGACCAGCGCCGAGAGCACGCGGGGCCGGTACACGCGGTACTGGCCTGCGTGGTACACCACGTAGAAGTTGATGAGCCCCGTCCCCCAGCCGTTGCCCCAGAAGGGCCCCTGGTCAATGGGCAGAGGGCCGATGGTCGTGTCGTCGGCCGTGGAGAAGGCGATGTAGTAGTAGTACTGCGGGTTGACCGTGTCGGCCATCTCGATCTGGAGCTTCAGCACCCGATCGGGGAAGACATTGCCCCCGGAGCCCGGGTACCGGGCGCACCCGAGAGACAGCGCATAGACGCTGAGGCCGAGCAAGAGCACCAGTGCTGTGGTGGAAACCGGGGATCGCACCCTGACCGCCTCGCTCCGCCCTCCCGGCAGTGCCCCCGCATTATAGCAGACGCCCGTCGCGCGGGACGCCTTGCACGGACCGCCCGGGCGGTCGGGGCGCGGAGCTAGAAGACCAGCTCGCCCTTCAGGCTGCCGATCAGGGTGTGGGAGGGGCCGGCGCCGACGTCGATATCGCCGGTGACGTCCTCGGCCAGGAGCGGACCCTTCGGCCCGAAGTCGAACTTCATGTGGCCGGGCCCGCTGATCGCGCCCAGGATCGGGCCGATCAACAGGTCCCACGACAGCAGCGAGCCCGAGAACGAGGTCGTGTAGCCGCCGGGATCGCTGATGTACTCGTTGGAGACCCCCGTCTCGAACTCCAGCTCCTGGCCGGGGATCGCCTCCGCGTAGCCGCGGATCACCCACAGCTCGTACTGGCTGTGGATCGAGAACGTCGCGACCATCGGCCGCGTGCCGGCGTCATCCAGCGCCGGGAACATGTCGAGCGTGAGCGTGCCGCTCTTGGCGTCGGACGGGAGGTCGGGGACCTCCTCCGAGGTCTCGCCCTCGCGTCGACCGACCGGCACGAGGTCGCCGTCGAAGTCGGTGACCTGCAGGACCCGGGAGAGGACCTCGGGCGGCTCCTCGGAGCCGGAGGTCCGCACCAGGACGACGCGCGCCCGGACCGTCACGCCCGGGCCCACGTCGAGCGTGGTCTTGCCGGAGGCGACGACGGCGCCCTGATCGTCAAGCGCCTCGACGAGGATCGTCCGGCCGGTCCCCACCGGCACCGGGATCTTGCGGATCGTCGACCCCGAGAGGATCTCGTCCCGTGTGATCTCCACCCGGATCATCGGCATTCCCTCGCCGGTGATCGTGACGCGCAGGGTCTCCGTCTCATCGGGGATCGCGCGCGTGCTCACGGCCGAGGCCGCGGAGGCGCCGGCCGGCGGGTTGGCGCCCGGCCAGTTCACGCGGATCTCGACCGTGCCGCTCGTGCCGCCGGGCGTCGTGTTCGTGCAGCCGACAGCGAGAAGGGTGGCGAGCAGCGCCAACAGCGCGCCGGCGATCAGTGGGACGGCCGTGGGCTGGAGGCGGGGTCGGTGGGTCATCGCGCGCGCGCCCCCTCGATGGTGATGGAGATGTCGTCCACGATCTGCTCCTTCGGGATCCGGCGGGGGAGGGGAGGCCACGGTTGCGCGGCCCCCTGCGTCAGCGCCACCGATTCCGCGCGGACGACGGGGGCGGGGGCGGCGGTGTCGAACAGGCCGGTCGGCGTGAAGGCGGAGAGCGCCACGGCGTTCTCACCCCGGCGCGGGAGAGCCCACACGCCCGTGGTGTCGGTCGTGGTGTGCGCGAGCCGGGTGCCCCCGATAGAGACCTCGACGTCGGCCCCCGCGAGCGGCCGCAGGTTCGGCTGATCCACCGCCGTGGGCGAGAGCACGACGGCGACGGGAACGAGCGTGGGGATCCCGTTCACCAGCTCCGGCGCAACCTCGATGAAGACGTGGCCCGTGAGGCCCGTGCCGAGCACCGGGTCGCCGGAGGACGCGCAGCCCGACAGTGCGCCCGCCAGCACGGCGGCGACCGCCAGTCCGCAGACAACACCAACGCGACCGGTCATGCCAGCCTCCTCGAACACAACTCCTGTCCCCGGCACCTTGTCAGACGTTTCAGTCGCCGGAATGGTCTCACCGGCCCGGACGGGCGAAGGAGGGAGGTCGGCTCGCCGGGCGGAACGCCCAGGGACAACGCCGGCCCATGCGCCGGCGGAGGGAGCAGCCACATGCCACCGATCCAGCGCATCCCCCTTCTCGTCGCTCTCGCCGCGCTCGCGACCCTGCCCGTTTCCGGGGCTCGGGCGCAGTCGGTCGACACCCGCCCCGATACCTGGACGGCGATCGACGGTCTCGGCCGCCAGGTGGTCGACGAGTCCGGCGCGCCGGCGCCCAGGCCCGACCGCTTCGTGGGGATCTTCTACTTCCTGTGGCTGGGCGCCCACGTCAACGGCGGCCCCTACGACCTCACGAAGATCCTCGCCGAGGATCCGAACGCGGCCCAGGACGCTGAGCACCCACTCCTCGGCCCGATGGGGGCCTTCCACCACTGGGGTGAGCCGCTGTTCGGCTACTACGTCAACGACGATGAGTGGGTGTTGCGGAAGCACGCCCAGATGCTCTCCGACGCCGGCGTCGACACGTTGATCTTCGACACGACCAACAACTTCACGTACCGCGACCACTACCGCGCGCTCCTGCGCGTCTTCAGCCAGGTTCGCGCCGAGGGAGGGCGGACGCCGCAGGTTGCCTTCCTGTGCCCGTTCGGCGACCCCTCGCGGGTCGTGCACGAGCTGTACAGCGATCTCTACGGACCCGGGACGTGGTCCGACCTGTGGTTCCGCTGGCAGGGCAAGCCGCTCATTCTCGCCAACCCCGACTTCCTCCAAGACGGGATCCGTGTGACCGACCACGACACGCCGGCGCCGCTCGCGCCCGGCCACACCCTCGGACAGAGCTTCGTGAGCGACGGGGCCTTCGACGGCGTCTCGGCCTCGTGCCCCACGTGGAGCCGCCAGGGCTGCTCGGTGACGGTGCGCCTCCGTCGCGGCGGGCCGGCCGGCGAGGTCGTCGCGGCCCGTCGGTTCGAGCGGTTCGCCGACAACGCGTGGCTGGGGCTCGAGTTCGACGACCCGCAGCCCCCCGGGGCCTACACGCTCGAGCTGTCCGACCCGGACGGCACCGTCGGGTGGTGGAGCCACTCGGCCGACAAGCTCAGCCCGGGCGAGGCCTACGCCGACGGCGTCCCACAGGCGGGAGACCGCAGCATCCTGGTGCGTCTCGCAGAGGGCCCGGGCGCCGAGATCCGCCGCTTCTTCACCTTCCGCACACCCGAGCCGAGCTACTTCGTCGGGCCGAGCCGGCCGGAGATGTGGGGCTGGCTGGAGGTGAGCCCGCAGCACGTCTGGCGCAACGCGGCGGGCGAGGCCGAGGAGATGACGGTCGGGGTGGCCCAGAACGCGGTCGACGGTCGACTGGGCGCGATGTCGGAGCCGCGCGCCCTGGGCCGGAGCTACCACGGCGGGGTCTTCGACACGCGACCGGGGGCGGTGCTCGAGGGCCTCAACGTCGCGGAGCAGTGGGAGCGGGCGCTCGACGAGGACCCGCAGTTCGTCTTCCTCACCGGCTGGAACGAGTGGATCGCCCAGCGCTTCCGCAACGAGACCGCCCCCGTCGTCTTCGTCGACCAGTTCGACGCCGAGCGCAGCCGCGACATCGAGCCCGCCGTCGGGCCGCTTGCCGACCACTACTACTACCAGATGGTCTCGTACATCCGGCGGTTCAAGGGGTGCCGCGCGCCGGAGCGGCCGACGGCCCCCACGACCATCGACCTCGCGGGTGGCTTCGAGCAGTGGGCGGCGGTGGGTCCGGAGTTCGCCGACGACGCGGGCGACACGGCCCATCGCGACCACTTCGGCTACAACCACTTCACGCAGTACCGCAACGCCACCGGCCGCAACGATCTCGTGGCGGCAAAGGTCGCCCGGGACGGCGAGAAGCTGTATCTCTACGCTCGGACGCGCTCGGCGCTGACGGACCCGTCCGAGCCCTCGTGGATGACCCTCTACCTCGACACCGACGGCGACGGTGCAACGGGCTGGGCCGGCTTCGACTACGTTGTGAATCGTCGGCCGCCCGACGGGTCCGGCGCGCTGCTGGAGGCCTCGATCGGCGGATGGAGCTGGCGTGAGGTGGGACGGGTGGAGATCCGCGTCGAGGGCGCCGAACTGATGGTCGGGATCCCGCGGGCCGCGCTCGGGCTGCCCGCCGACCGACCGCTCCGTCTGCGGCTCAAGTGGGCCGACCACTGCCTCGAGGAGGGCGATCCGCTCGCCTTCCTGCGCAACGGCGACACGGCGCCGAACGGGCGGTTCGCCTACCGGTACGAGGAGTAGCCAGGGGCCCCAGGGGTGGCCGGCATGGCCCGGACGTGGCACGATAGGCTCGCCGGAGGGGACCCGGACGATGTGAGGAGCACTCCCGTTGGACGACTCGGCCCGCGGCGCGTTCGTCGAGGCCCTGGTGCGCGCGGGCCCCTGGGGCCTGGCAGCGGTCTGTGCTCTCGAGCCGAGTGTCCTCCCCCTGTCGCCCGACCTGGTCCTCTCGTCCCTCATCCTCGGCTCGCTCGAGGGCGGCCTCGTCTGGGCCCTTGCGCTGGGGGGCATCGCGAGCGCAGCGTGCTTCGCGGGGAGCATGGCCGCCTACGGGCTCGGCCGGTGGGGCGGCCACTGGATCCTCGGCAGACTCCTCTCCCCCCAGGGTCTCCGCCGCGTCGAGAGCGTGCAGGAGCGCTACGGCGCCTGGGCGTTGTTCGTCGCCGCGGTGGCTCCGCTCCCCTACAAGTGGTTCACCCTCGCGGCCGGGGCGTTCGGCACGAGCTTCCCGGCCTTCTGCCTCGCGTGCGGCGCGGGCCGGACCCTCCGCTTCCTCGCGCTGGCCTCGTTGGTGTACCTGGTGGGCGATTCGGCGGGGCTGTACCTGCGCGGCGCGGCCTACGTCGTAGGGGCGGCTGCGCTGGTGGCCGTGGGGGTCCTCCTCGTTCGCCGACGGCTTGGGGGCCGACGGCCGGAGGCGAACGTGGGCGATACGGACGACGCGGGGGAGCCTGGCTAACTCACGCGGGTGTTGCCGAGCACGTAGCCGCAGCGGACACAGGTGATCGCCCACGGACGCACCCGCTCGCCGCACTCGGGGCACTGGAACAGCGCCTGCGAGAGCGAGGCGGTCCGCAGCGGGGGCCGGGGGCGCGCCAGGGCCTCGGAGGACCGGCCGGGGCCGGTGAAGCCGGGGTGTTGCCGCTGCGCCCACCCCTGGGAGTGGGTCCGATGGCAGCGGGGGCACCAGAAGCAGGTCCCCGTGTAGACGCACCCGAGGGCGCTGCAATGCGGACACTGCGCCGAGATCATCGCGGCACCGCCTCTCCTGCTCTGAGACAGCCCTTCGCCGCTACCGGCGGCGCTCCTGCCTACCGCGGCCAATCGATCACGCGCGCATCGTGCGTGGCAATGATCTTCCGGCCGGGCGGGACGACGAGGAACTCGCGGGGATCCCAGGCTCCGGCGAGCAGCGCCTGGAGCAGGCGAGGGTCGCCGGCCACGATCTCGCACTCCCAGCCGAAGTGCTCGGCGCAGCGCCGCGTGTAGGCGCGGTGGGGCGCGGTGTCGGCGATGCCCAGGTCGACGAACGCGGCGCGGCGGTAGTGGCGCACCCAGGCGCCCTCGGTCATCTCGACCAGGTAGGCGGCGTTATCCTCGCCGTACAGCTCGGCGTACTTGCGGATGAGTTCCGCATGGCGCTCGGGGCTGGGCATCGCGCCGGTGTCGATCCAGCCGGCGGTGAACCAGTATGTGCCCGGCTTCTCCGTGAAGTACCGCTCGTAGCGCTCGCGCGAGCCGAGGAACAGGGTGATGCAGTCGTGCGCGCGGGGGACGACGAGGGGGCAGTCGCGGGCGCGGATCCCCTCGACACCGTTGCTGCACAGGCCATAGAAGAGCAGCGTGGCGTCGAGGCCCTCGGGCGCGGCCTCGATCGCGCCGAGCAGCTCGGCGCGGAGTCGGTCGGGCTCGTTATGGAGGCGCTGCTCGAGGAACGCGAACGAGACCTCGTGGCCGCACCGCGCGCCGTAGTGGAGACATTCGGCTCGGAGCACGTCGCAGACGATCGCGTGGTAGCGGGCCATCGGTCAGCATCCATCCGGCAAAGCGAAACGGGGGCGGCCGGTGGCCACCCCCGTCGGGTCGAGTCTCGATCGGGCTTTCGGCTACTGCGCCGGCGGGGCGGGCACCTTGAAGACGTGCCTCTTGCCCGGCATGTGGCAGGTCGCGCAGGTCGCGCCCTCGGGCACGGTCTGCTTGGAGTGCGAGAGATCGGCCTCGGCCGCGTGGCACTCGGTGCACAGCTCGAGGATCGGCTTGCGGAGCTGGCTCGGCAGGTTCTCGTCGTACCCCATGTGTCCGGTGTGGCAGACGACGCACGTCGGAGCGGTCTCGTCGGTGAAGTGCTTGCTGTCCTTCATCTCGTTGATCTGCTCGAGCTTGGTGTCGGCGGCAGGCTCCTTGAGGACGAGCTTGTCCATGAGGTTCTCGCCATAGACGTAGTCGGTCGGGAAGTCGCCCTCGTACTGGGCGTGGCAGCGGGCGCAGACCGAGAGCTGCTCCTGGTGGCCCTCGATGCCGTTGTGGCCCTCCTCCGCCTTGGTAGGGAGGTGGATCTCCTCCGGCTTACGCGAGGACATGTGAGCCTTGCCGGGGCCGTGGCAGGCCTGGCAGCCGACGTGCTGCTCGCCGCGGTACTGGTAACGGTCGCCCTCGCCCTCGGCGGTGAAGTGCTTCGTCTTCTTGTAGTTGTCGGTGACGGCCGGCACCTTGGGGTCCGCGGCCGGTTGCTCGTGTAGGTGGCAGGCAATGCACAGGGCGCTGTTCTTCGCGTACTCCGGCGCCGCGGCGGCCTCCTGCGCGCCGACGGGAATCGCCAGGGCGGCGATGCCGACGAGGCACAGGGCCGCGAGAACCGCCAGAAGCGCCTTGCGGGCGCCAGTGGGTCTGATGGTCACGGTGTCCGACACTCCCTTCCTTCCAGTGGAATCAACGAGCGCGGGCCCTGGAAGGTTCCGCGATCCTACCCCGATCGGGGGTCCGCGGGCAAGGGGGCGGTGAGGGGGAGTCCCATCGCCTCCAGATAGCGGTCGACGGCCGCCTCGATCGTGAAGGCCCGCGCGCGCACGCGGAGCGCGTCGCGGTCGGGCTCCTCCGCGAGGGCTGCCTCCAGCGCCGATGCCAGCGCCTCGGGGTCTCCCACGGGTACGAGCCGGCCGTACCGCCCGTCCTCGAGCACCTCGCGCGGCCCACTGGGGCAGTCGGTGCTCACGACCGGGCACCCACACGCGAGGGCCTCGATGAGAACCGTGGGCAGGCCCTCCCGCGAGGACGAGAGCGCCAGCACGGCGGCTCGGCTCATGTAGGCGGCCGGGTTCGGCACGAAGCCGGGCATGCGGAGATCCGGCTCGATCCCCAGCTCGCGCGCGAGCGCCTCGAGCGCCGGACGCTGGGGACCCTCGCCCAAAAGCAGCAGGCGCAGGGGACGCTCGCGGCGGAGGAGCGCGAAGGCGCGCAGGAGCACCTCGGGCTGCTTGGGCTCCTCGAGCCGCCCGACGGCCAGCACGGTGGGGGGGGCGCCGCGGACCAACCAGGGGTCTTCGAGGGGTGCGGACGCCTGCTCGAGTAAGGTGGGCGAGACCACCGGGTTGTAGATCACGCGGATCCGGTCCCGGGACACCCCGGTTGCCCGCGCCATCGCGTCGGCAACGCCCCCGGAGACCGCGACGAGAGCGTGGGCTCTCGGGTATGCCCAGCGGGCCATGCGCACGGCCCCCTTGAGGCCGGCGGTGGGCGTCTCCGTGACATCCGTGACCAGGTCGGTGTGCTCGGTCACCACGACTCGCGTGGGGACGCGGGCCAGCGCCCTCGCCCAGACGGAGAGGACGCTCGAGACGGTGAAGGTCGTGATCAGGGCTGCCGGGCGCTCTCGGCGGAGGTAGCGAGCCAGCCGGGCCACGAGGGGCACGGCGGCAACGGCCACGCGCTCGGTCCCCAGCTCATGGCGGGCGATCCGGGGGTCCACTCGCTCGCGCAGCGCGCCACGATCGCGACCGAGCACCAGGTGGACGGGTAGCCCGCGGTCGGCCAGACCGTTCGCGAGGTTGAGCATCACCCGTTCCGCGCCGCCCCCGCCCAAGCTGTGCAGGAAGACCGAGATCGGGCCGTGCTCCACGTGCCACCTCCCACGGGCGAGGCTCCGTTCCGGTTGGCGCGCTGGAGCCGTCCATCACTGTAGCACCCGTCCCGCGATGCGGCCACAGGCCGGCGATCTCGTTCGAACCCCATCCGGCGCCCGGCGGGTTGAGAGGTGTGTCTCACGCGTCGAGCCCGCGCCCCGTTGGCGTCGGGTCGCGACCGGTTCCGCTCGCGGCCCCGGTCGGCGCGGCACTGAGACCGCAGGAGAGGGAGGTGCTCACCGGTGCCGACACCTGCCGGCCCTCCGGCGATCGCGCTGGTCACCGAATCGGACATCCGCCGCCCGAGCGGGTTCAACTCGCGGATCCGCGCCGAGATCGCGCTCCTGCGCGAGGCCGGGGCGTCCGTACATGTCATCGTCTGTCCGCGGCTGGGCCCCTGGCGCACGATGCGCGGCCCTTCGTGGCACACGGGCTGGCCCGAGGGGCTCGCGAGCGTCAGCCTGTGGCTCTCGCCGCCCAGCAGGGGGGCCGCGTGGTGCGAGCGCCTCCGCCAGTCCTATCTGGTCCGAAAGCTGGTCCGGTTCTGCCGGGCGCGCGGCATCTCGACGGTCCACCTCCACTCGCCCCAGTGCGGGTGCCTCGGCCCCGGAATCCGCCGCCTGCTCCCCGGGGCCCGGGTCGTCTTCGAGCCGCACGGGATCGCGGCAGCCGAGTTCCGCGTGCTGGGCCTGAGCGAGGCCGAGGTCGCCGTCGCCGAGGAGCAAGAGCGCCAATCGGCCGCGGGCTGCACCCAGATGCTGACGGTGAGTCGCGCCATGACCCGCCACTACGAGTCGTACCTCACGGGACCCGCGCCCGAGAGCCTGGTCATCCCCAGCGTGACCGACTTCGCCACCGCCGGCCTGACCGATGCCGATCGAACCCGGGCGCGTGCCGACTTGGGCGTGGACGACGCACCCCTCGTGCTGTACGTGGGCGGTCTCCAGCCCTGGCAGGAGCCGGAGTCGATGTGGGCGCTGGTCGCCGGCGCGCGGTCGCTACGACCGGACCTGCGGCTGCTGGTTCTCACGATGGCTCCCGAGGACGAAGCTCGTGTCGGTCTCCGGGCCGCAGGGGTGCCCGACGCGTGCGCGATCGTGCGGCCCGCTCCCCGGTCGGAGGTCCTCCGGCTCTCGACGGCGGCCGATGTCGCGCTGCTGCTGCGGCGTCGCGATCCCGTCAACGAGGTCGCTTCGCCCGTCAAGTTCGGCGAGTATCTGACCGCCGGCGTGCCCGTCGTCACGACGCCCTGGGTGGGCGACTGCGGCGCGATCGTCGAGGAGCGGGGCGTCGGCGTCGTCGTGGACCCGTGGGGCGGCGACGATGCGGCACACCGTCTGGTAGGCTACCTTGGGACGGTTCTGGAGGCCCGCGCGTCGATCGCCGCGGCCTGCCGCGAGACCGCCACGGAGCTGCTGTCGTGGCCCGCCTACGCCGGCCGATTCCTCACTTTGATGGGCGTCGGGCGCGAGCCCGAGGAGCGGCCCTGACCCCGGAGCAGCCCACCGCCGCCACCCTGCGAGCCTGGAGGTACCGCATGGAAGCACCGGAACCGAGCGCCGTTCCGCCGACGGGCGGCGTGAGCCTGTGCACGGGGTTCCTCCGCTCCGCAGAGCGCTTCCCGGAGCGGCCGGCGCTCGCGCTCGGCGGCTCGACCTACAGCTACCTACACGTGGCCACCGTGGCGGGCCGAGTCCGCGAGGCCGTGCTCGCCTCGGCCGACGATGCCCCGTACGTCGCGATCCTGGCCCGACGGAGCCTCCCGTGCTACGCGGGGCTCCTCGGGGCCCTCGCCGCCGGACGCGGCTACGCGCCGCTCAACCCGACCTATCCGGTGCTCCGTACGGCCCGGATGCTCAACGCCTCGGGCGCGCGCACGCTCGTGTTGGGGCGCGAGGCGGAGCAGTACGCGGACGCCGTGCTCGCGGAGACCGAAGCGACGCTAACCGTCCTGGCCGTGGATCTGAGCGATCTCGCCGCTCTGGAGACACGCCATGCACGGCACCGGTTCGTCCCGATCGCGACCGGGCCGGAGGGGGCGGCGGTTCCGCCGGCTCCCGCCGTGGAGCCCGGTGCGCCCGCCTACGTGATGTTCACCTCGGGCACCACCGGCATGCCCAAGGGGGTCGTCATCTCGCATGCCAGTGCCCGCACCTACGTCGAGTGGGTCGTCGGCCACTATGCCCCGTGCGAGCACGACCGGTTCTCCCAGATGTTCGAGACCACGTTCGACATCAGCGTGCACGACATGTTCGTCTGCTGGGAGAGCGGGGCGTGTCTCTACGTGCCCTCGGACGCCCAGATGGTGAGTCCCCCGCGCTTCATCGTCGATAGCGGCTTGACGTTCTGGGCCTCGGTGCCCGCCGCGGCGCAGGTGGCCATGCGGCTGCGGCTTCTGCGGCCGGGCGCCTTCCCCAGCCTCCGGACCACGGTCTTCGGGGGCGCCCCACTCCCGCTGGTCGCCGCTGAGGCCTGGGCCCGGGCGGCGCCCAACTCGGTGATCGAGAACCTCTACGGCCCGACGGAAGCCACGGTGCTGATCTCGCACATGCGCTACGACCCGCGCACGACGCCGGCCCGCTGCGTCAACGGGATCGTGCCGATCGGGTGGCCGTTCGACGGCAGCACCGCGCTGGTTGTCGATCCGCACACGCTCGCGCCGCGTCCGGTTGGCGAACCGGGCGAGCTGCTGCTCGGGGGGCCGCAGTTGGCCGAAGGCTACCTCCACGATCCCGAGAAGACGGCTGCGGCCTTCATCGGCCTTCCTGACGCGCCGGGCACGCGGTGGTACCGCACGGGCGATGTGGTCCGGCAGGAGCCGGACGGGTGCCTCGTCTACCTCGGACGCGCCGACGAGCAGGTCAAGCTACGTGGCTACCGCGTCGAGCTGCAGGAGATCGACCACGCGTTGCAGGAGGCGCTCGGCTCGCCCCTGGCCCTGTGCGTCGCGTGGCCGCCCGATACCCCGGACAAGGAAGCGGTCTACGGCTTCGTCGCGGGCTCGGAGGAGACCGACGTCGCGGCGCTGTTGCGCGCGTGCCGGACGATCCTCCCCGACTACATGGTCCCGCGGTCGATCACCGTCCGACCGGAGCTGCCGCTCAACGCGAATGGCAAGCTCGACCGCAAGGCGCTCCTGGCCTGGGTCGAGGAGATGATGGACGGCAGCCGGCCGCCTACCGGGAACGCGCCCGCGACGGGGGGCGGAGATGACCGCTAGCGGCTTCGACTTCGGAGCGCCTCGGATGACCCGGAACCTGGTCGCCGGCTTCGTGGGGTCGGCGACCAGGTTCCCCGACCGCCCGGCCCTGGAGGTCGACGGCCGTGTCTGGAGCTACCGGGCGCTGAGCGCCGCCGCCCGCGCCGTGGCCGACGCGGTGGCCGACCACGCGTCGCCGGAGGCGCCCTATGTCCACATCCTCTCGCGCCGTGGCGCGCAGCTCTACGCGGCGGTGCTCGGCGCCCTCGGCGCCGGTCGCGCCTACGTCGCGCTCAACCCGGCCTTCCCGACGGAGCGTCTGCGCCGGATGATCCGGATCGCGCCGGCGGCCGTCTTGGTCATCGGGCCGGAGGAGGCGTCGCTCCTGCCCGAGCTGCTTGCGGAGGCCGAGGCGCCCGTCGTGATCCTGGCCCCCCCCGGCGCGATCGGGGCCGAGTTGCGCGCGGCGCTGTCGCCGCACGAGGTCGCGCCGCTCGAGTGGGAGGCCGATCCCGGCCGCGCGCTGGACTGCCCCGTGACCGACCCCGACGCGGTGGCCTGCGTCCTGTTCACTTCGGGCACGACGGGAGCCCCCAAGGGCGTTCCCGCGCGCCACCGGAGCCTGGTCGCCTACACCGCCTACGCCGCCTACCGGTACTCGGCGACGGAGGACGATCGCTTCTCGCAGATCTTCGACATGACGTTCGACTTCAGCATCAGTGAGGTGTTCGTCTGCTGGGAGGCCGGGGGCTGCGTCTGCGCGATGGCGGAGTCCGAGCAGGCTGCGCCGGCCCACTTCATCCGCCGCCACGCGATCACGGTCTGGCAGGCCGCGCCCTCGAGCGTGGCGCTCCTGGAGCGGCTCCGGCTCCTGCGGCCCGGGGTCTTCCCGACGCTCCGCGTGACCCTCTTCGGCGGCGCCGTGTTGACGGGGCAGGCGGCGGCTGCCTGGCAGGCCGCCGCACCGAACGCGGCGATCGACAACATCTACGGTCCCACCGAGGCGGCGGTCTGCATCTCGACCTACCGGTGGGACCCGGAGGCATCGCCCGGGCGGTGCCACAATGGAGCCGTCCCACTGGGGTGGATCCTGGCGGGGCAGTCCGGGATCGTGGTCGACAACGATCTGAACCCCGTCGCGCCCGGCGTGGCCGGCGAGCTGCTGATCAGCGGGAGCCACGTCTGCTCAGGCTACCTGGGCGACCCGGAGCGCACCGCCGCCTCGTTCGTCGAGATCGCCGCGCGGCCGGGCGTGACGTGGTACCGGACCGGCGACACGGTGCTCCGTGACCCGGACGGGTGCCTGCTGTATCTGGGCCGCAGGGATGAGCAGGTGAAGATCCGCGGCGGCTACCGGGTCGAACTGCAGGAGGTGGACCACGCGCTCCGTGTCGCGGCGGGCACCGACATGGCGTTGAGTGTCGCCTGGCCCCCGGATGCGCCGGAGCGCGACGCGATCTATGGCTTCGTCGCCGCCGAGGGGGAGTGGGACCCGGACGACGTGCTCGAGGCCTGTCGGGCGCAGCTCCCATCGTTCATGGCGCCGCGGGCGGTCTTCCCCCTGGAGGCGCTGCCCCTGAGCCGGAACGGCAAGCCGGACCGGCGCGCTCTCGAGCAACTCGCGATTGGGGTCCTGTCACAATGAGCACGACGCAGGCGATCACCGACTACATCCGCGAGCAGACGCTGACGCTGGCCGCGCGGGGCGGCGCCCGTGCGGTGGCGATCGACCCGGCCACCAGCCTGGTTCGCGTGGGGCTGCTCGACAGCCTGGGCTTCACCGAGCTGATCGCGGCGATCGAGACACGTTTCGACGTGGAACTCGACCTGCTGTCGGCCGACCCCGAGGAGTTCATGACCCTGGCGGGTCTGACCGCCGCGACGGAGCGGGCGAAGGCGCAGGCCGCACCGGGGGAGGGCGGTTCGGTTGGCTAGCCCCTCCTCGGCGCCAACGGGGGTGCGCCTTCTCCGGCGTCGCGCCCGCCTGGCGCTCACCCGATGGACGCATACGGTGACCGACCTCCGTTACGGGCCGCTCGATGCGGCGCGGCTGCGCGAGATCCTCACCGGTCCACTGGGCGTCCGGCCCGGCGACCTGCTGATGGTGCATGCCTCGCTCGACCGCTTGCACGCGGCCCTCGCGCCCCTGGCCATCCTCGAGTTGCTCCGCGACGTCGTGGGCCCCGAGGGCACCCTCGTGTTCCTCTCGTACTCAC
>CAZRDB010000056.1:0-26105 GCA_964598695.1 uncultured Armatimonadia bacterium
CGCGCCGCCGCGGCCCACGGCCAGCAGGAGACGGTCAATGAACCGGGGGTGGAGTGGCGGCGCGACCACCGAGACCACGATCACCGCCACGTCGACATTGGCGGCGATCACGCGCTCGATGGGGATCGGCCCCGGGTCGGGCCGCGTCAGGGCCGTCCGGCGGGGCAGCACCGCCGCGACGAGGGGGGCGTCGCCCTCGCGCTCCGTGAGGAGGACGCGGTCGCCCACGGCGAGGTCGGTCTGCTGGAGGGCAGTCAGGGTGTTGCTGAGCGCGCAGTGGCGGACGGCATCGCCCAGCAGCACGCTGCAGGCCCCCGCCTCGATCCAGACCACCGTACCGCACGGAGCGGCGCCGTCGCCCGGCTCGGCCTCCGCGGCCTGTTCCGAGGCGCGTTCCTCTTCGAGCAGGCGCAGCGCGTAGTCGTGCAGCGAGCCGCCGCCGGCCCGATCGCGCTTGCGCACGAAAGTGGTCTCGTCGTCGCGCTCGGCCGCGCGCCGGCGGGAGCCGTCCTCCCGCGACTGGCGGAGCTTGCGGACCTGAGCCGCTCGCTTGTAGAGCCGTTGGCGCGCTCCCGGATCCAGGTCGGCCAGTGCGCGCTCGAGGGATGCTCGGTCGTTCGGACCCATCTGTTCACCTCTGCATGGGGGTACGTCGTGGCGCGGGTGGGGCGAGGGCGGTTCCCTCGCGGGCAGCGCTCCGTGCGTGGGCGGCGAGCGTCATGCGCGTCACTCCTCTCGTGTGGCCGTCCCCGCTCTCTCTATGGCATCGGGGCGGCCCTGCCTACAGGACGACTTCCGGCGCGGGAAGGACGCTCCGCCGTGGGGGAGAAGCAGGACTGCGGTGCCTGGCCCGGTCGCGCTCGTTCGGAGGGAGGAGAGGCCCGCTGACGCGCACGACGCACCGACCGAGAGACCGACGTCGTCTTGTCCTGTCGTTGCAGCTCCTGCTGCCGGTGATCGGCAGCCTGGGGACCTTCATCGGCGTGGTCCTCGTGGTGATCCTGCCGACCTACCGCCACACCCTGATGGACGCCAAGCGCGACGCGCTGCGCGACGAGGTGGCGATCGCCTGGGAGGTCGTCAACAGCAGCTACGAGCAGGAGCGGAGCGGCGCCCTCACGCGGGCGCAGGCGAAGGAGGAAGCGTGCCGGATCCTCCGCCGGCTCCGCGTGGGGCCGGGGGGACGCGACTACTTCTTCGTGCATGACGAGAACAACTACATGCTGGTGCACCCGTACCGGCCCGACCTGGAGGGGCAGGACGTCAACGACCTCCGCGACCCGACCGGCTTCCCGCTGACCCAGGCCTTCGACGAGGCGACCCGCGACGGGGGCGGGGGCTACGTTGAGTACACCTGGCAGCACAACGACGATCCCGCGCGCCTCGTACCCAAGCTGTCGTACGTCCGCGCGTTCGTGCCGTGGAACTGGGTGGTCGGGACCGGCGTGTACCTCGAGGACGTCGATCGCCAGGCCGCCTCCCTGCGGAGGGGGGCTGTCGCGGGCTCGGTGGCGGTGGCCGCGGTGCTGCTCGTCCTCACGCTGTACCTCCGCGGCCTCGCCGCGCGGGGCGAGCGGGCCAGCGCCGAGGCCCAAGCGGCGCTCGCGGCCTCGGAGCGGCGCCTGGCGCAGATTCTCGAGTGGCTCCCCGACGGCGTCTTGGTTGCCGATCGCGAGGGCCGCGTCGTAGCCTGGAACCGGGCGGCCGAGAAACTCACCGGCGCTCCCGCCGGCGCGGTGCTGGGGCGGCCGGTCGGCACGGCTGCCGCGTTCTTCTACGGCGAGGAGAGGCCGGTCCTGGCCGACCTGGTCTACGGACACCAACCGGAGCTGGAGCCGCAGTACGAGTACCTGACCCGCGACGGCGGTCGCGTCTCGGGCGAGGCGTGGTGCCCCGCCTTGCCGGGCGGCCCGCGGCAGGTCCTGGGCGCCGCCGGGCCGCTCCGAGACCCCGACGGCGCCATCGTGGGCGCGATCGAGACCTTCCGCGACGTGACCTCGGTCCGCGAGGCCGAGCGCGAGCGAGCCCGACTGGCCGAGCAGTTGCACTCGGCGCAACGGATGGAGCTGCTCGGCCGGCTGGCCGGCGGCATCGCGCACGACTTCAACAACCTGCTCTGCCCGATCCTCGGTTTCGCCGAGGTGATGATGCTCGACGGCCAGCAGACGCCGGCGAACCGCCAGCTCCTCGCGAACATCGTCTCGGCGGCCGACCGCGCCGGCCAGCTCACGCGCCAGCTGCTGGCCTTCGGCCGGCAGCAAGCGATCGCCCACGCTCCGCTGTGCCTCAACCGCATCGTGAGGGGCTTCGAGCCGATCCTCCGAGGCGCCCTGCGCGAGGACATCGAGCTGGCGCTCGAACTCGCCGACGAACTCTGGGCCGTCCGGGGCGACGCGGGCCAGATCGAGCAGTGCATCATGAACCTGGTGGTGAACGCCCAGGATGCCATGCCGCACGGCGGACGGCTCACGATCGCCACCCGCAACGCGGTGCTCGACCTCGCGCCGCCCGGGAGCGACGGGGGTGGGCCCGGCGAGTACGCCTGCCTCTCGGTGTCGGACACGGGCGAGGGGATGGACGAGGAGACGCGCGCGAAGGCGTTCGAGCCGTTTTTCTCGACGAAGCCGCTCGGCCACGGGACAGGGCTGGGGCTGTCGTCGGTGCACGGGATCGTCGTGCAGCATGAGGGCCACGCCCGGATCCGAAGCGAACCGGGCTCCGGCTCCACGGTGGAGATCGCGCTTCCCCGAGCCGCGGCGGAGGAGCCGTCGACCCGCCGGCAGGACGCCGACGGCGAGGACTTCGGCGGCGCGGAGACCATCCTGGTCGTGGAAGACGACGACATGGTGCGGGAGCTGGTACACGGGATCCTCGCGCCGCGCGGCTACCATGTTCTCGCGGCGGCCGGCGGCCCCGAGGCGCTCGCACTCCTCGCCGACCGCGGCGACCCCGTCGACCTGTTGCTGACCGATGTCGTGATGCCCCGCATGAGCGGCCCCGAGTTGGCCGAGGCCCTGCGCGCGAGCCGACCGGGGCTGCGGGTCCTGTTCATGTCGGGCTACGCGGGCGACCACGTCGCGAGTCTGGGCGCCGTCTCCACGCGCAACCGCGTGGTCGAGAAGCCCTTCACGGGTAACACCTTGTTGCGGGCCGTGCGCGACGCCCTGCGGGCGTAGGCGACACTCGCGGACGAGGGAAGGAGTCGCGCCGCCGCCGCGGGAATCGGGCGAGGACACGGCGGCCCGCGAAGACTCCGCCCGACGGAGGCAAGACGCGATGGCATACCCGGTTGGGTCGGCCCGCAAGCGGGCCCGGTTGATCCTCTCCCTGCAGCTCGCGCTGCCCGTGGTCGGGACCGTCGGGACCTTCGTCGTCGCCAGCCTGGTCGTCATCCTCCCCGCCTTCCGCGACAACCTCATGCGCGACAAGCGCGAAGCGACGCGCGACCACCTCGCCGTGGCCTGGAGCGTCGTCGCGCGCTGCTACGAGTGGGAGGCCTCCGGCCGGATGACGCGCGAGGAGGCGCAGGACGAGGCCTGCAACCTCCTGCGCGACATGCGCTACGGGGCGGACGGCCGCGACTACTTCTGGGTCAACGACCTCGATGCCCGCATGGTGATGCACCCGTACCGGCCCGACCTGGAGGGGCAGAACCTGTGGGACTACCCGGACGTGACGGGCCACTACCTGTTCCGCGACTTCGTTCGGGTCGCCCATGAGCAGGGAGCCGGCTGGGTCGAGTACACCTGGCAGCGCAACGACGACCCGACGGTCCTCGCGCCGAAGATCTCCTTCGTGCGGCTGTTCGAGCCGTGGGGCTGGGTGCTGGGCACGGGGGTCTACGTCGACGACGTGGTGCGGCAGGCCGCGGACATGCGGCGCGAGACAGTGATCGTGTCGGCCGTGGTCGCGGCGGTGCTTCTGATCCTGACCCTGTACCTCCGCGGCCTGGCGCTCCGGGGCGAGCGCGAGCGGCTGCAGGCGGAGGGAGCGCGGGCGGCCTCGGAGCAGAGGCTCGCGGAGATCATCCAGTGGCTGCCCGACGGCGTGATGGTGGCCGATGCCGAGCACCGGCTGGTGGCCTGGAACCGCGCCATGGAGGAGATCACCGGCGTGGCCGCCGAGCAGGTCCTCGGGCGGAGCTGCGCCGAGGTCTCCCGCTACTTCTACCACGACGAGCGGCCGGTGCTGCTCGACCTGGTGCTCGCAGGGGCCGGAGACGGGCCCCCGGCGCGCTACGACTACGTCGCCCACGACGGGGAGCGGCTCTCGGCCGAGGCGTTCTGCCCCGCGCTGCCGAGCGGCGGCAAGCAGATCCTGGGGGCGGCGGGCCCGCTCCGCGATGCCACCGGGCGGACGGTAGCGGCGATCGAGACGATCCGTGACGTGACCGCCCTGCGCGAGGCCGAGAAGGAGCGGATCCGACTGCTGGAGCGCCTCCATACCGCCCAGCGGATGGAGGTCATGGGGCGCCTGGCCGGAGGCATCGCGCACGACTTCAACAATCTCCTGTGCCCGATCCTGGGCTTGGCCGAGCTGCTGCTGCTCGACGCGTCGCTGGCGGGCCCGGCCCGCGAGCACCTGACCAGCATCGCCCAGGCGGCCCAGCGCGCGGGCGAACTCACCCGCCAGCTACTCGCATTCGGGCGCCGGCAGGAGCTGGCCCACGTCACGGTCGACCTGAACCGGGTGGTCCGCGGGTTCGAGCCGATCATCCGCGGCGCGCTCCGCGAGAACATCGAGTTGCGGATGGACCTCGCCGACGGTCTCTGGATGGTCTGCGGCGACACGGGCCAGCTCGAGCAGGTGCTGATGAACCTCGTGGTCAACGCCCAGGACGCGATGCCGGAGGGGGGCCTCCTGGCGATCGCGACGGCGAACACCGTCCTGCAGGCGTCCGAGGAGGGCGAGGAGGAGTCGATCGGGCCCGGCGGCGAGTACGCCACCCTCACGGTCACCGACTCCGGCGCGGGGATGGATGACGAGACCCGGGCCCGGGCGTTCGAGCCGTTCTTCACCACCAAGCCCTCGGGCCGCGGAACAGGGCTGGGGTTGGCCTCGGTCCACGGGATCGTGCTCCAGCACGGCGGCAGGCTGTTCCTCCACAGCGAGGTCGGGGTGGGCACGACGATCGAGGTCTCGTTGCCGCGCGACCGAACGGCCGACGAAGCGAGCGCCCCCCCGACGGACGACGAGGAGGCGCTCTCGGGCACGGAGACGGTGCTCGTGGTCGAGGACGACGAGATGGTCCGCGACCTCGCCCGCAGCATCCTGTCGCGCAGGGGGTACCACGTGCTGGCCGCGTCCGGAGGGCCCGAGGCGCTGGCACTGGCCGAACGCTACGTCGGGCCGATCCACGCGCTGCTCAGCGACGTGATCATGCCCCGGATGAACGGCCCCGAGCTGAGCGCGGAACTGACGCGCACACGGCCCGAGACCCGTGTCGTCTTCATGTCCGGCTACGCCGGCGACCCGGCCGACCGGAGGAGCGCCCTCCCCCCGGGCGCCCTCCTGGTCGAGAAGCCGTTCTCGAGCGCCGCGCTTCTGCTCGCCCTGCGCCGCGTGCTCGACGCCTGAGCCGCACTACCGCAGCAGGTCGAAGATCGTGTTCGCGATGTCCGTGTTGTCGGCATAGGCTCCGACGCGCTCGTCGCGGCCGGTTGCGCGCGCGCGCAGGCGCTCGGAACCGGCGCCCTTCGCGTCGAGCGGCACCAGGCTGTTCGAGTGGCCCTTGGAGTGCCACTCGGCGCCGGGCGCCTTGCCCGCCCCGTAGGAGATGAGCGGATTCCAGACCGGGACCCCATCCTCGCCCGGCCCCGAGCCGGGTCCGGTCAGGTAGCCGGTCTCATGGTCGGCGGTGACGATGACGAGGTTCTCGTCCCAACCGCCGTGCGACTCGACCCAGTCGACGACAGCCTGGACGGTCTCCCCGAAGGCGAGCGTCTCCTCGATCGCGCGACCGAGCTGGTTGCCGTGGCCGGCCCAGTCGATCGCACCGCCCTCGATCATCAGCACGAAGCCATCGGGGTCATTGTCCAGCACGTTGAGCGCCCCGAGGCTCATCTCCACGAGGGTCGGCATGCCCGGGGTCAGCGGCACCACGTAGGGGTCGGCCGTGCGGTCGCCCGGGCGCTCCTGCTGGAGCGTGGAGGCGGAGCGGGCCACGCCCACGACCCGCTCGGGCGTCGGTCCCACCATCAGCTTGCGGAACGCCCCCCGGCTCTCGATCAGAGTCCACGGATCGGCCGTGCCGTCGCCGTCGGCATCGCCGCCGGCCACCCCAGCGCGCAGGCGCTCCCACACCTCGGACCCGCCCACGTACCGGTAATCGTCGGACTCCGGTCCCTCGCGCCGGACGCGGCCCCCGTCGTCGTAGAGGGGGTGGCCGCAGCCCATGATGACCTCACAGGCGCTCTCCTCGATCATCTGGCGGGCGATCTCCGCGTACTCGCCGCGCGCGGTCGAGTGGGCGACGAAGCCGGCGGGCGTGGCATGGCTCAGCGGCACGCTCGTGACCACGCCCGTGGCCTTGCCGCGGCTCTCGGCACGCTCGAGCACGTTCTCGACCGGCTGTGCCGACTTGGGGTCGACACCCTCGGTCGGGACCACACCGATCGCGCCGTTGTAGGTCTTCTTGCCGGTCGCAAGCGCCGTCGCGGCGGCGGCGGAATCGGTGGGCGCAGCCGCGAGGTACTCGAAGGTCGTCCAGGCGCTGTCGGGGTCGTAGCCCTTCCCGGTCAGCGAGTAGGTCGTGCAGCCGATCCGCACCGGGAAGCTCTCGTAGACCTGCCCGCGCGGCCGGCCCGTCTGGTACAGGTTGGCGGCACGCACATGGTTGTAGCCGCGGCCGTCGCCGATCATCACGATGATGTTCCGGGGTCCGTCGGTCGCCGCCGGAGGCGGGGTCCGATCCTCTGCCGCGAAGAGCACGCTGAGCGCGCACGAGACTGCGGCGGCTGCCGCCACCGCAAGCCCGCGTAGCGTCTGTCGACCCATGGTTCAGTACCTCCCGTGTGTGCTCCGCCCCTCCCGCGGCGCCACGCGCGCGGCGTCGCTCCACCGTCTCCAGTCTACGCCGGGCCGGGGGCACGCGGCTAGGCGGGCGGGTGAGGGTCGCGTTAAGGGAGCGGGACGGCTAGGCCCCGTCGCGGGTGAGATCGATCCGGATCGGGCACGGCAGCGCGAGTCCGGCGGCGACCTGCATGGACTTGAACAGCGCGGGAGGAACGACGCAGCCGGCGCAGCACCCGGTCAGGTGGCGGCGGGCGGTCGAGAGCACGACGCCGTCGCTGCCCGAGCAGATCTCGTCGTAGGCGTCGACCGGCGTCAGGTGGGCCGCCAGCCCCTTGACCTTCTCGCAGGTGGAGGTGACCGCGAAGGCCACGGTCTGGCCGTCGTCGCTGACGGCGGTGATCTCGGTGACGAAGCCGCAGACCCCGGCCTCGACCTTGGTCCTGACTGTGCCCATGGCGCCCTCCGGCTGCGTCCGCCCCGCTCCCGCCACCTCACGAGTTGGCCTCGAACCGTCGGAGTCCTCCCCGCGAGCGGCGGGCTACCGCGCGACGTAGACCATGTACAGCCCGCCCGCGATCACAAGCACCCCGCAGAGCGAGCGCGATCGCGGCCGCGGCTACGGAGTCGGCCCGCCGGGCCGGTACTCGTCGTGGAGCTTGGCGATCGTCTCCGCCATGTCCTCCTGATAGCCGATGTGCAGCCGGCGGACGGTGCCGCCCGGATCGATCACCACGACGAAGGGGATCACCTCGACACCGTAGGCGTCGGCCACTCGGTACTCGCTGTCAAGGAGCACCGGGAACGTCACGCCCAGTTCGGTCAGCGCCTTGGGCACGACCGTGGCAGCCTCCGGCCCGTCGAGGTTCACCTGGAAGATGCGCAAGGTGCTGGCACGCTCGCCGTCCTCGCTCAGTGCCTGCAGCGCCTGTGCTGTGTTGCGGCACGGGATGCACGAGAACCGGCCGAAGTCGAGCACGACGACCGCCTTGTCTCGGTAGTCGGTCAGTCTATGGGCCTGACCGGTGGAGTCCTCGAGCATGAAGTCAGGCGCCTCCATGCCTTCGGCGACGAGGGGCTTGTACTGCTCATAGACCTCTACGAGCTTGGCCGGCGTGTCATCCGCGATGCCGGTCTGTAGGTGACGGACGATGCCGTCCCTGTCGATGACGACCAGGAACGGGATCACCTCCACCTTGTAGAGGTCGGCGACTCGGCCGTCGGCGTCGGGAAGAACGGGAAACGTGACGCCCAGCTCCTCTCGGGCCTTGGGCACGACCTCCTCCGCCTCCGGCCCGTCGAGGTTCACCTGGAAGACGCGGAGCCCCGCGTCCTTGTAGGCCTCGTGGAGCTTCTGCAGCTCCTGGGCTGTGCTGCGGCACGGCTTGCACGTGAAGCGCCCGAAGTCGAGGATGACGACGGCCCGGCCGCGGAAGTCGGAGAGCGTGACCTCGGCGCCGTCGGAGTCCGTCAGCGTGAAGTCGGGCGCCTCGTCGCCCTCCATGAGGGAGGGAGCGGGTCCCGCGGCCCGCGCAGCCCCGGTGAGGGCAGTGAAGGCGAGTACGGTGACAAGCATCACGTGGAGCGGTCGACGATCCATCAGCGAGTACCTCCGAAGTGAGGGCTGGGCGGCGATGCGCCCCTCGTCTACGGTGCGATCAGCGAGAGCAGGTCGGCTCGTTCCTGGTCCATGTCGAGGAGTTGCCACTGCGGCACGGTCACCGGCTTCGCGTCCGCGCCGAACGGGTACTGCACGACTGGGGCGTAGAAGAAGGGCGAGTCCGCGGCGTGGCAGTCAGTGCACCCTCGCGCGCCGAGCGCGGCACGGGCCGGATAGACCTCGTGGCTGTACTTGTGCGTGTTCGCGTAGGGTGAGGCCTCCCAGGGCTCCTTCGGGATCACGCGGTACTCGGTCCCCGAGGAGTACGCGCGGTCGTCCATCACCCACAGTACGCGCTTGCCGTCCATCGGGTATGCGGTCGCCGTGAGCATCTCGGTGACCGAAGCGATCAGGGCGTCGATCTCCTCCGGCCGGTTCACCTCCGGCACCAGGTCGCCGTTGTCGTCGGTGATCTCCGCGAGCGCCGGGTACGTCGAGGCGTCCTTCTGGTGCGCTACCCACATCGCTTGGACATCCTGGGGCGTGGGCTCCATCAGGCCCGGCGCACCGTCGATCTCGATCGCGGGCCACGCACTGTGAACGCGGTTCACGGGGTAGATCACGCCCTTGTAGTCCGCGAGCACGGGGCGGTACAGCGAGGTGGGCTTGTCGTCGTAGCCTTGGACGCCAAGGTTCGCGTAGTGGTTGAGGTAGCGCATGTCGGGTCCGTAGAAGGTCCACATGGGCTTGTTCTTCACCGGGATGTGGGGACCGGGGTTCAGGACGTCTCCGGCCTGCACCATCGCCGCAGCCACCCTCCGCTGGGGGATGTGGCAGGCCTGACACGAGATCCGCTCGAGGTGCGTCTCGGGAAGGTCGGCGTGGGCCGGAACGGGGGCGCCCAGGTTCCCGACGCTGTGACACGACGCGCACGTGACCATCGTATTGTCGAGATCGTCGCGAACCAGCCCACCCGGGTCATCGCCCTTCGCGATCTGGTGCTCCTCGTAACCGTCGATCCGATCATCGGTGGCGCTCGACCCGGCAGGGTGGCAGTCGACGCACTTGAGGCCGGCGGCAAGATGGACGTCGGCCTGCGACCGGTAGTCCGCCCCCCGCTTCTTCCAGCCCGGCTGCTCGTGGCACTGCATGCACGCCGTGTTGCGGGGCTCGCGCACCAGGTGGAGCTTCGTCCTGCCGTCGGCGCCGAGGAGCAGCTTGCCGTCGGGCCCGAAGCGGGTCTTGTCGTAGGTCAGCTGCACAGACGAGCCGTCCTTGACGGAACCGGTGACGGTCGCGAGCCCTGAGCCGGCTGTCGCGGCCCATCGGAGGTTGAGGGCCGCCTTCTGCCGGTTGCGCTCCGCCATGCTGTACTCGGGCTGATGGCAGATGAGGCAGTCGGCCTCGAGCACACCGGAGTCCGTCCAGCGTGCCTTGTAGTAGTCGCCGTCGAACCCGTTGTCACCGCCGCTCGTGAGGCCACTCGCGGGGTCGGCCATCCAGGCGTCGTACCGCTTGCCTTCTCGGTCGTACTCCGCCGGGCCCCCGCCAGGGTGGCAGTCGCCGCAGCTCCCCGCCATGAGCGTGAACGAGGTGAGGTCCATCGTCCGCGCGGAGGCGTTGGTCTTCTGCGACAGATAGCAGTACAGCGGCGCCGGAGAGCACCAGTTGCCGCCGTACAGGCCTGGCGTCGAGGCCCACTGGACCCGCTCCGACTGCGCACTGGTGGGCCCTTCGCCCGCGCCCTGGGTGAAGTGGTAGCCCTCGGCGATCTTGTCGTAGTCGTGACAGGCCCCGCACGTCTGCTTGGGCGAGTAGGGCTGGTCCGCGTTCTCTCCCGTCACCGGGTTGATCGGCCGCCCCAGCTCGTCCCGGAGCGCGAACGGCGGACACACTCCCGTGCGGAGCGTAGCGGACGCGACCGTGGCGCCGCCCTCCTGCGCGAGGACGCCGGGCGCCCCCCCCACGAGAGCGAACAACAGCCCGAGCACGACCAGAGCACAGCGGAGAACGGAGTCCCTGGTAACCATGCGAGCACCTGGCCCTCCTGCTTGCTGCCGCGCGGCGGGTTACCGCGCGACGTAGACCATGTACAGCCCGCCCGCGATCACGAGCACCCCGCAGAGCGAGCGCGCGACGGTCGCTCCCTTGCTCTCGTTCGACCAGTCGAGGTACCGCTGCACCCAGCCGGTCGAGCCGCCGGCCGCGGCGATCACCGCGCAGTGTCCGATCCCGTAGGCGAGGAGGATGCTCCCCCCGTAGAGGGGCGCCGTCCCCGCGACCTTGAGCGCCACCGCGAGCATCGGCGCCATGTAGGCGAACGTGCACGGCCCGAGCGCGATGCCGAAGACGAGACCCAGGACGAGCGCCGCAAGGTAGCCCGTCGACTTCATCCTGCCCACATTGGCGGCCTTCACGGGCAGCGGAATCACGCCGAGCAGGTGGAGCCCCACGAGCAGCATCACGCCCGCGACGACCCAGTTCGCCCAGGCGCCGACGTCGCCCATCATCCGCCCGAGGGCCGCCGTCACGGCCCCGATCGCGGCAATGGTGAGCAGGATCCCCACCGCGAACGCGGACGAGAGCCCGAGGGCCCGCCGCGTCGTCGTGGCGCCCTGGCCGCCGATGAACGCCACGATCAGGGGGATGCTCGCGAGATGGCATGGGCTCAGGATCACGCTCAGGACGCCCCAGAGGAGCGAGGCTCCGAGCGCGATCCCGGGTGTGCCCTCGACGGCGCGGGTCAGCGTGGCGAACAGCTCGTTCATCGCGCCGCGCCCTTCGTGGGTCCCGGCTCGAGCCGGATGCCGTGCTCGGCGAAGCGGGCCACGATCTCCTCCTTCGGCCAGTACCCCTGGTGGCGGCTCAGCTCCCGCCCCTCGGAGTCGAAGAAGATCTGCGTCGGGATCACCTCGACGCCGTACCGCTTCCCCGCGGTCTCGTCCTTCCAGACGTCCACGAAGTCCACGGCCAGCTTGCCCCCGTACTCGGCGCGCAGCGCGTCAAGCACCGGCACCATCTGCTTGCACGGGATGCACGTGGTGGAACCCAGCTCGAGCAGGCGCGGCAATGCGGCCGGAGCGACAGGGGCGCCCATCTTGCCAGCCGGCGCCGACTCCGCGCTCTCGGCGTGGGCGAGGCTCGCTGTGGACGGGCCGGCCTGCGGAACCGGCGACTGGACCGTCGGGCCCTGGCGCAACGATGCCGCGTCCGTCGTCTCGGCGGCGGGCCGCTTGGTCGACACCACAACGACGACGGCTGTGAGCACGACGAGTGCGATCACGACCTTCACGACGATGTTGCTGCTCACGCAAGTCCTCCCGTTGGGTCCGCGCAGCACGAGCCACTGGCCCGGCCGGCGTCGGCTACCGTTCCGGCCACCCGGGCGACCTCATCCCGCGTGGTGTCGAAGTGGTGCGCCTTGGCGATCCCGAGTTCGGTGACCACGACGTGGACGTCAGCCGTGAGCCCGAGGGCATCGAAGGCCTTGCGTACGCACTGGACCTCGCAGCCATCGATCACCACGCGCTTGTCGGCCTCTCGCGCCGACTTCACGAAGCCCTCGAGCCCCGCGGCGACTCCGATCGCGCAGTACATGCGTCCCTGACCGAGCTGGTCGAGCGCCCTTGCCGCCTCATCCGAGAGCTTCCCGACATTCGAGCCGCCGGAGCACGCGAGGAGGAGGGTGTTGTCACTACCGCAACAGCGGTCCGCCAATGTGGATACTTCCCTTCACCCCAGCAGGGTCTTGATCTCCGCGACGGAGGGCACCTTACCGGCGACACGGACCTTGCCGTCGACCGCCAGCGCCGGGGTGCTCATGATGCCCGCCTTGACCATCTCGCGGACCTCCGTGACCTTCTCGATCTCCACGTCGAGCCCCAGCTCCGCCACCGCTTGCGTGGCCCGCTCATAGAGCTGCACGCACTTGGCGCAGCCCGGGCCGAACACCTGAACCTTCATACCGAGATCCCACCTTCGCTTACCACAGGATGTTGAACAGGTAGCCCACGAGCACGATCCCGAGGGCGACCACGCCGAAGTACGTGGCCAGCAGTCGGGGCCGCAGTACCTTGCGGAGGATGACCGCCTCGGGCAGCGAGAGCGCGATCACGGCCATCATGAAGGCCAGCGCCGTGCCAAGCGACGCGCCCTTGCCGATAAGGGCCTCGACGACCGGCACGATCCCCGCCGCGTTCGAGTACATCGGAACGCCCAGCACCACCGCCAGGGGGACCGCCCACCATGCGGCCTCGCCCATGAACGACGCGAGCATCCCCTCGGGCACGTAGCCGTGAACGCCGGCGCCAACCGCGATGCCCGCCACCACGAACGGCCAGACGCGGCCCACGATATCGCGGACCGCCTGCCACCCGGCGTGGACACGGTCGGCCCAGCGGAGGCGTTCGTCCTCGCCCGTGCTCCGGCCGGCCTCCATCTCGTACACCCACGGCTCAACGTGCTTCTCGAGCTTGAGGCGGCCCATCACCCACCCGCAGACGATCGCGATGAGGAGGCCGGTGCCGACATAGACCCCCGCCACCTCGGGACCGAGCATCCCGAGGAGAAGGACAACGGCAACCTCGTTGATCATCGGCGCCGCGATCAGGAAGGAGAGCGTCACACCGAGCGGCACGCCGCTCTCGACAAAGCCGATGAACAACGGCACGGCCGAGCAGGAGCAGAAGGGCGTCACGATCCCGAGCACCGCCGCTAGGACGTTGCCGACCGACTCGCGCTTGCCCGCGAGGATCTGCCGCGTTCGCTCCGGAGTGAAGAACGTCCGGATGATGCCCACGCCAAAGACGATGAGCAGCAGCAGCATCAGGACCTTCGGCACCTCGTAGAGGAAGAAGGCCAGCGCCGAGGCGAAGTGGCTCTCGGACGGCATGCCCAACGCGGTGAAGACGAACCAGTCGGCCGCCGCCTCCAGATCGCGGTAGGCAAGCCACCACAGCGCCGCGCCCAGCAGGTAGCCGAGGGGGCCGGCCAGGGTGCGACGGATCGGGCGAAGCGCGCGCTTCACGCCGCTCTCGGGAGTTGCTTCGGGAGCGCTCATCGCGATCACCGCCCCCCTGCCCGCGGCTTGCGGGCCGAGAGATTCAGGGTTGCGACGTAGTCGCCGAGCCGCGCGCCCTCGGGGAGTTCGGCGACGATCCGTCGCCACAGGGGATCGGCCCATGTCTCCATGGCATCGACGTAGTCGGTGCGCACCTCGGCAACAGCCTCGGTCAGGCCGGCCTGGCCGACCATCGCTTCCGTCTCGCTCACCAGCACGGCGCCGGCGACGCAGCCGACCAGAGCCTCAACCATCGCCCCGACCGCCTCGGGCAACGGCTTGAGGAGGGCCACGTCGGAGACCGCGACGCGGCCCCCGGGACGGAGGACGCGCGCGATCTCGCGCCACACCTGCGGCTTGTCGGGCGAGAGGTTGATGACGCAGTTGCTGATGACCACATCGACGCTGGCGTCGGCAACCGGCAGATGCTCGATCTCGCCGAGTCGGAACTCCACGTGGTCGAGTCCCGTACGGTCGCGGTAGGCCGCTATGGCGCCCCGGGCTTTGGCGACCATCTCGGGCGTCATGTCGACCCCGATCGCACGACCCGTCGCCCCGATCCTCGGACCCGCGACGAACACGTCGAATCCGCCACCCGCACCGAGGTCGAGGACCACCTCGCCCTCGCACAGGGCTGCGAGGGCCGTCGGGTTGCCGCACGACAGCCCCATGTTGGCTCCCTCGGGGACGCCGGCCAGGTCTCCGTCCGCGTACCCGAGCGACGCCGCGAGCGCCGTCGGTGCGTTCGCGCCGCAGCAGCTCGAGCCCGAGCAGCACCCCGAGCCGCGGCTCGCCACTCCCGCGTAGCCTTCGCGCACCGCCCGACGCACCTCGTCGGCCGACCGGCCCTGCGCCTCGGTCGTCTCAAGCCGAAGCCCCTCCACGAAGCCCCGGATCTCGTCGCGGACGCGGCGGTAGTGGACCAGGGCTTCCTCCTCCGTGGCGGCATCGGCGGCCAGCTTGGGGGGATCCTCGAAGCCCGCATGGACGACGCGAGGCGCCCCGGGGAGGATCGGGCAGTTCTCGTGCGCGTGGCCGCAGACGGTCACAACGAGATCGAACGGGCCCTCGGGAAGCTCGTCGACGGTCTTCGAGCGGTGGCCGGAGATGTCGACCCCCGCCTCGGCCATCGCCCGCACGGCGAGCGGGTTGAGCCCGTGCTTCTCGATCCCCGCCGAGTGCGCCTCGAACTCCGCGCTACGCAGATGCCGCGCCCAGCCCTCGGCCATCTGGCTCCGGCAGGAGTTGCCCGTGCAGAGGAAGAGCACGCGCGTCGGTCGGCTCACAGCGCCACCGCCTCTCCCGCCGGCCCGTGGTCGAACCAACGGCGGCGGAGGTACAGCGCCACGTTCACGAGGCCGATGAGCACGGGCACCTCCACCAGAGGGCCGATCACGGCCGCGAACGCGGCGCCGGAATCGATGCCGAAGACGGCGATCGCCACCGCGATCGCCAGCTCGAAGTTGTTGCTCGCCGCGGTGAAAGCGATGGTGGCGCCCTTGCGGTACCCGGCGCCGATCCGGCCCGCCATCCAGAACGAGACGAGGAACATGACCACGAAGTACAGCAGCAGCGGGACCGCGATCCGAACCACGTCGAGGGGGATCTTCACGATGCTCTCGCCCTTGAGCGAGAACATCACGAGGATGGTGAACAGCAACGCGATCAGCGTCAGCGGGCTGACCCGCGGGATGAACTTGTGCTCGTACCACTCGCGGCCGCGCCGCGCGATCAGCGCGAAGCGCGTCACGATGCCGGCGAGGAACGGGACGCCCAGGTAGAGGAAGACGCTCTTCGCGATCTCGCCGATCGTGATGTTGACCCGCGAGCCCGAGAGCCCGAAGAGGGGCGGGAGCAGGGTCACGAAGACGTAGGCATAGAGGGAGTAGAGCAGCACCTGAAAGACCGAGTTGAGTGCGACGAGGCCGGCGCAGTACTCCGGATCGCCGTCGGCCAGGTCGTTCCAGACGATCACCATGGCGATGCAGCGCGCCAGCCCGATCAGGATCAGGCCGGCCATGTACTCCGGGTAGCCACGGAGGAAGACGATCGCGAGCAGGAACATGAGCACGGGACCGATGAGCCAGTTCTGGACCAGCGAGATCCCGAGGACCTTCCCGTCGCGGAAGACGCGGCCCATCTCCTCGTACCGGACCTTCGCGAGCGGCGGGTACATCATCAGGATCAGCCCGATGGCGATGGGGATCGAGGTGGCGCCTACCTGCGTGGCGCGGTTCAGCGCCGCCACGCCGTGCGGCCAGAGGTAGCCGAGCCCCACGCCTGCCGCCATCGCCGCGAAGATCCAGCCCGTGAGATAGCGGTCGAGGAAGGAGAGCTGTTTCGCGGTCGATCGTCCCACTCGGACACGCCCTCTCGACTGATTGGCGAATGGCTATATCGCGAACTTACGACTGCATGGGGCACACGACTCCCCAACCGGGGAATCGTGGCTAGGCGCTCCGGCCGATGGAGCAGCGACCGGCGAGTCGGGCCTCGGCGTCCTGGGCAGCCGATGACTCGTGGAGCGCATGGACGTGCTCGAGCAGCGAACCGAACGATGAACGCAGGGCCTCCTCGTCGACCCGCAGGAGGGTGAGCGACCCGACCCGGCGCGCGAGCAGGACCTTCGCCTGGCGCAGGACCGAGACGTGCCGCGAGATTGTCGCCTGGCTCAGCCGCAGGAGATCGACCAGCTCGCAGATGCACATCTCCTTGTGGGACGCGACCAGCTCGACAATCCGCAGCCGAACCTCGCTCCCGAGGGCGGCGTGCAGCTCGGCGGCGCGCTCACGGTGCATGGAGTCCTCCTCGCCTGATCGTGATATAGCAATTGTGCTATTGCAGCGTGTGGCCGTCAAGAGCCGCGCCGTCCTCCGTCAGGCCCTACCGCAGGAGCCAGGCGAACGCGGCGAACACGACGACCGCCACAGCTGCGGCGAGCGCCAACCCGACCCACGTCGGCACGTACTTCAGGGGCAGAGGCAGGACCTTATTCAGCTCCGCCGCCCCCTCGCGCGACGTCCACAGGAGGGCCTCCCGTGTCAGCCTGCCGGCATCCATCGCCGGCGCGACGCCCTCCGGCGCCGAGCCGAAGGCCTGCTCGCGGCTGAGCCAGTCGAGGCTGCCGACCCGGGCGAAGCACGCCTGGGGCGAGAGCCGCCCCTCGGCGACCCACTGGGCCACGACGGCCCCCGAGACCGGCCCGAATGTCTGGCCTCGGTCGCTGACGTACCAGAGGTCCCCTGCTCCCTGCCGCGGTGTCGTGGTCATCCGCTGCCTCCATCCCGTCTCTCCCTCGCTACGTTCGCGCAGGTCGCCCCGCAACCTGCTCGCGCGCCGGGCAGGGGGAACGCGGGCGGACGCGAATTCGGTGAGCATGAGCGGAGCGGCTGCGGAGGACACGGGTGTCCCGCTCGCACCGAACGGGACCACCGAGCGCCAGACAGGGCCAGCCAACGACGGCCCTCGCCGCAGCCGCGTCCCCGCACTCGCCGCGCTGGCCGGACTCGCGTTGACGGCAGCCGCGTTCGCGGGATCGCGCGCCCTGGCGGTGCGGGCACTCCGGAACACGGTCGAGGCCGATGCCGCCGTCCGCGCGGGGATTATCCAGGACGCTCTGGGCCGGGCGGTCGCCGCCGCCGAAGCGCCCCGCTGGTTCTTCCTCGGCTCGCGCTGGGTGGAGCCGGCGGAGTTCGAGGCCTTCGCCGGGCCGCTACTCGCCGAACAGGCCAGCTTCCGCGACCTCTCCTGGGCTCCGCGCATCACGCGGGAGCAGCGCTCGGCCCTGGAGCGGGCAGCCGAGGCGCAAGGGCTCGGTCCGCTCCGGATCTTCGAGTACGACGCCTCCGGCCACCCCATCCCAGCCGCCGACCGGCCGGTCCACTACCCAGTGCTCTACTCCGCGGCGCGCCCGGGCGAGCCCGGCCTGCCGGTGGGCCTCGACCTCGGCGCCGACAGCGACTGCCTGGAGGCGCTCGTGGCCGACCAGCCGGTGACCCACACGGCGCCCCCCGGCCGCGAGGGCCCTTCGCCCCTCGACGACCCCGCCGTTGCGCTCCTCATCGTGCCCACGCCCGGGAGCGGGATCGAGCCTGGCGCGCTCGGTGCGGCGGGACCGGTCAACGCCGGGTACTCGATCGCCCGCGTCGACCTCGATCGCCTGGTCCACGACGCGCTCGACCCCACCCCGCCGCAGGGGCTTCCCTTCACTCTCGTCGATTCCGAGGCCCTCGCCGGCGCAGAGCCGCTCTACCGGTGGGAGGCACGACGCAACGGGCGCGTGAGCCGTCTGCCGTTCGCGCTCCACGCCCCCGCAGTGCGGAGCGCGCTCCGCGCGGGGGACCGCGAATGGACGATGGTCGTGCAGCCCAACGATGCCTTCGTGCGGCGCAACGCGAGCCACGCGTTCCTGTTCGTGCCGCCCATCGGCCTCCTGGTCGTCGTGGCTCTGAGCCTCTCGCTCCGGGCGACCTGCGCCAGCCGCGCACTGATGCGCTGGGAGGAGACCCGGCACCGCGAGGCGCTCGCGCGGAGCGAGGCGCTCCACCGCACGCTGGTGGAGTCGGCCCCCGACGCGATTGCCGTCACCGACGCCCGCGGCCGCATCGTGAGCGGCAACGAGAGCCTCGCGCGGATGCACGGCCTCGCGGGCGCGTCGGAAGCGATCGGGCGCCCGCTCGGCGAGATGGTCGCCCCGGAGGACCGCCCGACACTCGCGCGTGCCGGTGAGGAGGCGCTGGCCGAGGGCCGCTCCCGCACCGTGGCCGTGCACCTGTGCCGCATCGACGGGAGCATGCTCGCCGCCGACGTCACCCTCGCGCCCCTCCCGGGCGAATCGGGCGTCGGTCAGCTCATGGCGATCGGCCGCGACACCACCGAACGGACCCGCGCCGAGGAGGCGTTGCGCGCGAGCGAGCGGCGCTTCCGAGAGATCGCCGACTTCCTGCCTCTGGTCATCTACGAGTGCGACCCCGCCGGGCGGCTGCTGTTCGTGAACCGTGAGGGGCTCGAGCAGTTCGGGTACTCCCAGGCCGACGTGGATGCCGGGATGAACATCGGCGAGACCCTCGCGGTCGAGGACCGCGCGGCGATGGGCCCGGCGCTCGCCCGGGTGTTGGCGGGAGAGACGGCGGTCGCGCGGCCCTACACCGCGCGCCGCAAGGACGGCTCGCTGTTTCCCGTGCTGATCTACGCCGCTCCCATCCGCCGGGAAGGCGAGGAGATCGTGGGGGTGCGCGGGGCCGTGATCGACATCACGGCGCGCGTGGCGGCCGAGGAGGAGCATGCCCGACTCGAGGAGCAGCTCCAGCGCGCCCAGCGGCTGGAGAGCCTCGGCGTGCTGGCCGGCGGGATCGCGCACGACTTCAACAACGTTCTGGCGGTGATCGTCGGCCACTGCGAGCTGGCGTCGGACGAGGTCGCGCCGGGCTCGGCGGGCCACGAGCACCTCGTGACGATCCACCGTGCGGCCAACCGGGCGCGGGATCTGGTCCGACAGATTCTCGCGTTCAGCCGCCAGGCCGAGGGAGACCTCGTGCCCGTCGACCTGCTCGAGCTGGCTGACGAGACACGGCGTTTCGTGCGCGCCTCGCTGCCGTCGTCGATCGAAGTCCGAACCGAGTTCGACGAGGGCCCCCTGACGATCCTGGGCGATGCCACGCAGATCCACCAAGTGCTGGTGAACCTCTGCGCCAACGCGGCCCACGCGATGCGGGGGAAGGCGGGCCTCCTCGAGATCGCCGTCGAGGCCGTCCACGTCGGCGAAGACCGGCCGGCCGTCCTCCAGGACCTCGCACCCGGCCCCCACGCCCGCCTCAGTGTCCGCGACAACGGCCACGGGATGCCGCCGGAGGTGTGCGAGCGGATCTTCGAGCCCTTCTTCACGACCAAGGGGCCGGGGGAGGGCACCGGGCTCGGCCTCTCGACGGTCTACGGAATCGTCGCGGGCCACCACGGCGCGATCGAGGTCGAGAGCGTGGTCGGCGAGGGATCGACCTTCCGGATCTGGCTGCCCTGCACCGACCGGACGGCCGCGCGCCCCGACGACCTCGCGCCCCATGCGCCCCCCGGACGCGGCGAGCACATCCTGGCCGTCGATGACGAGGCGCCGCTGCTCGCGGTGGTGAGCAGCCAGCTCACGCGGCTCGGCTACCGGGTCTCGGC
Source organism: uncultured Armatimonadia bacterium (assembly GCA_964598695.1). GTDB lineage: Bacteria > Armatimonadota > Zipacnadia > UBA1398 > UBA1398 > CAZRDB01. Next base: position 19,833 of record CAZRDB010000056.1, read on the forward strand.
CGTGGCGGACCCGCGCGAGGCGGCGCGCCTGTTCGCCGACGCGCCGGCCGAGTACGACCTCCTGGTCACCGACCTCACCATGCCCGGCATGACGGGGCAGGAGCTGGCGCTCGCGGTTCGTCGGGCGCGGCCCGACCTGGGCGTGCTTCTCATGTCGGGCTCGGCCAATGTGGTCGCGGGGAGCCCGGAGGCCGCGGAGGCCGACGCCGTCCTGTCCAAACCGTTCAACTCGTCGGAGCTGGCACGCGCGGTGCAGGCCGTGCTCTCGGGCCGCGCGCGCGCCGAGGACCGCGAGGGCTAGCGGCTTGGCGGGAGACCGCAGTCGGCGGCCTCCACGACGCGGTCGAGCCGCCCCTCCGCAACACCTCGGCGCGCGTCGTCGACCAGCCGCTCGCGCTTGGCGGCCGGCACCGCGTACAGGTCGAGGTAATTGCGCGCCCCCAGCGCGAGGACGGCGTCGCGCCCCGCCTCGCAATCGACGACCGCCACGCGGTCCCCGGCCGCAATGTCGCCCTCGAGATGGGCGCGCGCCGCGATACAGGCGGCCTCATGCCGGGCGATCGGCGGGCCGACCTCGCAGCCGTACCAGTAGCCGAGGTAGAGCCAGGTGAACGCGAAGTGGCAGGTGACGAGCAGCGCGGCCCGGCGGGCCACGGGCGGCCACGGCGCGGGGGAGCCGCCGGGCGGCGACCCGTCGGGGCAACCGAGCGAGCTGGAGAGCAGTGACGCGGTCAGAAGCGACGCGGCGACGGCGAACTCGGTGAGGTAGTTCCACGACGAGCCGGGGTTCATCGCCGAGAAGCCGGCGACGACGAGCGCGCAGGCCGCCCAGAGCATCTCGGCACGCGCCGCCTCGCGGGCGGGCCCGCTCGCGCGACGCCACAGCACGGCTACGGCGGCCGCCCAGAGCGGCCCGGTGAGGAACGGCCGGGCCATCATCTCGAGGGCCTTGGCGTAGTTGCGGGGCGCGAAGGAGCGGATCGACTCGAAGTAGGCCCCGTCCGACGCCTGCTGGACCCAGGCGGCAACCGCGAGGGTGACCGCGAGCCAGCACCCGGCGACCAGCAGAGCATGGCCGCGCGAGCGGCTCCACAGCCACACGATACACGCGACCGGGGCCGCGATCACGCTGACCTTGGCGGCCGTCGCCAGGCCGAGGCACAGCGCGCCCGCCACCACCCACCCGCGGCGGTTCCAGCCCCCCACGACCCACAGGAAGCCGGCCGTGGCAAGGGCCGTCGCCAGCAGGTCGACGCGGTACAGCACGGTGTACTCGTAGATGCCGCGCGCGGTGAGGAGCAGCGCGGCCGTGACCACGGCCACGGAGAGCGGCGCGCCACGCCGCCGAACCCAGACCGCGCAGGCGAGGCAGAGCACGGCCGCGCTCGCCACGGAGATCAGGCGACCGGGCAGGTAGCCGCACTCCGGCCCCGAGGGCAGCAGGCGGCACAGCGCGAGGAAGACCGGGCCGTAGGGGTTGGTGAGCGCCGGCACGTGCTCCATCGTCCCGTAGGGCGCTTCGCCCGCGCACCACAGGACCACGATGCTTCGGACGAGCGCCTCGGCCGATGCCCCGCCGAGGGCGTGGGGCTTGCTCGCGAGGTGCGCGACAAGCAGGGCGATCAGTACCAGATGGCAAGCGCCCGCCAGCCACAGGTATCGGGCACGGGGCTCGCCGCGACGCGCGTCCGTTCGGGGATCCATCCCAGTTCCTCCAGCCGTAGGATCGGGGCAACGCGGTGGGCGGTGTTCCGTTCGGTCGAGCCTCCGCGACTCCTGCTCGCCCGGCCGCTCCACCCAACGATTCCGAACATTGCGGAGCGCGGTCTGTCTACAGACCTGTGGACGGCGGCGGGCCCGGGGACTGGCACGAGATGAGGCGGTAGGGAATTGCGCGAGCCGTACGGTGAGGGGGTCGGGCCGGCTGGAGCCCATGTGGGGTCGGGGCACTCCGGTCGAAAGCCCAGGCTCGTGGTCTTCGGGGTCGACGGCGGCTCGTGGGGTTTGATCGACCCCCTGATCGAGGCAGGCCACCTGCCCGCCTTCCGCGAGTTGGTCGAGTCCGGCCAGCGGGGCCCCCTCGAATCGGTGGAGCCGCCTCTCACCGCGCCGGCTTGGCAGTCGATCTTCACCGGCCTGTCGCCGGCCGAGCACGGCGTGTTCGACATGACGGTCTACGATTCCCGTCTGGGCCGTCGGCGCCCCCCCAGCTACGAGGACTGGCGCTCCGAGCCCTTCTGGGCCCGGGTCGAGGCGCTCGGCCTCACGGGCGGCTACCTCGGCGTGCCCTTCACCTACCCACCGCCCGATGTGGACGGCTGGTTCGTCTCGGGCATCATGGGCACCCCGACCTACGGCCCGGCGATGTTCCGCCCCGCGGCGCTGCTCGGCGAGGTGACGGCCGCGGCGGGCGAGTACCCGCTCGATGCCCTCGAGAAGCGGGCGGGCGAGTACCCCATCGAGATCCTGCAGCGGCAGATCGCCTGGATCCATGACGCCGCCCTGTACCTCGCGCGGAACCACCCGGTCGACGTGCTGGTGGTGGTCGAGAACTACACCGACTTCGTGCAGCACTTCTTCATGCGCTCGCGCGAGTACGCCATCGGCGGCGAGCCCGTCGACGTGATCCGGCTCGCCTACGAGGCGGCCGACCGGCTCCTCGCCGATCTCCGCACCGAAGTCGGCGCCGAGGCGCCGGTCGCGATCGTCTCCGATCACGGCTTCGCCCCCCTCGGGGGCTACATCAACGCGACACACCTTGCCGAGCTGCTGAGCAGGACCGGCGCCGAGCGTGAGCGAGCCGCCGAGTCGGCGTTCCGGGCGCTCAAGGGGGTCTGGCGGGCAACCGGGAAGGCGGCACTGCAGGCGCTCCGGATCGACCCGGCCCGCGTCAGCCAGTGGGGTGTGCGTGCGCTGCACCGGGCCGGCGACGAGGCCGACGCCGTCGTCATCGGCCACTACGGCTCGCTGTGGCTGACCGGCGACCCGGCCGCCACCACCGACGCGGAGGTCGAGCGGGCCGCGCGCATCCTGGGCGAGGTGCGCGATCCCGAGACGGGCGGCCCCCTCTTCGAGGTGCTGCGCGGGCGCGCGCTGTACTCCGGGCCGTGCGTCGAGCGCGCGCCGCACCTGCTCCTGCGTCCGACCCGGCCCCACCATGAGCTGCGGCGAGCGGCGCCGTCGGCGCCGCTCGTGATCGCGCAGGACGCCGCCGGGGCGGTCGGCATGGACCGCAACACGACCGAGGGCACCCATGACCCGGCCGGGATCTGGGCGATCTCGGCGAGCGGGGCGCACGTCGCGCAACCGCGGCGCCTCCCCGATGTCCAACCAGCCCTTCTCGCCCTTCTCGAGGAGGACGACGAGGCCGCCTCCCGGCCGACGGCCGAGCGCGCGGCCGAGACGCGGTCGGCCTACACGCCCGAGGAGGAGCAGACGATCCTCGGCCGGCTTCAGGATCTCGGGTACCTCGACTGAACATATCGGGCGCGTCCGCGTCCGTCGCACGGGGAGTGATCTTCGATGCCTACCACACCGCGGAAGGTAGTCGTCATCGGGCTCGATTGCGCAACGTCGCGATTCGTCTTCGACGCACCCAAGGGAACGCTGCCGAACCTCGACCGCCTCCGCGCCCGCGGCCAATGGGGCCTGCTGGAGAGCTGCGTGCCGGCGATCACCTGTCCCGCCTGGATGTGCATGGCCACGAGCCGCGACCCGGGCCAGCTCGGCATCTACGGCTTCCGCAATCGCGCGGACTACTCATACGGCTCGCTCCGGCTCCCGAACTCCCACTCCGTGACCGCGCCGACCGTCTGGGAGATCGCCTCCCAACAGGACCGCCGCTCCCTGATCGTCGGAGTGCCGCTGACCTACCCGCCGAAGCCGCTCGATGGCTGGCTGATCTCCGGGTTCCTCACGCCGAGCACCGATGTCGACTACACCTACCCACATCAGGTCCGGCAGATCGTGGAGGAGGAGGAGCCCCACTACGAGTTCGATGTCAGCGACTTCCGCACCGGCGACAAGGACAGCCTGCTCGACCGGATCTACCGGGTGACCCGCTACCACTTCACGGTCGTCGAGCACCTGATGCGGACCAAGCCGTGGGACCTCGCGTGGTTCGTGGAGATGGGCGTCGACCGGGTCCACCATGCCTTCTGGAGCTACTGCGCGCCCGACCACCGCGCCTACGTGGCGGGCAACCGGTACGAGGACGTCATCCCCCGGTACTACCAGTACATCGACGGCTGCATCGGGCGGCTCAACGCGTTCATCCCACGCGACGCGGCAGTGCTGGTCGTCTCCGACCACGGCGCCCGCACGCTGCAGGGGGCGCTGTGCATCAACGACTGGCTGATCCGCGAGGGGCTGCTGGTCCTGAAGCAGCCGCCGTCCACGGTCACCTCGCTCAAGCCGGAGATGATCGACTGGTCGCGCACCACGGCCTGGGGCGAGGGCGGCTACTACTCGCGTGTCTGCGTCAACGTTCGTGGCCGCGAGCCCGAGGGGATCGTCGCGCCGGAGGACTACGAGAGCGTCCTCAACCGTCTGACCGAGCGGATCGAGGCGCTCGTCGACGACCGCGGCGCGCCGATGGGCAACCGGGTCTTCCGGCCCGAGGACATCTACCGCGAGGTGCGGGGGATCGCGCCGGACCTGATCGTCTACCTCGGCAACCTCGCGTGGCGGGCGGCCGGGACGGTCGGCCACCCGAGCATCTACGCGCTCGAGAATGACACCGGCCCCGACGATGCCAACCACGCCCAGCAGGGGATCTTCATCCTCGCCGACCCGGACTCCCGGGGACGGGGCGAGGTGGAGGGCGTGAGCCTCTACGACATCGCCCCCACGATCCTGGACCGCATGGGCCTCGAGGTCCCGGCCGGGATGGTCGGACGGACGATTCCCGTCGAGCCCGCGCCCGCGGCCGATACGGGGCAGCGGACGGCGTAGCGCCCGCGTGGGCTCAGTCGGCCCGCGCTCCGAGGAAGCCCTCGTGGAGGAAGACCGGCCGGTAGCCCCGCTCACTCACCCAGCGGATCGCCGTCTCCAGCCGCGCGGGGTGGTCGGGGATGAACGCCGGGTAGTGGGGGAAGAAGTACTGCTCGTGGGTGAGCAGGTCCATGATCTCCGCCTGCCCCGGCTCGGACGCGACGCGCTCGAGCCGGGGCACGATCTCGGAGAGCGGCACGGTGTTGATCACGAGATCGAACCGGCTGAAGACGATGCCGCTCCCCCAATCGACCAGCGCCTCGTTGCGGGAGAGGTACTCGGCGCGCTCGTCGTCGATCCCGTAGTGGACCTCGTAGCCGCCCCACGGCGTACGCCCGAAGTAGCCGGAGAGCACCCGGACCCCCGCGCGGTGGAGGGCGGGCAGCGCGTCGGCACGGACCGCGCCCCAATGGATCACCGTGGGGGGGATCCAACTGCTCGGCCCCGCGAACCGCTCGATCTCTGCCCGCACGAGCGCGAGATCCGCGAGAAGCCGCTCCGGGCTCGCGTGCTCGTAGGGCCGGTCGGGCTTGTCGGCGTACGCGTGGAAGGTGAGCCCGAGCCAAGTCGCGGCCTCCTCCCACTCGGCGCGGTAGCGCGCCGGGAACTCCGGGAGCCGGAAGCCGTCGTCGGCCTCGTAGTAGAGGTTCGCGCTGAACTTGGCCCCGTACTCGCGGTGCAGCCGCCGGAGCATCGAGTAGAAGGCGCAGTCGTAGATCGAGCCGTAGCCCGCGCGCGCGATCTCGCGGAGCGAGAAGCTCGTGTCGTCGATCGAGACGCGGTACCGCGGGAACGAGCCGCGGTCCCACACCACCCGCACCGTATGGCGGCACGCCCCGCGCGCGTCGGCGCATTCGGCCGCGATCTCCGTCGAGCGCTCGGTGAGGAGCGCCTCGGCGGCGAAGCGCGCTCCGGTGACCGTGGCGGGCGTGCCGTTCACGAGGACCGCCGCCCCGCTGGGGCAGGCGCCCTCGACGCGGATCGCGAGTCCGCCATCTCGCACCGTGCCGTGGCGCTCGTTCACGACAGCGCCGTGGAAGGGGCAGTCGATCCGCAGCATGGGGGCGTCTCCCTCCGAGAGCCGATCGCCCGAGGGGTTCTCCCTCCAACGCCGCGCACCTCGCGCCGTCACCAACCGTTCATCCGCGCGTCCCGGTACCCGTCCGGCGACTGCGGGCCGCGCATGAGATGCGGCCCCGCCGGATCCAACGAAGGGAAGACACCCCATGGCCACCGTTCCGCCCCCTCCCCCGCCCACGCCCTCCGGCCCACCGAGCTACG
>CAZRDB010000057.1:0-21116 GCA_964598695.1 uncultured Armatimonadia bacterium
GGCTCGATCCTCTTCGCCAGCAATTACGGTCTGGACCCCAGCGTGTTCAAGCTGTGGATCGCCGAGGACCCCGGCGCGGGCGGGACCGCCGTAGCGCAGCTCTGGGCCCCGATCGCCGGCATGGACACCGACGCCTACGTCTACGACAACCCGGACTGCAACGCCAGCGGCGACGTCCTCCTCGACACCAACCTCAACATCGGCGGCCAGGCCCGCCGCGTCTACCTGATCTCGGGCGCCGAGATGCGCCCCGTGACCGACGGCTCGAAGCAGGTGGTCCCGCTCGGGAGCCAGCAGCTTCGCGACACCCAGCCGCACTGGGCGGGCCCCGACAACGATGTCACGTTCGTCTCGAACCGCACGACGGGCGGCTCCGACCAGGCGCCCGATCTCAACGTGTGGATGCTGAGCGACGCGACCGCCGGCGTGACCGCGGCGGAGGACGACCAGACCGTCGTCTTCCGTGTCGGCCCGGTGGACGAGATCTCCACCTCGGCCGATGCCCCCGGGGCCACCGCCGCGTTCACCGTGGATGGTACCCGCTACATCGCGGAGGAGATCGAGAGCCTGCCGGGCGACCGCGAGGTCTACCTGATGGCCTACACGCCGAGCCGCGTCTCGGCGCCGGCCGGCGTTGCCGGCCAGCCGATCGTGAACGGCGGCAACAAGGACCTCTCAAGCGGCGAGGACCTGGTCGTCCAGACCGATGTCCGCGGCTTCCCGGCCCCGGGCTTCGGGATCGAGGACAGCGAGGTCACGCAGGTCTTCGCGGTGGTCTGGCGGGCCGCCGACTACGACCCCGCCCAGCGCCACCCCGGCGGCGCGCCGGGCGCGTCCTTCGAGCACCCCACCCTCAACCCGCCCACGACATACCCCGAGTACTACGTCTACCTGCCGGCCGACGAGCCCGGGGAGCACCCGTGGGATCACGACGACAACGGCGCGAACGTGAGCCTCGCGATGCACCTCGCGAACAACTTCTACGACAACACCGGTGCCTCCAACCCCTACGCGCCGCAGGAGGGCTCGCGCTACCGCACCAACTTGGCGACCATGGCCTACCTCGAGGCGATCATCCCGCTGCAGTACGAGGGGCCGAGCCCCGATGCGGTCGGCTACGCGCGTTGGGGCAACTCCACGAACCCGTACGACACCTCCGGACTGCGCCGGGGCGACAAGCTGCTGGGCGTCTGGGTCATGGGCTCGGCCTGCCGCGCCTCCTCCAGCGCGCCGGCCGCCGTGGCGAACTTCGAGTTCCTCTATGACAATATCTCCGGCTTCACCACCCAGGCTTGGGCGCCCGGCGGCCACACGCTGGTGGTCGAGGATTACACCGACGGCCAACTCTTCATCCAGCAGATCGAGTACGCCCGCGGCGGCGAGGAAGACAGCTACCGCACGGTCGGCATTCCGGTCGGGCAACACTTCGGGCTTCAGTGGGGCGGCATGTACTACGCCCCGAACGACGATGCGCTCATTCGCACGAGCTTCACCCCGGCGGATCTTGTGGAAGGCGCCGCGGCGCGATTCGCGCCGGCGGGCGTCTCTAGCCCATACGACAACGCGCCGGCGGATCACTGGCGCATTGCCTCGCGCGGACCGATCACGGCCGACGCCCTCAACCGCTACCTCCCCGAGCAGACGCCCTACACGGTGAGCGACGCGAACCTGGGCGAGACGCCGGAGGAGCAGTACCGCGGCCCGTTCTCGGTCGTGCTCCCGACGGCGCCGGGGTCGGCGCCGACGCGCACGCCGCTCGATCTGTACCCCGGCGTTCGCACCGGCGTGATCTGGGGCGCCCCGTACGCCGGCGACGCGTTCGTCGGCGAGGGGACCATCACCGACCCGAACACGCAGGCCACCCTGAGGCAGTACATCGACCAGGGCGGCGGCGTGCTGCTCGCGGGGCAGGACATCGCCTGGGCGCTCTCGCTCGACGGGGCGGTTCAGAACAGCTTCCTCGCGACCTACTTCGGGGCCGCCTACGCGGCCGACGACTCCGGAGCCACCGGCGTGACGGCGCAGGGTACGCGCGGTCGCTATCCCGCGGTCACGACGGCCAACCCGGTCGCCCACCCTCCGGTGCCGGCCGGAGTCGACTTCTGGAGCAGCCTCGAGGTCGACCCCGAGGTCCTGCGCTTCGCGACGCCCTACTCGGGCCCGTACTGCCACGATGGCTCTTCGGTCGTGAACCTGACCACGGGCCAGACCTGGCCGGACGGCCTGGTCGTGACCGGCGCCAACGCGCGCGTCGCCTATGCCTACACCGACGGCAGCGGCGCCGTGGCGGCCACCTACGTGCAGCACACGCCGCTCGTTGAAGGCACCTGGGGCGGGCGGACCGCCTTCCTCGGCTTCGGGCTCGAGGGCGTCTCCCGCGGCTACCGCAAGACCGACAACGAAGGCGCGTGCGAGTCGCTGCTCTTCCGCAACAAGATCGTCCAGTGCTTCCTCGACTGGGCGCGCACCGGGCGGCTCGACGCGACGGTCACGGCAGGCTCCGGCATCCCCGGCGTGCCCGCCGGAACGCCGCTCGCCGGGGTGCTCGTGACGGCGCGACCGACGATGGGCCAGAGCGGCCTCGTTTACGGCATGCTGACCGACTCCGACGGCTACTGCCTCTTCCGGGGCCTGCCCGTCGGCAACTACGAGCTGAAGGCCTACGCGCCCGGACTCGCCTGCGACCACCAGGCCCAGGAGTTCCTGTGGCCGGAGGGCACGAACTCGTCGGGCAACGAGCGCGAGGGCTTCTCGATGACCCTGGCGCCGCACGGCACGATCTCCGGCACCGTGGTCGACGCGAACGCGAACGACGGCGACGGCAATCCCCTCCCGCTCGAGGGCATCCGGGTGGTCGCGACCGGCTGGAACGCCGACGGCACCGAGGCGATCGACCCGCTCACCCGCCTGCCGATCGTCCGCGAGGCCACGACCGGCGCCGACGGCGGCTACCTGATCGAGGATGTCCCGTCCCAGCAGACCTACTGGGTGGTCGCGAACCCCGACCCGAAGTCGACCCCGGTCCAGATCAACCACGCGACCGATGACACAACCTACAACGCCGACAACCTGCAGTCGGTCGTGCCGTCGACCGACACGCCCGACGTCGACTTCGCGCTGGAGGCCATGCCCGGCACCGTCCAGGGCACGGTCTACGTCGCGGGCAGCAGCCCCCAGACGCCCATCAGCGGCGCGACCGTCCGCGTGGTCGGGGCCAACCCGGCGATCGTGACGACGACCAACGCGGCCGGCGCGTACACGCTGACCGGCGTCCCCGCGGGCAACCCCTCGATCGAGGGGTCCGCCCCCGGGTACGCGCCGAGCGCCCTGACGGTGGAGGTCACCGCGAACGGCACCTCGACGCTCGACATCCCCCTGACGCTCGTGCCGCCCGGAGCGGTCTCCGGCACGGTGGTCGCCAGCGACGGCGCCACCGGCCTGCAGGGCGTGACGATCCGCGCCTACTTCCTCGGCCAGACGACCCCGCTGGCGACGGCGACCACCGCCGCCGACGGCACCTACACCATCAACCCGCTCGCGGTCGGCAGCTACACCGTCACCGCGACCGACGAGGTCGGCCACCGGTCGCTCCAGCCCGCAGCCGGGCGCTCGGTCACCGTCGCGACCGCGGCGACGACGACGGGCGTCGACTTCCAGGCCGTCGCGCTGACGACATGGTTCTCCGGCCTGCAGATGATCAGCACCCCGTACTCCTACCCCTCCCAGACGAGCGCCGCCGTCCTCTCGGTGGGCGAGTCTGACCTCCGGATGGCGTGGTGGGTGCCGATCCTCAACCGCTACGCGCTCTACCCGGAGACTGCGGTCGGCCACGTCGTCCGCGGCCGGGGCTACTTCGTCCGCTTGGCGGCCGCCGGCGCGTCGATCGACCGTCTCGGCGAGCCGAGCGATGACGCGACCTTCAGCCAGGACTTCGACCTCCCGCTGTCGGAACTCAACGGCGGCTGGAACATGATCGGCAACCCCTACACCGAGGATGTCGACTGGTACGCCACCAAGTTCGTCTACGGCGGCCAGGAACTCACCCTCGCGCAGGCCGTCGCGCAGAAGCTCGTCTCGGCGTCGCTGTTCACCTACAGCAACGGCGGCTACGAGGTCCGGACGGTCCTCGAGCCGTATGTCGGCTACTGGGCGAAGGCTGAGAAGGCCGGGGTCACGGTGCGCTTCGAGCGTCCCGCCTCCGCGGCAGCGGCCTCGACCCGTGGCGCGACCGCGCCCGTGCGCAACGAGGGCATCGAGTGGTCCATGCAACTCACCGCCGAGGTGGGCGGGGTTGCCGACCGCGCCAACTTCCTCGGCGTGGCGCCGGAGGATGAGGGCCTCGACCCGCGCTTCGACGTGAGCGAGCCGCCGAGCCTCCGGAGCGTGACCGACCGCGATGTCGCGCTCTACTTCACGGCCGGCGACCGCGAGGGTGGGGTCCACGCGTTGGCCTCGGACTACCGGGCCTCGCTCGGCTCGGCCTCCCAGTGGAACTTCGTCGTCGATACGAGCCTGACCGAGGCGCCGGTGCGCCTGAGCTGGCCCGACCTGCGCGCGCTGCCGCGGGCCTTCACGGCCACCCTCGAAGACATCGCGACGGGTAAGACCGTGTCGATGCGCGGCTGCTCGTCCTACGACTACCAGTCCGACGCCAACGGGCAGCCGCGCCAGTTCCGGATCACGGTCCGGGCGACGGGCGCGGCGGGCTCGACGACGCCCCAGATCCTGGGCGTCGAGTCGCTCGCCCGCGGGGTGTCGGTCAGCTACCGGCTGCAGGCCGAGGCCGACGTGACCGTCCGGATCCTCAACTCTGCCGGGCGTGTCGTCCGCACCGTTGTGAGCGACCAGACACGCAATCCCGGGATCCACTCCGAGAGCTGGGACGGGCGCGATGATGCGGGCCGACAGCTCCCCGCCGGCGAGTACCGGGTCGAGTTGACTGCGGTCGCCGAGGACGGCTCGGTCGGTCGGGCCACGGCCCGCGCGGCGCGGTAGACGGCCGCGGTACGGCCAAGTGAAGCAGACCACGGTGGGCTCGCCTTGGCGCGAGCCCACCGTGCGAAATGTGTGGGGCTTTCTGGGTGGGGGAAGAAGGCTTCTTGGGACCACGATTCGAATGATGTATAACGACTTAGGTTCTGACGAGGCCGCGCCCGAGGTTCGTCGGCATGCGCCGGCGCAAGCGTTGGGCATGGGAGCGGCCCGCCGAGATACGGGAGGGTCAGGCAGACAATGAACCGCATGGTGACGCATCGAGGGGCGCGGCTGTTGGCCAACCTACTGGTCTTCGCGTTCCTGGCCCCCGTGTTTGGCCACCTGGGCGCGGCGGCCGCCTACGCACAGGCGAACCGCCTCACGCGGCAGTTGCGGGTGGTCGTGCTCGAGGTCGAGGACGTCAGCGATGAGCCGACGCTGGAGAACCTCGGGAGCCTGGCCCGTGACGCCGTCTGGGTGGAGATGCAGGGCAACCGCTGGTTCCGGCCGATGCCCCAGCAGGAGGCCGCCGCCGCGATCCAGCGCGGGGAAGAGCGCAACGAGTTCGTGCGCCCGCTCGACGCCTCCGAGCAGCAGAAGCTGGCCATGACCGAGAGCCAGGAGGGAGTCGCCTCCGGCTACGTCCGGGTCCTGGGCGTGGAGGGCGATCCCCGGATCGCCACGGTCGAGATGCAGCTCTTCTTCCTGGACGCCGCGACCGGCATGTACATCAACGGCGCGACGTGCGTCGAGAAGTCGGACCCGCGCCCGGGCTACGATGGCCCTGACTCGACGCTCATCCAGGAGGCCGTCAACAAGGCCGCCCACACGGCCGTCGACCAGATGGGCCGCTACGAGGTCGTCGAGGGCTACGTGCTCGCCGGCGAGGGGACCGACACGGTGCGCATCTGCGTCGGCCGCCGTGACGGCGTCGAGAACGGTGATCGCTTCGTGGTGCTCGGTCGCGTGACCGACAGCAAGACCCATCAGACGTACTCCGAGGTTCGCGGGGTCATCGAGGTCGGCGACGCGCGCAGCACCTACTCGGTCTGCAAGCGCATCGAGAGCGGTCGTCCCTACCCGGTCATGACCGGCGACTTTGTCCGTCGGATCTTCTCGCAGGAGGCGATCGGCAAGGGCGACCAGGTCGTCGCCCCGACCGTGGCCGACCGCGGCCACAAGAGCAAGAGCAGCAAGAGCCTCTCGAAGATCCTCCTGATCACCGCCCTCGTGGTCCTCGTCGGTGTCCTCCTCGACCAGAACGGCGCACACACCACCCCGGGCCTTGGGGTGCGGGCCTCCGGCGTGAACATCCCGGGCCTCCCGAACGCGATGTTGCGCGTGCGCTGGGAGCCGGGGGGCGCGATCTCCGCCGTGCCACAAGCACGGGCGGGGTACATCGTCGGCTATGAGATCCACCGCGGTCTCTCGCCCGAGTTCCCCGTCACGCCGAACTCGATGATCGACTTCCTCGAGGGCGGCATGAACAAGCGGTACGACGACGACAGCGGCCAGATGCCGGTTGGCAAGGTCGCGTCCATCGCAGAGGCCGACGAGACGATCGGGATCTACCCCGTGACGATCGAGATCCAGGACGACCTCGTTGTCCCCACCTGGGAAGTCGAGCCGACCACGGTCACCTACACCTACAACTACTCCCCGCCCGTCGTCGGCCAGATGTACTACTACGCGGTGCGCGTCCTGAGCAAGAAGCTCGGCGCCCAGCCGTTCCCGCCGACCAGCGATGGCGACACCGAGGATGAGGTTCTCACCGGTCAGCTCGTGGTCTCGGTCGCCTCGCGTTGCGGCCCCGCGACCGTCATCGAGCCTCCGACGCTGGTCTCCCCGCCGGACTACCCGGACCCGGGCAGCCTCGACGTCAACCTCGACACCCAGCTCTTCGAGTGGGAGGCCGTCCAGGGAGCCGACACCTACGTGATCGAGCTGAGCACGGACCGGACCTTCCCGGCGAAGCAGACCGTGCGTAGCTCCGACATCCTCGTCCGCGCGGCCGCCGGCACCACCATCGCCCGGACCTTCGTCCAGGGCGGCGGCCAGAGCCCGTCGGATCTGTTCGCGAACTGGACCGCGCCGATCTACTGGCGCGTGGGGGCACGCTCGAGTCTGGACCAGTACCTGCCGATCGACATCTCCGGCCACGAGTCGAAGTTCGTGTTCGGCACGGAGCGCAGCTTCCAGGCGCTGGAGCTTCCGCCCGGCACCCCGTAGGAGTGAAGCCGAGGTCCGCCGGATTGCGCCGAGACGGGCGATCCGGCGGGCGCGTCGTACTGACCGGAAGCAACGCCCCGCCACCCTTCACCCGGTGCGGGGCCGGGAGCAACCGCGGCTCGATGCGGCTCCCGGCGAGGGTGGTCGAGAAGAGAAGGAGTCACCGGAGCAATGTGGGCTAGAAGGCCGATGCGTCTCGCACTAGCGGTCCTTGGGCTCGCCCTGTTGACGGCCTCGACGGCCGGCGCCGCGCCGAACCCCGCAACCTGGGTGCGGCGCGTGGGCGCCGGGGTTGAGCCGAATCTGGGGAAGTCGCTCCCGGCGATGGTCGGCGAGGTCTGGGTCGACTGGGAGCCCGGCGTGGGTGAAGCCACCCGCGAGGCCGCCCGCGGCGCGGTGGACGGAGCCACGCTCCAGGTCGTGCCCGGGACGACCGTCGAGATCGTGCTGGTTGCCGAAGGCACGGAGACCGCCGCGATCCAGCAACTCAGCGGGAGAGACGGCATCCGTCAGGCGACGATCAACGCGGTGGGCTCGTGGAGCCAGTCCGGGACGCTCAACCGCTTCGAGCCCAACGACACGATGTGGGCCAGCCAGAGGGAGATCCACGACCTGACCCGGACCCCCGAGGCCTGGGCTCTGATGGTCCCCCCCGGCTCCGCCGCGGGCACCCCGCCGCTGGTGGGCTCGCCGGAGATCGTCATCGCGATCATGGACAGCGGCATGCAGGTGACGCACCCCGAGTTGGCCTCCAACGTCTGGGTCAACGCCGACGAGATCCCCGGCAACTCCATCGACGATGACGGCAATGGCTATGTCGACGACGTGAACGGCTACAACTTCGGCGACGGGAACGCCGACCTGACCGACAACGTCGGGCACGGCACCGCCTGCGCCGGCGTCGCGGCCGCGATCGGCAACAACGGCGTCGCCATGGCCGGACAGGCTTGGCGGTGCCGGGTGATGTGCGCGAAGCTCGGGGACCTGCCGGCCGCGAGTTCGACGCTCGCCGCGACCACCTACGCGATCGACAACGGCGCCGACGTCGTCAGCATGAGCTTCAGCGCGGGCGTCACCTACGACGCGATCACGCGCGAGTTCACGCGGGGCTTCTCCACCTCGGGCTTCCCGGCCTACGGCGGTCGCTACCGCAGTGGCGTCGTGTTCTGCGCCGCGATGGGCAACAGCAACTACGATACCCAGGATCAGACTCCGGTCACCTGCGAGACCGATCTCAACGAGGTTCTCGGAGTCTGCGCGGTCGACAAGACCGGCAAGCGGTCCATCTGGGCCGCGGGCGTGTCGGAGAGCTGCTACAGCAGCCGGCCCGGCGTGGCCGATCTCTCGGCCCCCGGCGGCGCGGCGAACGAGGACTACATCGCCCTCGCGGTCCAGGCCACGGCGAGCGATCCGCTGTACGTCACCGACTTCGGCGGCACATCGGCCGCCACGCCCTACGCGGCGGGCATCGCCGCCCTCGTGCGCTCCGCGAGCCCGGATCTCTCGGCCGCCGAGGTCAACGAGGTACTGCGCGACAGCGCGAACGGGACGCTGCTCTACCAGCAGAACCCGACCTTCATCGAGGGCAAGAAGCTCGGCGAGGGCATCGTGGACGCCTACGCCTCGGTGGACGCCGTGACCCAGTTCAGCGCGCTCGCCGCCGTCGTCTCACCGGCCAACGGGGGACACGTCGCGAACACCACGCCCACGATCGTGGTGAGCGCGCGGAGGAAGGCCAGCCGCGCCCCGCTGCTCACCCGCGTGACCGTTCGGATCGACCCGGCCGCGGGCTCCACCCCTTCGGATGAAGACGCCGTCTGGCTCGATCGCGTGGGCAACACGCCGGGCTCGACCGACGCTCCCGACGGAATCGACGATCTCACCAACGAGACCTATCCCGGAGACGGGCTGTTCTCCGTCCGGGTCCCGTCACCCCTGTCCGTGGGCGCGTCCGGTACCGGCGTTCACACCGTCGAGGTGACGGTGGAGGATGACCGCGATCCGGTCGAGCCCGTCACCGCGACGAGCCGCTTCCGCGTTGTTGCGGTCGGCCTCAACGCCGGCCGTCAGATGGTCTCCGTGCCGCTGGTGCTCTACGGCGCCGGCAACACGGCGAACGCGCGACCGGCCGCCGTGCTCGCGCAGGCCGTCGGAGAGGCCGGGGACGCGCAGATCGCGCGTTGGGACCCGACCGGCGGGGATCCGCGGAACCCGGGCCGTTACGTGCGCTCCGACGTCGATGGCGCCGATGCGGCGTACATCTCCGTCATGGTGCCGGGCAAGGCCTACTGGGTCGACCTTCCGGTCGAGACCTCTCGGCTGATGCTGCAGGGCGAGGAAGTGCCCTCCGATATCTGGCTGATCCGCGACGCGCCCTACGGCGACACTTCGACCGGCGCCGACTACCTCGCGCCCGGCTGGCACCAGATCGGCAACCCGTTCCCGTACGAGGTGTCGCTGACGGCGTTCCTCGTGGACACCACCGATGGACGGCGGATCCCGCTGGCGGCCGCCGCACAGGAGGGGATCTGCCGGGGCGTCCTCTACGAGTATGCCGGCGGTCAGTATGTCCCCACCGTCATCCCGAACGCGGTGCTCAAGCCCTTCTCGGGCTACTGGTTCCGCACCCTGAAGCAGTGCAAGCTCTACGCGGTGCCGGAGACGGCCACCGCCAGTGCGTCCGCTCGCAAGGTCAGCTCGCTCGCGGGCTGGTCGGTCGATGTGACCGCGTCGCTTGCGGACGGCCGGTCCACGGTGAGCCTGGCGGCGTCGCCCGCTGCCACCGAGGCGTTTGACGCGGGTGTCGACGTCGAGCAGCCGCCGGCGCTGGGCACCGTTGTGCTGGCCTCGCTCGCCCCTGCGAAGGGGACGACCGACTCGCTGCTGCGCGATGTCCGCGGCGAGGGCGCCAACGCGATGACCTGGAATCTGCGGGTGGCCGCTGGCCGCGATGGCGAGGCCGTCCTCGAGTGGGGCGACGTCCGAGGCGTGCCGCGCGACTACTCGGTGAGCCTCACCGACGTCGCGACCGGGCGCTGCGTGAGCCTGCGCCACCTCAGTGAGTACCGCTACGAAGCGGAAGCGGGGACGACGCGTGAGTTCACGATCACCGCGACCCGCGCGGTCGGCGCCGGCCTGGGGATCCAGGTTCTCAGCGGCGAGACCCTGCGTGCGGTCACGACGGTGACGTTCCGTCTCAGCCAGGATGCCGACGTGACCTGCCGTGTGCTCAACGCGGCGGGCCGCGTGGTGCGCACCGCGACCGAGTCGGCAGCGACGCCGGCGGGGATGCGGAGCCTGTCGTGGGACGGGCGGGACGACCGCGGCGCGCTGGTGCCGTCGGGGACGTACCGTCTGGTGGTAGAGGCGCGCTCCGGTAGCGGAGAGGTCGCTCGTGGCTCGGTGTCGGTGTCGCGATGAGTGCCGCAGCGGGACGCAGCCTGAAGGAGGGCAACAACCGGATGAGCGCGCGTAGTGTGATGACACGGGCGACGTACCTGTTGGTCGGTGTGGCAGCCTGCCTCGCCCTGACACCCGGTGCGCACGCCCAGGAGATCTACCCGAACATGACCCCGTCGTGGGTCGGGTCGAACTCTTACATCCGGGCGCAGGTGGGCTCGATGTCGATCGCTACCGATGCCGACCTCGGCCGCCATGACAACATGCGCGGCAAGATCTACATCGAGAACGCCGGGGGCGAGCCCCTGGTGGCGAACGACTACTCGCGCGCCGTCACTTCGGACTCCTTGATCCGCGAGGACTACGTCTCGTCGGACAACTACGCCGCATTCATCGACCAGTTCGCGACCCTCGCGGTCGCGACCGGCGCCGAGGACGATGGCGGGGAGAACGCGGGCCCCGGGGACCCTGCCGGGTGGAACTACTACGTCTTCGGCAACCACCTCGGCGACACCAACGACGAGTTCGAGTACACGGTGGATGGCGTGCGGTCCTTCATCCAGCGCAGCACGTATGGCGGGGAGGGCCTTCGCTGGGCCCAGATGGTCACCGTCTACCGCGACAAGGTGCGGGTGCGCTGGATCGTCGAGAACACCAATGGGGACGTCACGAAGGTCGTGAAGCTGCGGTTCCGCTACCGCCCCGCCCCGCTGGGGGGCCAGAGCCTCTTCGGACGGGAGCAGACGCGGGTCTACGTCGAGGGCTACGGCTGGACCGACGACGAGCAGGAGTTCTGGACCAGCAGCACCTCCGCCGGGCTCCCCCGACGCTGGGTGTCGTACTCGCCGGAGGGCGAGATGGCCGTCGGCTGGACCAACGTGGCCGATGAGCGCGATCGGAACCTCGTTACCCCGGACGGCACCCCGGTGATGGACTCGCCGGCGTTGCTCGAGGGGATCTCCTTCCTGTCACACCGCTACGTGACGGGCCATCCGATCTGGACCGAGACCCACATGGGCGGGACCAAGCTCACCGACAGCGAGCTGGTGGTCCACTACTACTTCAAGCAGCAGAGCATCCGCCCCGGCGAGGCCCAGGTCTTCGACCTGTGGCTCGGCGACGAGTGGTCGGCCTCGGACATGACCGCCCCGCTCGCGGCAACCTCGTCGGCGAAGTCCGCGGTCGGCCTCGCCGAGGATCCCGACACCGGGGAGTGGATCTGGGACCTGGGCACCACCGGCGTCCTTCGCGTCGGCGGCTCGATCACGAACCGCTGGTCGAGTTCGATGCGCAACGGCAGCCTGACGATCGAGCTGCCGCGGGGGCTCGCCCTTGCCGCGGGTCAGACTGCGGACAAGACGGTCCCCACCCTCGACCCGGGCGAGACCGGTGAGGTCACGTGGGACCTGGTGCCGGACACCGACTACGTCCTCGCGGGTGACGTCACCTGGACGGTCCGGGCTTCGGCCGCGGCCGCGGGTGGCGTCTACACCAAGAGCGTCGTCAACAGCATGAGCCTTCCGGCGTTGAGCCACATTCGGACCGCGCCCGTGCAGGCGCCGCCGAGCGGCGACGAACGCCCGGGCTACCAGTACCTGATGATGTCCGTTCCCTTCGATCTCGATGATCCCGACCCGATGGGCGGGCTCATGTATACGAGCCTGACCGGGACCGAGGTCACCCCGCGGATCTGGCGCTACGACCCGCAAGACAACGCCTGGGACTCGTACCCGAACGGCACGGCCGGCACCCTCCAGCCGGGCTACGGCTACTTCGTGCGGGTTCCCGTCCAGACCAACATCGCGGTTCCGACGGACGGCACCGCGCGGTATCTGAACGGCGTTGTCGAGGTCAACGTGCCGCTGATGGGGCGCACGAGCGGGACCGGCTCGTACACCGGCTTCAACCAGGTGGGCAACCCCTTCACCTACCCGCTGAGTCTGGGCGAGGTGAAGTTCGTCAGCCGGGGCGTGACCTACAGCTACGACCAGAGCTGGGCCGCCGGTTGGATCCCCGGCGTCCTGTGGGAGTGGGATCCGACAGCCAACGATGGACGCGGCGGCTACGTGCTGCAGTACGGCCGCGACTTCACGATGTCGCCGTGGAAGGCCTACTGGCTCCTGGCCAACACCGACCTCGAGATGGTGATGGAGCCGCCGGACGTCCGCGGCGCGACCCCCCCGGCGGGCTCCCTCGTCGTGACGCCCCCGGCGGCCGCGAGCGGCAAGGCGGTCGATGTGAGCACCCGCAGTTGCCTCGCGAAGGCGACGGGCGCCAACTCGACGCAGGACTGGATGCTCCAGATCACCGGCGAGTGCGCGGAGGCCGCGGACACCTCGAACTTCGTCGGCGCCAGTTCCGCCGTCGGCTCCGGGGCCAACGCGATGTGCATTCGGGAGGCCCCGCCCGTGGGCCGATACCTGCAGGTCGCCTTCCCGCATGAGGACTGGGGCCGTGACAGCGGGATCTACGCGCTGGATGTCCGCCCCGGGGGCACCGAGGCCGAGTTCGACATGAGTGTCGCAACCAACATCGGCAACACCGAAGTCACGCTGGCATGGCCGACGATCAGCCATCTGCCGCGCGAACTGAGCTTCACGCTCGAGGACGTCGCCACCGGCGAGCGCGTGTTCATGCGGACCGCCTCGCGCTACACGTTCACGACGGAGGCCGATGGCGGCGCGCGGCAGTTCAAGATCCGCGTCAGCGCCCGCGACCGCGGCCTGCAGATCACCGATCTCGGGATCGAGGGGCTCGCCCGCGGCGCGGCGATCGCCTATGCGCTGAGCGACGATGCCGAAGTCGATCTCGTCGTGCTCAACAGCGCGGGGCGCGTTGTGCGCACCCTGATGAAGGCGAAGGCCTGCGCGGCCGGGCGTTCGACGGCCACGTGGGACGGCCGGAGCGATGTGGGCACGTCGGTGCCGGCCGGTGAGTACCGTGTCCAGCTCGAAGCCCGCTCCGACGCGGGTGGTCGAGTGACGCGGACGGCGGGAGTCTCCCTCCGCTGATGCGCGCACCGGTGAGCCAGTGAGCACGTTCTGAAGCGACCCCGCGCCCCCGCGCGGGGTCGCTTCCGCGTCAGGCCACGAAGGAGCCTGGGCTCCGAACAGAGAAACTGCGGTGGGCGTTCGATTCTGGGGGGCGCCAGGGAGAGCGGAGACGCGGTGATCGTTCGCGCGCGAGCCGGAGACCGGATGTGGCGAGGAGTCCGAGCAGGCCTCATCGCCATGCTGTCGTTCGGCGCCCTGTGTTCCCTCGCCGCGGCGCAGACCGACGTCATCGTGGGCCGGATCACCATCCGCCCCGACCGAGGCTACGTGCTGGCCGACGATACCGACTCGGTGGGCATCCAGGTCGATGTCCTCGACACGTCGGGCAGGCCCGTGGCCGATGGCACCGAGGTCACGCTCACAGCGAGCGGCGGCCGCCTCGAGGAGACGACGGTCACCACGCTCGGCGGCGTCGCGCGCACGCGGTTCTTCTCCGGGGGGCAGCGCGAGTCCGAGGTCCAGATCATGGCCATCGCCGGCGGCAAGAAGGCCGAGCGGGCCGAGGTCATCTTCATCCAGACGAGCCCCACCGACTCCGTCGGAGGCTCGCGCTGCCTGCGGGTCGACGCCGATGACTACCTGGCGTTCTTCGACGAAGGCATGATGGTGGAGGCGCTCGGCAACGTCCGGTTCTCCTTCCGCCGGATCACGATCACCGCCGAGCGTCTGCAGGTGCGCGTAGTTCCGCCGTATCAGCTCAACGCGAAGAACGCGGTGGTCAGCAACGGCAAGCAGACGATGACCACGCGCTGGCTGTACATGGAGTTCCGGCCGGCCGCGGTCAATGGGGTGGCCCTCGTGGAGGACCCGAACCCCCACACCGTGGAGTTCCTCGACGAGGACTTCACCGAGGGCACCTGGTTCTACCCGGAGAGCAAGTGGCGCGAGTGGCCGACCGACAACGCCCGGGTGGTCATCAAGGCCGGCGACATTCTCGTCATCCCCGACGACCGGATCATCCTCAACCGGCCGCGCTTCTACGTCGACAACACGCAGCTCCCGCTGCCGATGTCGTCCCACCAGATCTCGCTCTCGGGGGCCGGCAATGGCGGCTCGACCATCCCGCAGGTGGTGGGCGTCTCCTACCCGGGCGGCGTGTACGTCGACTACCCGTGGTACTTCGCCACCGGCGAGAAGTTCAACGGCGCCCTGCGCCTGCGCCACGGCTCGCCGATCGGCAACTACTCCAGCCGCCGAGGCTGGTATGTCGATGTCGACATGGACTACCAGAATGGCCGTGAGAGCGGCGGCCGGATGGTCGTGGACGGCCTCGGGCAGAGCGACTGGGGCGCGCGCTGGTCGCACAACGCAACCTACGGGAGCAACACGCGGGGCACCTACTCGGTGTCGTGGCCGCAGCACCGGTACCTCACCGCCTACGGCAACGTGACGACCGTGCGCAAGGGCTCGACGCACATGGTGAATGCGAGCTGGTTCTCGGGCGCCGGCATGCCCGAGGACTGGTACCTCGACTCGAGCTGGCGCTTCCGTGCCGCCCGCGTCGGCGGCCTGTCGCTCGGGTACGGAGCCAGCCTCGGCCTGAAGCAGGACGCGTGGTCGGATGAGTTCTACGGTCGGGCCTCGCTGAGCGCATCACTCACCCCGGCCCGCCCGTGGAAGGTCATGGGCGACCTCTCACTCTCGCCGCGCGTGACCGGCTCGCTCGAGCAACGGACGAACGGGGAGTTCGAGTGGAACTCGGTGCTCGGGGTCGAGGCGAACTGGCGCTTCGGCCGCATGAGCAACCTCCGGATCGGGTACGACGCGCAGACGCGTGAGGGTGGCCGCTACCACAACGGGACCCGTCACTACCTCCGCGCCGGCGTGAACTGCTTCTCCACCGGCGAGACCGGCCTGAGCCTCATGGTCTCCGGGAGCCGGGATCTGGACAACGATCGCACCAGCGCCTACGGCTGGCTGAACTGGTCCCTCTCCTCGCAGTGGGCGGTCCAGATCACGGGGATGCTCAGCCGGGCCGCCACCTATGGCTACGAGGACTACACCTACGGCCTCGCACGGCGGATCGGCCAGGCCGAGGCCCGAGTCTTGTGGTCCACCCAGCGCGACCGCTTCGAGTTCGAGTTCAGCCGCGCGGGCGGCCTGTTCTAGCGCGGTCCCCAGTCCCCCAGCCGCCTAGCCGACCGTCTCACACCCTCGCCGCCGACAGGAGGACCCCATGGCGCCTGTGCTCCCCGTTCTCGTGGCCGACTACGGCCTCAACCAGTACCACGGCGGCCTGTACGACCTGGAGGCTCGCCTGCGGGAGCTGGCGTCGATCGGCTACGTCGGTCTCGAGCGGCTCCCTGCGCGCGACGACAGTGACGCGGTGCGCAACGCCGCGCTGTTCCGCCGGCTTGGGATGCGCTTCGCCACCGCGAGCAGCCCAGCCCCCGACCAGACCATCCGCTGGGCCGCCGCGTTCGGCTGCGCCTACGTCTGGACCACAGCGGGGGCGCGCGAGTTCGACGCCTTCTGCCGGCAGGTGCGGGCCCAGGGAGAGGCCTGTGCCCGAGCGGGAATCCGTGTCGCGCTCCACAACCACATGGGGACGCTGGTCGAGTCGCAGGACGAACTGGAGGCCTTCCTCGCGGCCTGCCCCGCGTGCGGCTTGATCCTCGACACGGCCCACCTCGCTGCCGTGGGCGGCGATCCCGAGGGGATCGTGCGACGCTACGGCAACCGGCTCGCGATGGTCCACTTCAAGGACTGGCTGCACGAGCGCGAGGCGGCCGAGTGGCACCAGCGGGGCCGTTTCTGCGAGTTGGGTGCGGGCAACATCGGGCTCGACAACGCGGCGGTGGTGCGGGCGCTGCGTGCGGTGGGCTACGAAGGCCCCGTGGCCGTCGAGCAGGACACCCACCTGCGTGAGCCGCTGGAGGATCTCCGCGTCAGTCGCGAGTACCTGCGCGTGGCCGGGCTGTAGCCACCGGGGCGGAGAGAGGCTAGGGCGGGGGAGCCGCGGGTTCGAGCGCGGCGGTCGCCTCGGCCTCCGCCGCGGCCTGCGCGGCCTTCTCCTCCGGGGTCTTGCGGCAGTAGAGCCGCCAGGTGCTGGTCCGCTCCACGAGGTTGTAGTCGCTGGCCACGTAGTCCTCGAGCCAGTCGTAGTAGGCCTGGACCTCGAGCCCCATCGACTCGCCGTAGTAGACCATCGTGTCGGGCAGCGGCCGGATCGCGTAGAGGACGATGACCTTGGGGGGCGTCGAGTGGAGCGTCGTGCGGACCTCGTCGAGCGCGCCCGGCCGACCGAGGAACGAGCGGTTGATGTACCGCGAGACGCCCACGCGCTGCGTCGTCGCGTACACTTGGTCCCACCAGCGCATCACGTAGATCCGGTCTTCGGGCGTCGTGAGTTCGCGCACGAGGCTCACGCAGCGGTTCCACTCGATCGGCGGCCGCGTCTCCGTCGTGCGCTGCCACCGCTGCGCGCCCGTGAGCACGCTGAGGCCGATGAGCACCCAGAGCGGCATCGTCACAGCCACGGCGGTCAGGCTGTCGCCGTTCGCGCGGCCGCGGGGGGCTCGCGTCGCGGCCTCCCACAGGATCCCGAGCGAGAGCGCCGTGAGGAAGGCGAGCGGCGGGAAGACCTGCACGAAACGGTGAGCCCAGAACCAGCCGCCGACGGCCATCGGGCTGGCCACGACCAGCCAGGCAACGCCGAACCAGGTCACCGCGCGGTCGGAGAGGCTCGGCCGCCGCAGCGCGCCCGCGATCGCGACGGGCCCGAGCAGGATCGGCGAGACGCAGGTCGCGAACCACGGCAGCGACTTGGTCAGCTCGATCCACTTGCCCGCGAGCGTCGGCGGTGAGGTCCCGGGCGCCGCCGCGCCCAGCCAGCCGTTACGGATGTAGTCGCCGAGGATCCCGTGGCTCGCGAGGTAGGCGGCGGTGGCCCCGATGACCGTCAGCCAGCCGAGGCTCCAGGCAACGGCCGGGAGGAGGCGGAAGCGGCGGCGGTCGGGCGCCTCGAACGGCCAGCCCGTCGCGCAGCAGGCGCCGAAGAGCGCGCCCTCGAACAGCGCCGCCTGTTTGAAGGAGATCGCGAGCGCGCACAGGAGCCCGCAGAGGAACGCGGGGACGACGCGTCCGCGGCCGTGGACGAGGGCCACGAGGGCGGCGATCGTGAAGAAGACCATGAAGGGCGTGGTCATCGCGGCGTAGGGGCTGGTGTGCTGGTTGGTCGCGGCCAGGAGGTAGAGCAGGGCGGCGAGCACGGCCGGGGCCGGGCGCACGAGCCGCCGGAAGACCGGCAGGAGCAGGAGCGCCCCGCCCACGATGCAGGCGATCGCGCAGAGCCGAACGGCGGGGTAGGGGGTGCCGTAGAGCTGCTGGGCGAGACCGAAGACGAGGAAGATGCCCGGCGGCTTGTTCTCGATCGCGTCCCGGTAGGGGAGGCCCGACCCGCTGAACCACAGCCAACTGAGGTAGTGGAACGTCCCCTCGTCGACGTAGACGACATCGGGGGCCTGGGCGCGGTGGAGGCAGAAGCACACCCACAAGAACGCGGTGAGTGCCGTGCCGGCGACAAGGAGGGCCCATGGGCCGAAGCCACGCGCGCCGTCCGTCTCCGGCGAGGGGGAGGTCGCAGCGGGGGTGTCGGGAGTGGCGGTCATCCCGTTCTCAGGCCTCCGCCGCGAGCTTCCGGACGCGCTCGATCGTCTCCTGGGTGACGGCCTTCTCGAAGCTGCGGAACCCGGCGAGCCGGAAGCCGTGCTTCTGTGCGAGGGCTCGGATCTCGGCCACCTTCTCGACCGACAGATCGCGGCCGATGGTGTAGTCCTCGAAACGTCCCTCGAGCGCCAGGATCATCGTCTCCGACATGCACGCGTAGGCCGTCTTGGGCGGGAAGCCGAAGTCGAAGCCGAAATCGACATCGCCCGGCACCGCCACCACCCCGCCCTCGATCACGAGCACGTCCGGGCGCTTTTGCGCCACGCGGACCGAGACATCGCGCGGGCGCGCCACGTCGCAGACCACGGCGCCTCGCATGAGATGCTCCGGCTCGATGATCGGAGTCACCGCGCTCGTTACCGTGACCACGAGCTGCTTGTCGAGCAGCGCGGTGGTCGGCTCCGTGCTCCAGTCGACCTGGGCGCCGCCGGGCAGCTCGCCCGCGAACGCTTCCAGCGCGGGGCCGTTCAGGTCAACCAGCGTCAGCCGAGCCACCTGGTCCACCAGCAGCCGGGCGCAGGCCTTGCCGATCGAGCCGGCCGCGCCCACGATCGCGGCCGAGACTGTCGAGGGATCGCGACCGAGCACCTTCGTGGCCTCGATCGCGCCCTCCAGGGCCGTGGCGACCGTATAGGTGTTGCCCGAGGTCACCGCGATGTCCAGCTCGCGCGCGATCGAGACCCCCGCGTCTCCCACAACCGAGGTGAACGCGCCGAGGCCCACGATCTGGGCGCCCTCCGCCTCCGCGATCCGGCCGCACTCCACGATCATCCGCGTGTTCGCCGCGGCGTTGCCGTGCAGCAGCATCTCCGAGGTCGCGGGGCAGCCGATGAAGAGCCCTTCGACCTCGGCGCCGGTGGGGCTGCGCACGCCGCGGATCCGGCTGATGATCTGGGCCTTGAACCGCCGGAGCGCGAACTCCGATGCCGGCCGAGGGAGGATCCGGAGCACCGGGTACTTGCGGGCCAGGTCGGCCAGCGATAGCGGGTGGATGATGAACGCGAACTTGCCCGGCTGGGCCATGCGGGACTCCTCGTCTCTTCCATACGCGAGACAGGCGGTCCTACGGGACCGCCTGGGGCCGGCACGAACCCGGGAAGTATACACCATCGCCCCTCCAGCGGAACGCAGAGGAGCGGCCGAGCGTCATCAAGAATGAGGGATACGGGGATGCGGACCCCGCGCCGGGGCGCCGAAGCGCGCCGCGCGAGTTCGTCCCCGCCCATCGTTGGAGGTGGTCTCGATGATGTACCGTCGGATTGCCGCTGTCTGCTCTCTCGCGGCGGTGGGGCTCCTCGCCCTGATGGCGGTTCCCTGCCGCGCCGAGCCCTCCTCCGGCTGGGCTCGCAGCCAGCCGGCAGGCCTTCTCGACAACACCCGGTTCCGGCGGCCGTCCGGAGGCCTGGGCTACTACGCGGTGCCCCGCGGCCAGCACTACCTGGTGGTCGAGGACGACGCCGAACTGGGCGAGATCATCCTCTTCGACGACATCGCCCGCGTCTCCGGCCTCGACATCCGCGAGATCCTCGATATCCACAACAACTGGGATCTCTACCCGGAGGAGGTCGCGACCGTCCTCTTCCTGCGCGAGCTGGCGGGCGGCTCCTACGTGCCGCTCGCGGACGACCGCGCGGAGGAGGGGATGTCGTGGAAGGAGATCGCCGAGGATCGCCGGATCGACCCCCAGGACCTGCACCAGAGCCGTCGCTGGTACGACCTCGGCCGACGCGGCGACTGGTGGCGCGAGGATCCCGACGTCGAGCATGAGGTCATGCTGGCGATCCTGGCACTGCAGTACCGCGTCGAGCCCGGCGACCTCGAGCGCCTCTCCGAGGACGGTCTCGGCTACTCGACGATGGCCTGCATGTTCGAGCTGTCGCTTCGCTCCGGCCGGAACGCCGTTGACCTGCTCGACATGAAGACCCGCTCGCAGCTGCGGTGGCGCACGATCGCCGACAACCTCGGCATCGACTTGCGCGACCTCGACGCCAAGCGACGGCTTCACTACCACAACTCCGACTTCCGCGGCTACTACGACGATGACGGCTACGAGTATCACTCGAACCGTCACCATCGCTCACACCGGACCCGCCGGGAGTACCACTTCTACGGATCCTGGCTCTGTGGCGACCTGGGCTACTACCTCTTCGACTACGATCGCGACTTCGACATCTTCTGGCCGTGGGGCCGGTGCTACTACACCTACTGGTGGCCTCGTGACTGCTGGTGGGACCGCTGCAGGTGGGGCGTCTACTGGGACTACAGCCCCTACCACCGCTGGTGCGATGATCGTCCCTGGCGGCAGCACTGGGTCCCGAGAGCCCCCTACTGGGACGACTGGCGCCACGACCCCGACATCAACGCCGACCCGCCGCGCGAGCGCGACGACCGGCGCTATGCCGAGAAGATCCTGGAGCGCTATGGGGACGTCGGCTTCCACGAGGGGCAGTGGGCCGAGCGGGTCCGCGTGAGCCACGAGGGGACGACCACCGTTACCCGCGGCGAGCGCAACCAGGGCGAGCAGGGAACGCGTGTGGTTCACGGTGACTCCGGGGACTCCCGCGACAACGGCAACGGCGGCGGGACTCCCCCTCCGCCCCGCGGCAGCGGCGGTAGCTCCGCCGGCAGCGGCGGCCATGGTGGCGGCTCCGTGAGCGATGGGGACCGAGGCTCTGGAGGGGGCAGCCGGGGCGGCTCCAGCGGAGGCAGCGGCGGAGGCTCCCGCAAGGGCGATCGCGGCGGCAGCGCCTCCGACGGGGACTCGGGCGGCAGCCGCGGCGGTAGCTCCGGCGG
>CAZRDB010000057.1:21216-25875 GCA_964598695.1 uncultured Armatimonadia bacterium
GGCGGCTCCAGTGGCGGCTCGAGCGGTGGCTCGAGCGGTGGCTCCAGCGGCGGCGGCGGTGGCGGTGGCTCCCGCAAGGGTGGCCGCGGCTAGGCCGCGCGCATAGCATGACCTGCAGTCCCAGGGGCTCCGCGAGTGATCGCGGAGCCCCTCACTCGTCTCAGAGACCGGCGGCCCCAATGGCCCTGAGCGGCTCTGTAGGGCGCTGGAGGGGCCGCATAGGGTGGCTGCGCAGCCAGATAGGACCCTAACCGGCCCGCACCCGCGACCTCCGGCAGCCTCACTCGTCTGTGCGATGGGCCGGCGCCGTCCTGCCGGCCAGTCGGCGAGGTGGTACCGGTGTCGGAACGGCGCTCTCCCACGATGGAGCACTGGCGCGAGGGGCCTCCCCTCACGTTGTGGTTCCTGCGGCTGCTGCTGGGCGTGCTGCTGCTCGCCGTCGTGTGCGCGTGGCTCGCCCCGCGCATGCGGGTGCCCACGGCGCCACCACGGCCCTACGGCGAGAGCCCTCAGCCCCCTGCCCTGGCCCTCGAGACCGCCGACATCGCTCGCGCCACGGGGGGTGTGGCCCGCGGCTACCCGAGCGGGCGAGCGGCTACCGCGCCCCCGTCCGGCGCTGACCTCGAGAGGGCGTTCGTGTCCGGGGAGGATCCCTATGCCTCGACGCTGTGGGCCTACTCGCTGGGACGCAGAGCCGAGGCCTATCCCGCCGCCCGCGACCTGGCACTGGCCCGCCAGCCGGGCTGGGTGGGCGCCCCCTCGCCGCGCGAGATGGCGGTCCTCATCGAGCGCCTGGCGCGCCTGATGCCCTCCAGCTACGGCGCTCGAGACGAGGCCGGTAACGAGATCTACCGCTTCTACCTCGCGGGCGACAACCTCCTGGCCCGCCAGATGGCGCTCGGCGCTCCTGCCGCCCTGCGCGCTGCCCTCGCCGAGGCCCCGCGCGACTGCACGCTGCCCCCTGGGCTCCTCCCCATCGTCGTCTACTTCCCCGGCAGCGAGGCTGACTGGCGATCCACGCTCGGCGAGCGGACGGCTGGGAGGATCGAGCGGGCCGCCGGCGTCGCGACCGGGTTCACGATCGCCTTCCGGCCCCGCGCCTACGAGGGCGATCTGGCCGAGAGCGATCTGGCGTCCGCCATGACACTCGCTCACGAGACCGGGCATGTCGTGGCCCGTGCCTCCGGGGCCGTGCGCCCGCCATGCTGGGTGTCGGAGGGGATCGCCGAGTCGGCCGCTCTGCGCCTCGCCCCCGGCTACGATGCGGTCTGCCTCCGCACTGCGGCCTCCATCGCTCGCAAGCACCGCACTGCCGTGGGACGGGCCATGTGGACACGCGAGGCCTCCGGCGAGCCCTACGTCCTCTACTACGCCGCGACGCGTTACGTCCGAGCGACTTACGGCGACGAACGCTTCTGGGCGTTCGCGCGCGACCGCTCGCTCGCCGACCGCCGGAAGTGGGATCGCTCCGTCCGCGCGCACTTCGGAGTGGGGCTCCGGGAGCTTGAGGGGGACGTTCGCCAGTGGCTCACGTCGGGCGCGTGGCGGAGTTCAGTCATGCCCGAGGGCCACTGAAAGCAGAGCGGGGGAGGAGCCGCCTCGGCTCCTCCCCCGCATCCGCGGAGTGTGCGCGTTACGGCGCTTCGTTGCGGAGGAGCACCGAGGTGCGCGGGATCGCCTGCGGCGAGAGCACCGCGAAGTACATGTCCCAGTCGGCATCGTAGCCGAACGCCGACTGCTCCCCGCCGCCGAAGATCCCCCACGTGCGGTTGGTCCAGTCCTCCGAGGGAACGGGCGGGCCCGACGGCGCGACGAGCGCGGGCAGCTTCTCGCTGGTCGAGGTGAACATGAACCAGCAGACCCGCGGGCCCACGACCTGCCGCAGGGTCTGGCCTCCGGCCGGTCCGGCAACGCCCAGCGTGCCGCCGAGCGCCACGAACGGCGGCGCCTCGGTAGAGACGTTGCCCGGCGGGCCGATGTTGCGCTCGTCGGTGTACCAGGTGTACTGGACCGGCTGTGCCGCGACGTACAGCTCGCCGACCGTCTCCTCGAGCGGCGTCTGCGTCGCCGGGCGATCGACGTAGAACGGGATGTCCTGCAGGACGACATCGCCTGCCGTGTTGCTCTGCTGGATCGGGTAGGAGATCACCGGGTAGGGCTGCGAGCCGGGCGGCAGGCCCAGTGCGTCCGGATCGGGGTTGGTGACCTTGGTCCAGTAGACCTGGTCGATCGCCGCGGGCGGCGCCGGCGCGCCGGGGTAGCTGTACGGCATGCTGAAGGTCTCGTAGAGCAGCCGCACGCGGCCCCGGGTGTCGAAGCGCTTGTAGAAGACGAGCATCCGCAGCGGCAGGCCGACCGCCTGACGAACCGGCGGCGGCGTGATCGTCACCGAGGCATCCTGCGCGGCCGGCTGGAGCGGCATGTCGATCGTCTCATCGGTCAGGATCGCCACGGTCGGCTGGGCCGAGTCCTGGCTCGCCCGGGTCAGCCGCCGTGTCTGCGGCGTGAAGGTGGCGGAGACCGCGTCGCCTTCACCGGGGACGACCGTGTCGTCCACGAACCGCACCAGGCCGACCGTCGGGTCGACCTCGACGACGCGGCCGCCGTTGGCGTTGGTCGCGTAGAGGTAGCCCGAGATCGGGTCCTCGCGCCAGCCGGTCGGGTTGCCCGGACTCCACGCCTGCGGTCCCCACGTCGGGCCTCCCCCGACGCTCACGGCGAAGCCGACGGCGTTGTCGGGGTCCCAGACCCAGTCGACCCACTCCAGGCTGGCATACGCCGCGAACGCGCGCGAGCCGGCCGGCTGTCCCGCGGCCAGGGCTTCCTGCCGCAGCGGCACGAGGTCGGTGGTCCGCTCGGGGAACGGAACCTGGCCCGTGTTGTTGTTGGTCGGGTTGTAGGTGGCCGGGTCGGACAGCGGCCCCCCAGTCGGGTACGACGGGTCGAAGCGGGTGTAGAAGATGTCCTGGGTCTGGAAGGTCCGGCTACGGCCCGCGAAGACCACGCCGATCGTGGGCTCGTTGTCGGGCTCGTGCCAGACGGGACCGCCCGGGGCGCTCACGTCGCACCACACGTCGGAGAAGACCGAGACATCCTTGGCGTACTCGAGGCCGTCGAGGCGGATGGTCCCCGAGCCGTAACGCGTCATGATGGGCAGCTCATGGCTGCCGACATAGGTGAGTGCCGGCGCCGCGAGGTCGAGGTCCCAGCGCATGTAGCCGAGCCGGCGCTGGGTGCCCGAGCCGAGGTAGTGGAACACGTAGAGGTCGAAGACCCCCGGCGCACCCGCCCGAGGCTGGATCACCGGCTTGGGGCCGAAGCGGATGCCGCTGTCGGAGCGGATGTAGACGGGGCCGGCGAGCAGGTCGCCCATCGTGCCGGCCGCCGTGTCGACGAGGCAGCCGCCGACGTAGTAGGTCTTGCGGATCTCGGGCGCCTGGCCCGCCGGCAGGGCGGCCGGGTCCTCCGACCACTCGACCTCGAGGGTCCAGGTGAGGACAGCGAGGCGGATCGGGCCGACCGCGCGGCTCGTGATCGCCGGCGGGTAGGCCCGGTAGTTGGTCATCACCGAGAAGCGGGCCTCGGGCGGTGTGACGCCCAGGGCCGCGGTCGGCTCGTCGGCGATCAGGAACGCCTCGCCCTCGGGCTGATAGGTCGGTTGAACCGGGCGGTACTGGTCGAGCGGGTTGGCGTTGCCGGGCGTGAAGTTCCAGTCGTACCGCTGCGCCCAGATCCGCCAGGGGAGCGACTCCGGTCCGCCGGCCGGAGAGGTCGCGTTCGGACGGTTCGAGGTGAAGAAGACGCAGGAATCGCCGTAGTCGCCGCCGATGACGTTCGGCACGCCGCCGGGGTCGTCCCAGGTGTTCACCAGGAAAGCGGGCCCGAGTTCTCCGAACGTGGTGTTGGCGTTGTCGGGGCCGGAGTCGGCGCCGAGGTCGGCGTCCTTGCCGGCCTCCCGCGTCGCCAGCGGCGTGAGCGGCGCGAGTGGGGACTCCTTCACGGTTGCCTTGCAGGCGATGGGCTCGCCGTAGCGGCGATCGGCGGTCGGGTCGTAGCCCGCGACGCCGTCCATGTCCATGTAGGTGTAGGAATCGAGCCAGTAGGTCCCGAGCGGGGTCCCGGCGCCGAGGATATCGGCCGTCGCCCGCGCGCCCACCTCCTCGCCCGGGTCGGGGGCGCCATTGCGTCCGCCGACCAGGCCGTCGACATACGGCTTGCCGGCATCGGCCGCCGCGCCGGCGGGGGCCGGGAGGAACGACCAGCCGGTGGTGTCGAGATCCCAGGTTGGATCGCCCGGGCCGGCTCCCTCCAGCAGGTAGTTCGGGAGCAGGCGCTCGATCGGAACACAGACCCCCTGCTCGGCCTCATCGGTGAGCCAGGCGGGGTAGCCGAGGGCGCTCCGGGCGGTCAGCCCGATCTCGGCGACGCCCGGCGTACCGTCGGCCGCGCCGAACAGGCCCAGCGGGAAGTTGCCGCGGCTTGTGAGCCCGAGGCTGCGCTCGTGGGCGGAGAGATCGTCCCAGGCCGGGAGGCCCTGCCAGGGCGCGAGAGGCCCGCCGCCGCCGTCATCGTAGCCGCGGGGGTCGGCGTGGCCGTAGATCCCGAAGTCGATCACGCGCCGGCCGGCCGCCAGTTCATAGCTCGGGAGGACCTTCGCCC
>CAZRDB010000058.1:0-25863 GCA_964598695.1 uncultured Armatimonadia bacterium
CACTACCTCTGACGCAGGGAACTGCTGCGCGATCCCCGCGACGATCTGTCTTCTTTCCGAGCCGAGGTCGACTTGCAGCCGGAGCAGCTTGTCGGCGCCCTCCACGGGCTCTGCCTCGAGGATCGTGCCCACGCGCAGCTCGACCTTGCGGAAGTCCTCGTAGCTGATGGTCGCGCTGGCGGGCGCGGCGGGGGCCGCCGGCTTCGGGGCCGTCGCGACAGCGGCCTCGGCAGGCTTCGCCTTCGGGATCTTCACGCGCGGGAAGATGGGCTCGCCGCGCGCGATCCGCACGCCTGCCATCCGTGGGCCGCCCGCGAGTTCGGCCTCGAGGGAGTCGATCGGCGCCTCGCCAAGACCGAGTTGCTTGCGGATCTCCGCCGCGGCGTGCGGCAGGAAGGGCAGCAGCAGCGTGCTGAGACGCCGGATCGCCTCGCAGGTGGTGAGGAGGCAGTCCTTGGCGGGCTGGAGATCCTCGGCCTTGACGAGGCTCCAGGGCGCCTGCGTGTCGAGGTACTTGTTCAGGCCGCCCACGATCTCCCAGATCGCGTCGAGCGCGCCGCGGAAGTCGCACCCGCCAACCCGCGCGTCGACCAGTGCCGGCAAGGCCTCGAGCGAGGCGAGGATCGCGGGGTCGACGACGCCCTCGGGTACCACGCTGTCGAAGTTGCGCTCGACGAGCGGTAGCGAGCGGTTGAGGACGTTGCCCAGGTCGTTGGCGAGGTCGGCGTTGAGCCGGCCCCACAGCGCCTCGCGGGAGAACTCGGCATCCTGGCCGAACTGCATCTCGCGCAGGAAGAAGTGGCGCACCGCGTCGCGGGCGATATCGGGCTGGATCGGCACCAGCTCGCCCAGCTCCGAGGCCAGGTCCTCAACGCTCGCGAGGCCGCCGGAGGACTTGCTGATCTTGCGGTCCTTCGACAGCCAGTAGCCGTGCGCGACGATCGACTGGGGCAGCGGGAGATCGAGCGCCATCAGCATGGCCGGCCACAGGGTGCCGTGGAAGCGAGGGAGGATGTCCTTGGCCATGACCTGCATCGCCGGGGGCCACAGGGCGGCGAAACGCTCCTCGTCATCGGGCCAGCCGGCCACGGTGAGGTAGTTGATCAGCGCGTCGAACCACACGTAGACCTGGTACTGCTCGTCGCCCGGGATCGGCACGCCCCAGCCGTTCGAGGGGCGCGAGATGCAGGTGTCGCGCAGCCCCGACTGGATGAAGCCCACCGCCTCGTTGCGTCGGAAGTCGGGCCGAACGAAATCGGGGTTGGCCTCGTACAGGGCCAGCAGCCGGTCGGCGTATGCCGAGGCGCGGAAGAAGTACGCCGGTTGGCTCCGCTTCTCGACCGGATTGCCCTCGCACTCGGGCGCGGGGCACTTGTCGTTGGCGACCTCCGAATCGGCGTAGAACGCGGCGCACCGCGCGCAGTACCAGCCCTCGTACTCGCCCCGGTAGATGTCTCCGGTCGCCATCAGGCGATGGAAGACCTCGGTGACCGCCCGGCGGTGGCGCGGCTCCGGGGTGCGGATGAAGTCGTCGTACCCGATATCGAGCCGGGCCCAGGCCTCACGGTAGGCATCGGCGAGCTTCTCGGCATAGGCCTCCGTGGTCAGCCCCGCGCGCTCGGCCGCCGCGACCACCTTCTCGGCGTGTTCGTCGGTCCCGGTCGAGAAGAGAACCTCGCGACCCATGAGCCGCATGTAGCGCGCGAGCGTGTCCGCGATCACTGTGGTGTAGGCGGTGCCGATGTGCGGCTCCCCGTTGACGTAGTAGATCGGGGTTGTGATGTAGTACGCTCTGGGCTCGCCCATGGGCCATCGTGTCCTTCCTCGCCGGGCCTGTGGCCGGCACGCGAACTGCGAGTGTACGCAGGCCCATGGGGAAGGTCAAGGAAGGCCGCCCCGCCGAATGGGCGAGGAGCCGGCGGTGAGATGGAGAGGCACGGGAGGCGCCATGGACGCCCGCGCGACGGAGGTTGCGGCACGATGGTGGGGAGCCGATCGCCACGGCGATCCGGAGGCCTGTCACTGGGTCTCGCTGCCCGCCGTCCAGCGGCGGGCGAACCGCGCGATCAGCGGCGACGCCGACCGGGACTGGCTCCACTACGTCCTCCACCACCACCTGGGTGGCGCGCTGCCCCTCGGTTCCTGCCTCAGTCTCGGTTGCGGCTCCGGCGCTCTCGAGCGCGATCTCGCCGAGCGCGGCGCCTTCGAGCGCTGCCTGGCCGTCGATCTCGCCGAGGGCCAGCTCGCCCGCGCGCGACGGCTCGCGGCCGCCCCGCCCTACGAGGCGATCGAGTACCGCCAGGCCGACATGAACCGACTCGCGCTGGAGCCCAACGCCTACGACCTGATCGTCGCGAGCATGTCGCTCCACCACGTCCATGCCCTCGAGCGGCTGGCCGAACAGGTCAACCGCTCGCTCACGCCCTCCGGCCTGTTCGCCGCGATCGAGTACGTGGGGCCCAACCGCCTCGTCTTCCCGCGTCGCCAAGTCGAGCTGTTCGATGCGGCCCTCAACCTGCTGCCCACCCGCTACCGCGAGAGCGTGAGCTGGCGCGCCAGTGGCGCCGTCGGCGGCGAGCGCCCCCACCGGACGGTGACCGACTGGCTGCGGCTGATCCGCGCGAAGCTCAGCGCCGGCACCCTCGCGGCGGCCGTGCGCCGCAACCTGCTGTTCCGCCGGCTGCGCGCCGGGGGCGGGGTCTACGTGAAGACCGCGATCCCCTCGACGCGTGGCGTCGAGCTTGCGGCGATCGACCCGACGGAGGCCGTCCGCTCGGCCGACCTGCTGCCGGTCCTGTTCCAGCGGCTCGACATCGTGGAGGTCCGGACCTTCGGCAGCGCGCTCCTCATGCTCGTGCTCGACGACATCGCCCGCAACTTCGCGGACGACGACCCCACCGCGCAAGCGCTGCTCGAGATGCTGTTCCAGATCGACGACGCACTCCTGGGCGCCGGCGAGCTGGGGCCCGACTTCGTCTTCGTCGCCGGCCGCAAGCGCGGCAACGGGGCCAGCGGCGCGCAGGGCCGGCGGCGCGCCGCGCGGAACCACCCCGCGTGATGGAGCCCCAGGAGCCGCCCGCCGCCAGCCCCGAGACGCTCGGCCGCCGTTTCGCGCGCGGGGCGTTCTGGTCGCTCGCCGGCGCGGCCGCCGGCCAGGCCTGCCAGATGGTGGGCAGCATCGCCACCGCGCGCATCCTCTCCGCCGGACCCTACGGCGAGTTGGGGATTGTGATGAGCACGGCCGGCGCCTTCGGCGTCGTGGCGACCTTCGGAATGGGGCTGACCGCGACCCGGTTCGTCGCCCGCTACCGTCGCGCGGAGCCCGAGCGTGCCGCGCGCGTGCTCGGCCTCGCGCTGGTGGCGACCCTCTGCGCCGGTGGGATCGCCGCCCTCGCGATGCTCGGCTCGGCCGGCCCGATCGCCGAGGCCGCCCTGCGCGCGCCCCACCTCGCGGGCCCGTTGCGGATCGCGTGCCTCTCGCTGCTGTTCACGGCCCTGGCCAACACGCTGAGCGGCGCGCTGACGGGCCTCGAGGCGTTCCGTGCGGCCGCGACCGTCTCGCTCATCCAGTCGATCGTGGGGCTGCCGCTCCGCGTGGCCGGCGCGGTGTGGTTCGGCGTCGAGGGGGCGGTGTGGGCACTCGCGGTGCTCCCGGCCCTCGCGGTCGCGCCCGCCATCGGGTTGCTCCGCGCCGAGTGCCGCCGGCAGGGCCTTCGGGTCCGGTTGCGCGGCCTCTCGCCCGAGCTGCCCGTCCTGTGGCGATTCTCGCTCCCGGCGCTGCTCTCGGGCGCGATGACCATGCCCGGCCAGTGGCTCGCGAACACCATCCTCGTCGGCTGCCCGGGCGGGTTCGAGGAGCTGGGTGTCCTGAACGCCGCGACGCAGTGGCGGACGCTCTTGGTCTTCCTCCCGACGGTCCTCTCGGGCGTCGCGCTGCCGCTGATGGCCTCCAGCGCGGGCGATCCGGAGAGCGGCACGCTCCCCGAGCACGACTACGCGCGCACCTTCGAGCTGGCGCAGGGGCTGTCGGTCCTGGTGGTCTTCCCGCTCGGCGCCGTGGCGCTGTTCCTCGCCGACCCCATCCTCACGCTCTACGGCTCGGCCTACGCCGGCGGCGCCCTCCCGCTGATCGGCGCCGTCGCCGCCGCAATGGCGGCCGCGCTCGGCGCCGCCCTTGGCGCCGCGATCCAGGCCCGGGCCCGCATGTGGCTGGGCTTCGCGATCTCCTTCGCCTGGTCGGCGCTGTTGGTCGCCTCGGCCGCCTACGGCGCCGCGCGGTGGGGCGGCGCCAGCATCGCGTTCGGCAGCGCCGGCGCCTACCTGGTGGTCGCCGTCTGGCCGTTCCTCCTGCTCCGCCGAGGCTTCGAGCGCGGCACGGCCTGGCGCTTCGCGGGCCAAGTCGGGGTCTGCGTCGCGCTGCCGTTGGCCGCCGTCGCGACCCCCGCGGGGGCGCGCGTCTGGCTGGCCCTGCCGGCAGGGCTTGCCGTCGGAGCCCTCTGCTGGTGTCTCCTCAGCCCCGCCGGCGTGCGCGACCGCGCGCTCGCCCTCATCCGCCAGCGCCTGCTGGGTCGCCCCGCGAAGGGCGCCCCGCTGCCGTGAGCTACGCCCCGAGCGGGAAGCTCACCCGCGCGCCCGTCCGGGCCGATTCGTAGGCCCCGAGCACCATCTCGACCGAGCACCGCGCCTCGCTGAGCGGACAGGGCGGGGGCGCGTTCTCGTCGAGGAGCCAGTCGACCATCGGTCGCGCCACGGCGGCGATCCGCTCGCCGTGACCGGCGGGGATCGCGATGTCGAGGGGCTGGAAGCCCTTCTCCGGCGCGGCGGCGTCGAAGTGCTTCACCGCGACCGCGTTGTCGGGGCGGGCGATCCCGCACGAGGGACCGTCGCCGTAGTCCTGGATGACGACGCCCTTGTCGCCGTAGATCTCCGTCGTGTTGACGCCGGCGTGGGTGACCGAGCTGTTGAGCAGCACCGAGAAGGCTCCGGTGTCGTACCGGTACAGCGCGACGCCGGTGTCGTCGGGGGCGACGTCGGTCAGGACGTTGTCGATCTCGGCCATCACCGAGACGGGCATCCCGAGCATCCAGTAGAGGAAGTCCGCGGCGTGGGAGGCGTCGTCCATGAACATGCCCATGTTGGTCTCCCTGCCGATGTGCCACTTGCTCTCGGGGTTGGTGCAGAAGGCCTCGCTGAACAGCACCCCGATGCAGTGACGCCGGCGCACGAGGCCGATCCTGCCGAGGGTCCCGTCCTGGACCATCCGGCGCATGGCGCGGTTCGCGGGATCGAAGCGCATCTGGTAGGCGACGGTGGCGCGCACGCCCGCCTTCGCGACGGCCGCGATCACCGCGTCGGCCTCGGCGAGACGGAACGCGAGCGGCTTCTGGATGATGATGGTCTTCCCGGCCTCCGCGGCCGCGATCGCGAGCCGCGCGTGCTCCGAGGTCTCGGAGGCGATGAAGACGGCCTGGATCTCGGGGTCGCCCAGCACCTTCTCGAGGTCGGCGCGGTACTCCATGCCGAACGCGTCGGCGTTGCGCTTGCCGCGCTCGGCGTTGGCATCCCAGGCGGCGACCAGCTTGACCTCGTCCGGCCAGCCCTTCATTCGGTCGCAGTACGCGTTGACATGCCCGTGGGCGAACGACAGAACACCGACGCCGATCCGTGCCATCTTCGTTCCTTTCGAGTGCCGCGTGGCGTGCTCGGCCCGAGTGCGTGGGGCCGAGGCGAGCCGGACTACATCGAGGGCTTGCGGTAGGCCACGAGGTAGGCGGTGCCAAGGTCCATCTCCACCTCGGCCAGTCTCGCGATCTGGTCGGCCGACAGGCTGGCCGGTTGGAGCGGCTTGTCGTAGGCGATCACGGCCACTCCCTCGCCCAGCTCAGCCTCCAACGCGCGAACGCGCGCAAGCTGCTGCTCCGTGAGATCGGCAAACCGCAGGTCCATCTCGGGCATACGAGCACCTCCTGGCCCCCGGTACCCTCCGGCGGACTCCATTCCGCGCCGCGGGGGAGGCACCTGCGCGCGGGGGACCGGAAACGCGGAAGCCGCGCCCGGGGGCGCGGCTTCCAGTGCGGGTCACGGTTGGGATCGTGCGCAGGCCGGTTCGTTCGAGCCCTCCGTACAGGAGGGAGCGCGCGCCGCGAGGGCGGCGCGGCCCCTACTTGTACTCGGGGATGTTGGCGTTCGCGTTCTGCCAGCCACGGAGGGTCGTCGGGTTGGCGTTGTTCGGGTCGGGATCGGAGGACATGGTCCACCAGATCCACAGCATGTCGTCGGCAGGCTCGGCGCCGGCGGCCCAGGTCAGCGCGCCGAAGGTGCGGTGCGGCTTCATGGGCTTGGCGTGGCCGTCGTAGAAGGACCAGTTGCTCATGCCGTTGTGCGAGGTGTACGCGCCCTTGGCGCCGTCGAGCCAGGCGGTCCAGGACATGGTCCAGGTGCCCAGGTCGGGGTACTCGTAACGGCTCTCCATGCCGAGGATCGAGCTGGCCGGGCGGGGCGTCGAGGCCAGGGTGCGACCGTTCGGCGCGTACGCGCCGTGAGCCCAGCTATGGCAGCCGCAGTAGGAGCGGCGGATCCCGGCGGCCCAGTCCGGGCCGAAACCCCACATGCCCTCGTCCGGGCGCTCGTAGCTGGGGCAGATGAACAGCTGGCCGTTCTTGCAGTAGGGCATGATCAGCATACGCCAGGAGGCGTTGGTGCCGAGGGCGGGCTGGCCCGCCGGCGGCACCCAG
The DNA here is from genome assembly GCA_964598695.1 of uncultured Armatimonadia bacterium. Lineage (GTDB taxonomy): Bacteria > Armatimonadota > Zipacnadia > UBA1398 > UBA1398 > CAZRDB01. The sequence goes on from CAZRDB010000058.1 coordinate 6,735, forward strand.
CCGACCCAGTTCACGGAGCCCAGGGGGAGGGTCTCATCGTAGTCCTGGGCGTACGACAGGACCGCGGTCGCGATCTGCCGCGAGTTGGAGAGACAGGTCGTCTGGCGAGCCTTCTCCCGAGCCTTCGCGAAGACCGGGAACAGGATCGCCGCCAAGATCGCGATGATGGCGATGACAACGAGAAGCTCAATCAGGGTGAAACCGGAATTGCGTCGCACGTAGCTCGCTTCCCTTCCGTACCATAGGCCTGCGGTGGAACCGTGAGCACCGCGTCGCACACATAGAGGAGACCCCCGAGGCGGCCCTTCGTTACGCGCACGCCCGCCGATCTCGCCGCGTGGGAACGCGAGCCGATCGTGCGAGGGGTTCCGCGCATCCGCCCCGGAGAGCGCCTCGCGCAATGCGGGGTGCTCTCCCGGGCGGACGCAAACGCAAGCCGCGCCTCCCGAGGGAGGCGCGGCTTGGCTCGCGATCGTGCGGGGCTGCTACTTCGTCTTGGTCTCTCCGCCAGCCGGCGGGGTGGCCTTGGTCGCGTCGCCCTTGGTCGCGTCGCCCGCGGGCGGCGTGGCCTTGGTGGCAGCGCCACCGGCGCCCGTGCTCGCGCCCGGACCGGTCGCCGCGCCGGCGCCGGTGCCGGCCGGGGCCGCTCCGCCGCCGCCCGTGCTGTTGACGGGCTGGGAGGAGGATGCGGAGCCCTTCTTGGCGCCGCCGCAGCCGGCGAGACAGAGGCCGAGGAGCCCCAGAGCAACGAGTCCAGCAAGAACCATGCGATAACGACCTAGCACGTGATCAGCCCTTTCGTCAGTGCACCCCAAGGTGCGTACTCCGTCCCCGGTAGTCTACCTGTACTCGGGGATGCTTGCGTTGGTGTTCTGCCAGCCGCGGAGGGTGTTCGAGTCCGGACCGGCCCACCACTCCCACAGGAAGTCATCGGCCGGCACGGCGCCCGGCGCCCAGGTGAGCGCGCCGAAGGTGCGGTGGGGCTTCATCGGCTTGGCATGGCCGTCCATGAAGGACCAGTTGCACATGCCGTTGTGGGAGGTGTAGGCGCCCTTGGCGCCGTCGAGCCAGGCGGTCCAGGGCATCGTCCAGGTCCCGAGGTCGGGATACTCGTAGCGGCTCTCCATCGTGAGGATGCAGGTGGAGGGGCGCGGAACGGTCGCCATCTTGAGGCCGTTGGGCGCGTAGCCGCCGTGGGCCCAGCTATGGCAGCCGGCGTAGGAGCGGCGGATCCCGAGGGCCCAGTCCGGGCCGTAGCCCCACATGCCCTCATCGGGGCGCTCGTAGCTGGGGCAGATGAAGAGCTGAGCGTTCTTGCAGTAGGGCATGATGAGCACGCGCCACGAGGCGCCCGTGCCGAGGGCCGGCTGGCCGGCGGGCGGAGTCCAGCCGGGCCAGTCGAGCATACCGAGGGGCAGTGTTTCGTCGTAGTCCTGGGTGTACGAGAGGATTGCCGTGGCGATCTGCCTCTGGTTGGAGAGGCAGGTCGTCTGCCGTGCCTTCTCCCGCGCCTTGGCGAAGACGGGGAAGAGGATGGCGGCGAGGATTGCGATGATCGCGATGACAACCAACAGCTCGATCAGGGTGAAACCGGACCTGCGTCGCATTAGATCGCTCCCTTTCCTGTGGTGATGAGATGATCGCGCTCGTTCGATGACTTACACAACTACCATTCCCCGATTCCGGCCTCCCACCTTCGGAAAAAGCCTGGAGCGAAAGTGCTTTTTGCACGAAATGTGTGCATGGCGCACGAAACATACCCAAAACTGCTTCAGCAGAGCCTAGGTCCGGGGCTGAAGTAGCGCGAGCACCATCGCCTCCGCGTCCTCCGAGGCGTCGAGGAGGGCGCGCACCGGGGCGAAGCTGCGGCGGTGGATCGGGCAGGGGCCGTAGCAGGCGAGAGCGCTCAGATGCCGCTCCGTACCGTAGCCCTTGTGGAGGCCAAACCCATACTCGGGGTAGAGCAGATCGCACTCCCCGAGAATCGCGTCCCGCGCGGTCTTGGCGAGGATCGACGCGGCCGAGATGGCGGGGACCGTCGCGTCGCCCCGTACGACGGCGCACTGGGCGTGGCCGAGGCCGGGGATCGTGTGCGAGCCGTCCACGAGCACCCGGTCGATCGGGAGGGAAATCCCGGCGACCGCTCGGGCCATTGCACGAAACGTGGCCTGCAGGATGTTGACCCGGTCGATCTCGCACTCCCACGCATAGCCGAGGCGCCAGGCGAGCGCCTCGGAGCGGATCCGTTCCGCGAGGCGCTCGCGGGCCGCGGGGGCCAGCTTCTTGGAGTCCGCCAGGCCCTCGATCGGCTCGGGGCCGAGGATGACGGCCGCGGCGACGACGGGCCCGGCCAGAGGCCCCCGTCCCGCCTCGTCCACGCCGGCGACGATCCCCTCCCACCGCTCATCCACCGGAGCGCTCCTCTCGCGCGTCGGCGTCGTGCGGGCCGCGCCCGACCCCCACGACGAGCAGCACTCGGTGCGTGACCGAGGAGACGGGGACGCAGCCGTAGGAGCGGGAGTCGTTGCTGGCGTTGCGGTTGTCGCCGAGAACGAAGACGGTCTCCGCCGGTACCGTCAGTTCGTCCTCCGGCGATCCGGCGCGCGGGTAGCCGTAGGCCATGGGCTCATGGACGTAGGGCTCGTCGCGGGCCCGGCCGTCGAGCACCAGCACGGGCTTGTCGCCGGCCTCGACGCTTCGGATCGCCAACCGATCGCCGCCGAGCGCGACGATCCGCTTCACGTGCCTGCGGGCGCGGCCGGCCGAGGGGTGGGGCGCCGAGAAGACCGCGATCTCTCCTCGGCGCAGCGGAAGGTAGCGCGTGGGAACGGGAGAGGCGAGGACGCGATCGCCGATGCGCAGGGTCGGGGCCATCGACGGACTGGTGACGCGGAACCCCGTCACGAGGAACGGCTCGATCAGCAGGAGCCACAGGAGTGTCGCCTCTGCCGCGGCCCGAAGCACCCGCCGCGCCCGAGCCGCGCGGCACGCCGCGGCGGCGAGCGCCAGGACCAGCGCAAGCGCCCAGAGCGTGGCGACCCACCTCCCCCTCGACGGGCGCTAGTACGGCGAGAAGAGCAGCCGCCAACGCCCGATGGGCCAGAAGACCATCTCGGCCCGCCCGACGAGGCTGTCCTTGGGCGCCAGGCCCCACGCATGGCCATCGTGGCTCTCGCGGCGATTGTCGCCGAGGAAGAGGTAGCAGTCGGGGGGGATCACCAGGTCCTTGCCCTCGATGGGGCCCAGGAGGAAGGGGTAGTCGGGCCGCGTGACGGGCATCCCGTCCTCAACGGCTACGGTGATCTCGTCCATCGCCCTCTCCCCCTCCTTCCAGTAGAGCCCACGCCAGTACTGGCGCCGTCCGGCTCCCTCGATCAGCGGGAAGTCGTAGTTGGGCGACTGGCGGGTGTAGCCCTCGGCGAGAGGCTCTCCGTTGATGAAGACCCGGCCCTCGCGGAGCGGGGTGCTGCGCTCGACACGGACACGATCGCCGGGGAGTCCGATGAGGCGCTTGATGAACTCCTTGCCGCTCGGGTCGGCCGCCCGCGGCGCCTTGAAGACCACGATGTCGCCGCGGCGCGGGGGACGGAACCGATAGGCGAAGCGGTTGACGACGACGCGGTCCTTGATGAGCAGGGTGTCTTCCATCGAGCCGGTCGGGATCCAGAACGCCTGGATGACGAACGTCTTGACGATGAAGAAGACGAGCGCGAGGGCGATGAGCAGGGAGTCGATGACCTCGACGGCAGTCCGGTAGCTCGTCGTCGACGGCTCCTCGGCCTTCTTGGCGCCGCTCGCGCGGGCGGGGGAGGGGGGGGCCTCCCGCTTGTCGAGCCAGCCGAGGAGGAAGCGGGCCGCGACGAGGACGGCGACCGCGAGTGCGACCCAACCGGTCAGAGACATCCAGGCACCTGCTCTCGCCGGCCCGCGAGGCCGGCCTCGACGTTCAGCGCACGAACCCGACGCGGTTCGGCGGCCAGAAGACGAAGTGCGCGCGGCCGACGGTGTCGTCGGCCCGGATGCAGCCCCACGCGTGGCCGTCGTGGGAGCCGACTCGGTTGTCGCCGAGGAGGAAGAACTCGCGCGGCCGCACCACGGCCTCGAGGCGATCGGGGCGGTCGTGCGCGGTCACCAGATCGAGCGAGAACGGCTCGCCCAGCTCGCTCGCGAAGACCCGGCCGCGCCCCGGCTTGAGGTCGGGCCCGGCCAGTTGGTCGGGGAACAGGTAGTGGGCCCGCTCGGCCTGCGGCACATAGGGCTCCTCGAGCGGCGCGCCGTTAACCCAGACCCGGCCTTCGCGGTCGGTCCGGATCCGCTCCCCCGGGAGGCCGATCAACCGCTTGACGTAGTCCTGGCCGGCCGCCAGTTCCTCCTCCGTCTCGGCCGCCGCCCGCGGGGGGTGGAAGACCACGACATCGGTCCGCCGGGGGGGGCGGTACCGGTAGAGGAAGCAGTTGACGAGGATCCGGTCGCGGACCTCGAGGGTCGGCACCATGGACTCGGACGGGATCCAGAACGTCTGCACCACGAAGGGGCGGACGAGGAAGTACATCACGGCCACGATGCCGACCAGGTCGCCCAGCAGGCGACAGACCAGGCGCCTGGTCTCCTCCTCGATGTCGGAGATGCTCCCGACGATGAGGCGAACCAGGTACAGCGCGGTGAGCGCGGTGAGAACGAAGAAGACCGGCGAGGCCACGCGGCCCCAGCTCCTTCCCATTCACCCGCCTCACCGCCCCGACCCGGGGCGGGAGACCGAGGCGCCCCTGCCGCTACTCCGACTTCTGGCTGCGGGCGTCGCGCTGCGCCTGACGACGCTCGGCGCGGGCGGCCTTCCGCTGCGCCTTGCGCTCGGCCACGGCGGCCTCGTCGGGGGTCCAGCGGGCCTCCTTGACCTTCGCCTTCTTGCCGATGCGGTCGCGCAGGTAGAAGAGGCGGGCCCGGCGGACGCGGCCGCGACGGACGACCTCGACATCCTCCAGCTTCGGCGAGTCGCTCGGGAAGATCCGCTCGACCCCGATGCCGCCGGAGATCCGGCGCACCGTGAAGCACCAGCGGCGCGCGCGGCTGGAGTTCTTGACCTGCAGGACGGTCCCCTCGAAGATCTGGGTGCGCTCGCGCGCGCCCTCGCGGACCCGGTAGTGCACCTTGACGGTGTCGCCGGGGCCGAACTCGGGCAGGGGCTTCTCCCGAGCCTGCTCCTTCTCGATCTGCTGGATGATCTCCATCATCTTAGGCTTCCTCCGCACAGAGCGATTGAACGAACGCGCGTTCCTTGTCTGTCAGCCGAGCGGTCTCGAGGAGATCCGGTCGGCGTGCCCACGTTCGCCGGATCGCCTGCTCGCGTCGCCACCGCGCGATCTCCGCGTGGTTGCCCGAGAGCAGGATCTCCGGTACCGCGATTCCGCGGTACTCCCGCGGGCGCGTGTAGTGCGGGCAGTCCAGCAAGCCATCCCAGGCGAAGCTGTCCTGCTCCATCGAATCCGCCGCGCCAAGGACTCCCTCGACGAAGCGGCTGGTCGCGTCGATCACGACCAAGGCGGCGAGTTCGCCGCCGGTCAGTACGAAGTCGCCGATCGAGACCTCTCGATCGACCACGAGGTCGACCACGCGCTCGTCGATCCCCTCGTAGTGGCCACACAGGAAGATCAGGCGCTCGGCGCGCGCCAGCTCCTCCGCGAGCCCGTGGCAGAATCGCTCGCCCTGCGGGCTCAGATGCACGACGATCCCGCGCGGTCCCTGCGTCCGGAGCGCCTCGACGGCCTCCACGATCGGCTCCGGCTTCATCACCATGCCCGAGCCCCCGCCGAAGGGCGAGTCGTCGGTGACCTGGTGCCGGTCGTGGGTCCAGTCGCGCAGGTTGTGGACGTGACACTCGATCAGGCCTCGCTCGCGAGCCCGGCCCAGCATGCTCTCGCCGAGCGGGCCCTCGAACATCTCCGGGAATGTCGTGATCACGTCGTACCGCATCGTCGCACCCTGCGGGGCCGGTCAGATCCCGAGTTCCGGGGCGAGCCCCGGCATCGCTCGGACGATCATCTTGCGCCCCTCGAGATCCACCGAGACCAGCAGGTCCCGGATCGCCGGGATCAGGCAGTGCTCGGTCACGTACACATCGTTGGCCGGATACTGCAGCACCTCGCGGATCGTCCCGAGCGACCGGCCGTCCTCGGTCTCGGCGGCCAGGCCGACCAGGTCTTCGACCCAGTAGGCGCCCTCTTCCAGCTCGTACCGCATGTCCTTGCGGATCCGCAGTTCCGCGTCGCGCAGCGCCTCGGCGTCTTCGAGGTCGCTCGACTCACGGATCGTGAGGTAGACCCAGCCCGCGTGGACCCGCCACTGGGTGGGATGGATCAGCCGGGGCTTGCCCTTGCGCGGGAAGGCCGCGATCGCCTCCAGCTCGCCGAACCGCTCGATCCGGTCGGTGAACGGCTTGACGCGCAGCTCGCCCTTCAGCCCCGTCGGTCGCGTGATCTGGCCGATGACGACGCACCAGTCCTCCGCGCTGAGTTGTTCCTGCTGTTCCATGGCACAACATCCCACGATACGCGCGACCGCCCCGCGAGGTTACTACGGGGTGACGATGATCGAGGAGCCCGCGCCCGGGCCGGCGACGATCTCGCCCGCGCCGTCGGTGGCCGGCGGTTCGTCCTCCTCGGAGGCCGCCTCCCGGATCTCCTGCACGACATCGCCGTTGAGCACGATCTCGAGCGGATTGAGGACCTTCGTGGCCGGGTCGCCGACCTGGACCTCCTCGAGGCACTGGCTGTTGCCCCGGGTGATCTCGGCGCCGATCGCGAGGCTCTCGAAGCCGCGGACCCGGCCGTCCCACTCGCGGCGGGCCTGGAGAAGCTGCTGCTTCTCCTCCTCGATCTGCTCGCGGAGCTGCCCGGCCTGGACGACGTTCTCGCGCTGGACGCGCTCGACGAGCCGGCGCCCCTCGCTCTCGATCTGCTGGATCCGCGCGTCAACCTCCTGGCGGACCCGGCGGGCGCTGGCGGTCAGCTCGCGCTTGAGGTCCTCCGTGACGACGACCTTGATCCGTACCGGTCTGATGATCTGCATTGCCGATGACACCCTTATCCCGCGCCCCGAGGACGCCATGTACCGCGACGACTACGAGGCGATCTCCACGTGCGTCCGGCGACCGGCCTTCGTGTTCGCGGCCTTCACCAGCACGCGGATCGCCTGGATCATCCGTCCCTGCCGGCCGATGACCTTGCCGATGTCCTCCGGCCCGACCTGGATCGTGTACTCGACAACCGCGTCGTGCGCCTCTTCCTCGACCGTCACGGCCTCCGGGTCGGAGACGAGGGCGCGAGCGAGGTACTCCACGAGTTCCTTCACGGGAGCGTCCTTTCGTCAGCCGCGGGCGGCGCGAGGCGATGGCGACCGCCTCTGCCGCGACCTAAGCGTCGGTCCGGCGCGCCTCGTCCCGTTCGCGCTCGTAGGTCTCGAGCACGCCGACACGGCGGAGCAGCGCGTGGGCCGCCTCGCTGGGCTGCGCCCCGCGCTTGAGCCACATCAGGGCGCGATCTTCCTTGATGTTGACCTCCGGGGGGTTGCTGCGCGGGTTGTAGGAGCCGATGTCCTCCAGGAACCGACCGTCGCGGGGCGACCGCGCGTCGGCCACCACGAGCTTGTAGCACGCCGCGTTCCGGGCGCCCGTGCGGCGCAAGCGAATCCGTACCACTTCCTTCACCTCCGAGGCGATGCGCGCCGAGCTGGGCTAGCGGCGCGACTTCTTCTGCTTCTTCGACTTCTTCGGGCCGTGCGAGCCGGCGTGCTTCGAGCGCATCCCCGGCACGCCCTTCGGGCCCACCATGAGCTGGCGGACCATCGTCTGGGTCTGGTGGAACTGCTTGAGCAACGAGTTCACGTCCGCGACGGTCGTCCCGCTCCCGCGGGCGATCCGCCGTTTGCGGCTGATGTTCAGGACCTCGGGCTCGCGCCGCTCTCGCAGCGTCATCGAACAGATGATCGCCTCGATGCGGTCGATCTCCCGGGGGTCCATGTCCTCCACACGAGCGCCCGGCCCGCCAAAGAAGTCGAGAAGCCCTCGGGGGAGCATCTCCAGCAGTTGCCGCATCGGCCCCATCCGCCGCATCTGCTTGATCTGCCCGAGGAAGTCCTCCAGGTTGAGCCCCTCCTTCAGGAGCTTCTGCTGCATCTGCAGCGCCTGCTCCTGATCGAAGGCCTCCTGGCTCTTCTCGATAAGGGTGAGCACGTCACCCATGCCAAGGATCCGCCGTGCAATGCGGTCCGGGTGGAACGGTTCGAGCGCTTCGAGCTTCTCGCCCACGCCGATGAACTTGATCGGGACGCCCGAGATCGCGCGCACCGAGAGCGCCGCGCCGCCGCGGGCGTCGCCGTCCATCTTGGTGAGGATCACGCCGTCGAACCGGACCTCCTGCTGGAAGGCCTCGGCGACGTTGACGGCATCCTGGCCCGTGAGCGAGTCCAGCACCAGGAGGGTCTCGTGGGGCTCGACGGCCGCGAGGACGGCGCGAATCTCGGCCATCATCGCCTCGTCGGTGTGGAGCCGGCCGGCGGTGTCGATGATCACGACATCGTTGTGGTTCTGGCGCGCATGGCCGAGCGCGGCGCGGGCGATGTCGGCCGGATGGGTCTCTTGGCCGAGCTTGAAGACCGGGATCCCGACCTGCTCGCCGACGACCTCGAGCTGGCGGATCGCGGCCGGGCGGTGGATGTCGGTGGCGACGAGGAGGGGCTTCTTGCCCTCCTTGCGCAGCATCGCGGAGAGCTTGCCGGCGCTGGTGGTCTTGCCGCCGCCCTGCAGGCCGCAGAGGACGATGATGGTGGGGCGGCCGTCCTGCGCGAAGCGGATCTCGCTCTCGTCCGAGCCGAGCAGGGCGACCAGCTCGTCGAAGACGATCTGGATGATCTGCTGGGCGGGGTTGAGCGCCTCGGAGACCTCGGCCCCGAGGGCCCGCTCCTGCACGCGCTGGTTGAAGTCCTTGACCACGCGGAAGTGTACGTCGGCGTCCAGCAAGGCGAGGCGCACCTCACGGAGCGCCTCGGTGAGGTCCTTCTCCGTCAGCCGCGCCCTGCCTCGGAACCGCCGGAACACGTCCTGCAGTTTGTCGGTCAGGGACTCGAACATCGCACGCCTATCCGGTGATTCGATGCCGCAGGGCACCGTGTCACGCAACGCGGCCGGGGGGCTCTCTCCGGCCGCAGGGCACTACTCTACCACGCCCCGAACCGCTGTCAAGGGCGCATGGCCGCCCCGCGTGGCGGTGCGCCGGAGCCCGAAGGGGGGGCAGGAAGCCTCGCCTCGCCGGCCGAACCACCTGGAACTTCCCAGGGAGGCCATCATGCCTGACGAGACCACGATGCACGTTATCTCACACACGCACTGGGACCGCGAGTGGTATCTCACGCGGGAGGAGTTCCGGATCCGCCTGGTCGACCTGGTCGACAACGTCTTGCGGATCCTGGACGAGGATCCCCAGTTCCGCGCCTTCCACCTCGACGGCCAGACGATCGCGCTCGACGACTACCTCGAGATCCGGCCCGAGAACGCCGATCGGATCCGGCGCCGGATCCAGGAGGGCCGTCTGCTCCTGGGGCCGTGGTACGTGCTCAACGACCTCTACCTCACGAGCGGGGAGGCGACGATCCGCAACCTGCGGATGGGGATGGAGGCCGCCGAGGGATGGGGCGCCTGCATGCCCGTCGGCTACCTGCCCGACCAGTTCGGCAACATCGGTCAGATCCCGCAGATCCTCCGCGGGCTGGGCCTCGAGACGGCCGTCTTCGGTCGCGGCTACTCGCTCGTCGAGGGTCGGGAGTGCGAGTTCACCTGGGAGAGCCCCGACGGCTCGCAGGTTCTCACGAGCTTCATGGCCTTCTGGTACAACAACGCGCAGCGGTTCCCGGCAGACCCCGCCGAGGCGCTCGCCTACGCCGAGCGCGCCGGCGGCCAGCTCGCGCCCCACTGCCCGAGCGGCCACCTGCTGCTGATGAACGGCGTCGACCACCTCGAGGCCCAGGCCAACCTGAGCCCGATCCTCGCCGGCCTGCGGGAGCGGCTTCCCGAGGGGCAGGCGATCATCCACTCGACCCTGCCCGAGTACCTTGAGGCCGTGCGCGCCGCGCGCGAGGCCCTCGGGGAGGCGAAGCCCCTCGCGGTCCACAAGGGCGAGCTGCGTGAGGACCGGCACGGCCAGGTCCTCGCCGGAACGCTCTCGGCCCGGATGTACCTCAAGCAGGCCAACGACCTCTGCCAGCGCCTGCTCGAGCGGATCGTCGAGCCGCTCGCCGCGCTCGCCCATGCCGCCGGCGCCGACTACCCGCACAGCCTGCTCCGCTACGCCTGGAAGCGGCTGATCGAGAACCACCCCCACGATTCGATCTGCGGTTGCTCGATCGACGAGACCCACGCAGACATGGAGCCGCGGTTCCGCCAAGTCGAGCAGGTCGGGCGCACGCTGGCGAAGCGCGCCCTGCGCGCGATCGCCGACGCGGCCGATACCGCGGCCCTGCCCGAGGACGCGATCCCCGTGGTCGTCGCCAACACGCTCCCGTGGGAGCGGACCGACGCGACGGAGATCACGGTCGACTTCCCGCTGGCGGGCGCGCCCCACGCCGTGCGGGTCGAGAGCGCGATCGGGGCGGAGGTGCCCTGCACCCTCCTCGAGCGGAGTGATCTCGTCCGCCGCGACCTCTCGCCGACCGAGCTGCCGGCGGCGGTGCCGGTCCGACGTTTCCGGCTGGGGCTGGTGGCGCGCGAGGTGCCCGCCTGCGGCCTGAGCTTGCTCGCCGTGCGGCCGGCCGGCGTCATGGCCGACGGCTCGGGCGGGGTGGTGCGCCGAGGTCTCTCGCTCGAGAACGACTACCTGCGGGTCCGAGTGGAGCGCAACGGCTCGCTCACGATCGAGGACCTGGTCTCCGGCGCGACCTACAGCGACCTGCTGGTGTTCGAGGACGGCGGCGACTGGGGCGACGAGTACAACCACCGCCGGCCGGTGCCGGACCGCGTCTGCACGACCCATAGCTGGTCGCCGACGGTTACCGTGGTCGAGTCGGGCCCCACGCGCGGCGCGATTGAGATCGCGGGCGAGTGGGTGCTGCCGCGCTCGGGCGGAGCGGGCGGGCGCAGTGGAGAGACCGTCGCCTGCTCGGTGCGGAGCGTCATCTCGCTGGCGGCGGGCGTGCCGCGGCTGGAGGTGGAGACGACGGTCACGAACTGGGCCGAGGACCACCGCCTGCGCGTGACCTTCCCGACCGACATCCGCTCCGACACGCTGATCACCGAGGGCCAGCTCGACCTGGTCCGACGGCCCCACCAACCGCCGAAGGACTGGCCCCACGCCGCCACCACCCAGCCGCAGCAGGGGTTCTGCGCGGTCGAGAACGGCCATCGGGGCCTGTGTATCGCCAACGAGGGCCTTCCCGAGGTCGAGCTGCTCGATGATGCCCGCCGGACGATCGCGCTGACGCTGATGCGGTGCGTCGGGGTGCTGAGCGGGGGCGGAGAGGCGCAGGGCGTTGTCGACCACACTCCCGGCGCCCAGATGCTCGGCCAGTTCGTGTTCCGCTACGGCGTGATCCCCTTCGGGGGCGCCCTGCTCACCTCGGGCGCGGTCCGCCAGGCGCACCAGCAGCGCGTCCCCCTCCGCCACGTGATGGCCGAGCGCCACACCGGCCCCCTGCCGGCGGGCGTCCCGCTGCTCGACCTCGAGCCGGAGTGCCTGATCCCGACGGCGACCAAGGTCTCGGAGGATGGACAGTGGCTGGTGCTTCGGTTCTTCCACGCGGGAGAGACGCCCGTCGAGGCGACGTTGCGCTCGGCGGCGGGGATCGCGGAGGTCCACCGTGCCGACCTGCGGGAGCGCTCCGTCGGCGCGCTGGCGCCGAACACCCGCGGCGAGGTCTCGCTGCAGGTGGAGCCGCACCGGATCGTCACGCTGCTCGTGCGGCCGGTGGGATGGAGGGCCGAGTAGTGGGGATCGAGAACCTGCGCGGCCGGATCGATCAGCTCGATGAGGAGATCGTGCGGCTGCTCAACGAACGGGCCCGGATCGCGATCGACGTGCGCGAGGCGAAGCGGACCTCGGCCGGTGAGGTGGGCACGACGTACGTCCCGAGCCGGGAGCGTTCCGTGCTCGAGCACGTCGTCGGCTCGAGCAGCGGCGACATGCCGGCCGACTCGCTGCGGGCCATCTACCGCGAGATCATCTCGGCCACGCGCGAGTTGCAGCGGCAGCACACGGTTGCCTACTTCGGCGGCCCGGCGAGCTTCACACACGCGGCGGCGCTGCTCCACTTCGGCCAGCAGTGCGAGTTCGTGCCGATCGGCGACATCCACGGGATCTTCTCGGCGGTGGAGACCAAGGCGGCCCACTACGGGGTGGTGCCGATCGAGAACTCCACCGAGGGCGTGATCCCGGCGACGCTCGACCAGTTCGTGAACTCGCCGGCCCGGATCGTCGCCGAGACCTACATGGAGATCCACCACTGCCTGCTGGCTCGCGTCCCGATCGAGCAGGTCGAGCGGGTCTACTCCCACCCCCAGCCGATCGCGCAGTGCGAGGGCTGGCTGCGCCGGGTGCTCCCGCAGGCGAAGCTGATCGAGGTCAGCTCGACGCCGCAGGGCGCCCGCGAGGCCGCCGACGACCCCAACGGCGCCGCGATCGCCACGAAGCTGGCCGCCGACATCTACGACCTGAACATCCTCGAGGAGCGGATCGAGGACTACGCGATCAACCGGACCCGGTTCTGGGTGATCGGACGCGAGGTGCTGCCCCCGTCGGGACGCGACAAGACCTCGCTGCTGTTCTCGACCCGGCACGAAGCCGGCTCGCTCTACCGCGCGTTGCGCGCGTTCGCCGACTACGGGATCAGTCTCACCATGATCCAGAGCCGTCCGGCGAAGCACACCGCATGGGAGTACGTCTTCTTCATCGATCTGGCGGGACACCCCGACGACGAAGGGGTCAGAGGGGCGATGCGGGAGCTGGAGAGCGCCTCCGTGTTCCTGCGGGTACTGGGGTCGTACCCCGAGGCCGTCTAGAGTGCTCGCGGGACGCGGGCGTTGGGAGGATCGGATCCGATGGGACGTCGCGCCTGGCCTGGCTTAGCCCTGCTCTGCACGTTGTGCCTGCGGCTCGAAGCCGCGCCGATCTCGTGGGGAGCCCACGCGGACCTGAGCGCGAGCTGCTCGCGCTTCAGCGCCTACGACATGGACGGCGACCGGACCCGGGAGATCGAATCGCTCTCCCCGATCCGCCGACTCAGCGCCGAGCCGGCGGGCGGCGGCGACGCCCCCTTGGTCCTGCTCCTGCTCGAGGAGCGGCTCGCCGATCCCGCGCGGGAGAAGGGCGACCTCCGGCCGGCGCTCGAGACCTACGTGCGCGACCTCGCGGCCGAGGGCTTCCGGGCGGCGACCGTGAGCGCGCGCGTCTACGGCGGCCCCATCCACCAGGATGGTCGGACGGTCCTCGCCCTGCGCGAGTTCCTGCGTGACGTGCGCCGGTCACACCCGGAGCTACAGGCCGTCGTTCTGATCGGCGACTTCCCCGAGGCCTTCCTCGTGCGCCAGTACAACTGGTGGCTCAAGCAGCCCGTGACGCTGCACGCGGGCACCCCGCAGGCGGCCACCTACGGCGATCCGGGCGGCGTCGACTACCTCCGCTCGGTGCCCGAGCCCGTCGCGCTCCGCACCGACCTGATCCTGGGCGATCTCGACGGCAACTGGGAGAAGCTGTACCACCGGGCGCCCGAGGACCTGCCCTACCTCTACGCCGTCTACCTGCAAGGCCGCGAGGCGGCCTCCGGTCCTGCCGACGCGACCGAGGAAGGCACGATCCGCTTCGAGGACTTCTTCCTCCTGCAGGACGGGCGGTACGTGCTGGCCCGCCGGCCGGAGGGCAAGCACATCGTCATGGCCCAGCTGGCCGACGACGCCGAGTGTACCGCGGAGGACCTGGCGCTCCCCAACCCCATGGCGCGCCCGGAGATCTGGGTCTCGCGGCTGAACGCGCGGCACGCCTCGGTCGTGCCCGATCCGAACCTCACCGACAGCCAGGGGCGCCACCTACTCGATGGCCGCGGGATGCCGCAGACGCTGACCTTCGCGAGCCCGGAGGCCACCCCGAGACCGCACGCGATCTGGGCGCCCTCCGAGCGCGAGGAGCGGGAGATGCTCGACGCATGGCTCGCGGGCCGCCACCGGTTCCATCTGCGCGACCTGGGCGACGGCTGGCGGCCGGCGGCGATCGGGACCGGTTGGGGCTCGTCGATCCCGGCCTGCCAGGCGAGCTTCGCCGAGTGGAGCGGCTTCGCCGAGGCCGGGTACGACGTGGTGCGGGAGGACACAAACCTCCAGGAGGTGGTCGACTGGTTCCAGCGGCCAGCCGTGGCCCGGGCGATGAAGGCGCACGGCGACCCGTGGGGCTGCTCCTGGGTCGATGCGCCCGACGTGGCCGCGCTCGAGAAGAGCGTCGGGCCGGTGCTCTACAACTGGAAGCGCGACGGCGCGACGCTCACGCCGGGGATCGCGACACCCGGCAAGCTCGACTTCGCGATCACGCGGAGCCTCTATGAGTCCGGCAAGGCGCCTCTCTCTCCGGCCGTCTGGATGTACACGGCCTGTGAGGGGACAGCGCCGCAGGGGGGGGCGGATCTGCCCTACACCGATCCCGCCTACGGCCGTTGGCAGGGCGCGGAGGCCATCACCTTCCACCTGGGAGCCCTCGCGCTGATCGGGCGCTCGAAGGTCTTCTACGACGAGCCCAGCGAGATGTGGGAGACGCTCGGCAAGGGCGGGAGCATGGGCGAGGTCTGGCGCCACTACTACGACCTCGAGGCAGCCGATCCCACGGCCGCGCGCGACAACGGGATCGGCTGCAAGCGCGCCTACTTCTGGTACATGACCGGCGATTGCACGGTGCGGCTCCGGCCGGCGCCGTAGGTCGCGGCCGTTTGCGTCGCCCCCAGCCGGGGGTATCTCCCGGGTATGGAACCAGGCGCCGCGAGCGGCAGGTCCGTGCTTGCGGAGCGGCGGCAGCGCAGTCTGCAGGCGTGCGTCGCTTTCGCCGGCTTGGCCTGCGCCGTGTTCCTGCGGTGGCCGAGCGCCTACTCCACGCTCGAGCAGACCGCCTACGACACGGCCAACCGCTACCGGCCCAACCCACCCCCGTTGCGGGAGATCCTCCTGGTGACGATCGACGACGAGAGCCTGAGCGACGACGCGCTCGGCCGCTTCCCTTGGCCCCGCCGCACGTTCGCCCGGATCGTCGACAACCTGGCCGGCGCGCGGGCGATCGGCCTCGATGTGCTGTTCTTCGAGCGGGACGCGAACGACCCCGAGGGCGACGAGGCGCTCCGTAGCGCGATCGAGCGGGCGGGCAACGTCGTGCTGCCCACGAGCATCCGGGAGCGGCCGGGGGCCGGTCCGGACTTCGAGCGCCGCCTCGCGGCCGTGCGTGAGCGCCTGACGCCGATCCCCAGTCCGCAGGAGACCTACGTGGACTCCGCGCTGTTCGACGGCCCCCTGCCCGAGTACGCACGGGCCGCCTCCGGGTTGGGCTTCGCCAACATGGTGGAAGACGGCGACGGGCGGTACCGCCGCGCGCGGCCGTGCTACGGCGCCGACGACGGCGGCCTGTATCCGAACTTCGCGGCCGAGGTGGCGCGGGTGGCGACGGGGCGATCCGCGGAGACCTTCTACGGCTCGTACCCGGGCGCGCTGGAGGTCACCGATGCGAGGCGGCTCGCCCTCTCGGGCGGCGAGATGTGGATCCACTTCGGCGGTCCGGCGGGGAGCGTGCCTCGGGTCTCGGCGGCCGACGTCGCACGGGGCCTGCTCCCGCGCGAGCGGTACGAGGGCAAGATCGTGCTGATCGGCGCCACGGCGGCCGGCCTGTACGATATCCGTCCCGCGCCCTATCGCGGCGCGGAGGGGCGGATGTTCGGGATCGAACTGAACGCCAACACGGTCCACTCGATCCTCGAGGCGCCCGTTCTCCGCACCGAGCCGGCATGGCTCGTCTGTCTCACGATGCTGGCGCTCGGCCTGGGCGCGGGCTGGCTGATGTGGTCGGCCCGCGTGGTCGGCGGAACCGTCGCCTTCGCGGCGCTGCTGGTCGTCGCCGTGGGCGCGTACCTCGCGGCGTTCTGGTTCGGCCACGTGATTGCCTCCGTCGCTCCGCCGCTCGTGGCGGTGACGGGGGCGGCCGCGATCGCGCTCGCCGACCGCCTCCTCGCCGAGTCTCGGATGCGCCGGCGGATGGTCGATGTGTTCGCCTCGTACGTCGCTCCGGAGGTCGCCGAGCACCTCGCGCGCAACCCGGACGACCTCGCCCTTGGGGGAACCCGCCGCAACGTGACCGTGATGTTCACCGACATCCGCGGTTTCACCACGATCTCGGAGGATGCGGAGCCGCAAGCGCTCATGGAGCAGATGACGGAGTATTTCACCTCGATGGTCGGTGCGGTCTTCCGTTGCCGAGGGCTGGTCGACAAGTTCATCGGCGACGGCATGATGGCGCTGTGGGGCTGCTTCGGTGAGGAGAACCCACAGGAACCGCGGAATGCCGTATTGGCGGCCCTGATGATGCGCGAGGTGCTGCCGGGGCTCAACGCGCGCTGGCGCGCGCAAGGACGTCCGGCCCTCCGGATCGGCATCGCGGTGCACACGGGCTCGGCGATCGTGGGCAACATGGGCTCGGCCCGGAAGTGGAACTACACGGCCACGGGCGACACGGTGAACACGGCCGCGCGCATCGAGGAGCTGTGCAAGCAGTACCAGGCGCGGTGGGAGACGACGATCCTCGTGAGCGAGGATGTCGCGAGCGCGATCGGGGACCTTGCCCTGCTGGAGCGCATGGGGGAGACCCCGATCCGAGGACGGTCGCGTCCGGTCGGGATCTACGCGGTTCTGGGCGCGCGATCGTCGGAAGGGGGCGAGGAACATGCCTCGCAGGCCGAAGGACAGCGGGCAGAAGCCGAAGACGGACACCCAGCTCATCCGTGAGGCGGCCGCCGAGCTGACGCAGGACGAAGAGGCGTACGCGAAGCGACGGGAGCGCGACGACCGCAAGCGCGGTCGGATCCGCTGGTGGCAGGTCATCGACCGGCGGATTCTGTACGTCCTCGGCGCGATCCTCGTGGTCCTCGTGGGAGACGGCATTCGGCGGGAGAACCGCGAGTTCTGCGCGCGCTTGATCAGCCACTCGGGCCAGGTGGCGATCGCCGACGCGAAGGGTGGCAGCGTGACTCCGAAAGAGGACCTCCGGCTGCAGCCCGGTGCGGTGGTCACCACCGGCCCCGACGCGAAAGCGACGCTCGAACTCGAGGATGGCAGCAGGATCGTCGTGAAGGGCGACTCCGAGGTCGCGGTCCGGGGCCTCGACTACAACCGCGGAGCCCAGTACCGGGACCACGCATTCGCGGTGCGGCGAGGCCATCTGCTCGGTTCGGTGGGCGAGCGGTTCGGCGCCGACTCGGAGCTGACCGTCACCACCCCAGGCGCCGTCGCCGCCGTGCGTGGCACGACGTTCCTCGTCAGCTACGACGCCCAGCAGAAGAACTCCTATGCCGCCTGCAAGCAGGGGGCGATGAGCGTCACGGGCAACGGGGTCCAGTGGCAGCCGGTCGCGAGCGGCCAGCTCCGGGCCGTCGACGCGCGCGGCGCGGTCTACGGTGGGCAGGAGCTTCCGGCGCCGGTCGCGCAGGAGTTCCTCGCCGAGGGCGAGCTGAACCTGCCGCCGAGCAAGGACCCGTTCCTGCGCCGGATCGAGGGCGGCCTCAACCGCGCGCTCGACCCGGTGCTCTCCGTGCTGGGCATCGGCCGCTCCTCCTGGGGGGTGCTCGCGGGCAACCGGGCGCGCATGGAGGCCGCCCGGCTCGCGGCGCGCGACATCTTCACGCTCCTCGAGGGCATGACCGAGCTGCCGGAGCGGGTGGACCTCACCACGCTCGACGGGCTGGGCCTCGTGCCCACCCGGCGCGACCAGATGCTCCAGCAGCTCGCGGGCAACCGCCTCGAGGGGTATCTCAGCAACGGCCGCGACTACGTGCTCCTGCTGCGGGGCAAGGACCGCGACCGGACCCGCTACTTGGTCACCCGCAAGGGGGTCCAGAACGTCCAGGGCAACCCGGCCGCCGTCGAGGCCGCGATCCAGGCACTCGGTGGGCCCGCGACCGGGGGACCCTGACGGCTGGCTACCGCGCGAGCAGGTGGTACCGTACGGCGCCGGCCAGCGCGAGGGCGGCCACGAGCGGCCCGTAGAGCAGGACGGGCATCCGCCGCCGGTAGTGCTTGCGGTAGAAGTCGAGGAGGCCGCGGTTCGAGGCGGCGACCATCGCCTTGCGCGCCTGCTTCGTGCTGGCCCCGTGGTCGTGGAGACAGGCGGCGTCAGGGACGTACAGCACCTGGCGCCCGCACTCGGCGAGCCGGCAGCACAGGTCGACATCGTTGAAGAACATCGGGAACGTCTCGTCGAACCCCCCGAGCGCGCGCAGGTCGTCGGTGCGGATGAGCAGGCACGAGGTCATCGGCTGGTCGACGGGTCGCGGGTCGGCCATGTCCCACTCCCCGTAGAAGTAGCCGCCGAACCGGCGGCTGCGCGGCAGCAGGCGCCGGAGGAGCGTCAGCTCGCAGAGCATCTCCCACGGCCCGGGGAAGCGTCGGCACGAGCGCTGGACCGAGCCATCGGGCAGGATGAGACGCGGGGCGCAGGCCGCCGCCTCGGGGTGCTGCTCGAGCGTGGCGACCAACGTCGCGAGTGCCCCGGGCTCGACGTATGCATCCGGGTTGAGGATCAGCACGTACCGCCCCCGCGCGCGTGCGAACGCCTGGTTGTTGGCGGCGGCGTAGTAGCGGTTCTCGGCGTTCGCGAGCAGCTCCACGCGATCACCGAAGATCGTGGCGAGCGCCTCCGCGGTGCCGTCGGCCGAGGCGTTGTCGACGGCGATGATCTGGGTCCGCTCGGCCATCTCCGAGGCCAGCAGGGCCCGGACGCACCGGACGGCCTGGTCGCGCGTGTTCCAGGTCACGATGCAGGCCGAGAGCAGTGGGGGGGCCTCACACATCGCCGAACCTCCCCGTCGGGAAGACCGCGCGCCGGAAGCAGAGCCGGACCACACGGGCGTACGACGT
>CAZRDB010000059.1:0-25570 GCA_964598695.1 uncultured Armatimonadia bacterium
CCCGGGGAAGCGACGGGGCCCCATGCGCGAACTCGGCCAGTCGCTCGCGCGCGCGCGCCAGGTCAAGGGGGTAGCCCCAGTAGTCGGCCGATCGCGCCAGGCGGGCCAGGTGGTCCTCGAGCCGACGGTACGCGCCGGCCTCCGTGAGCAGCAGGGTCTCGAACAACTCCATCGCGACGGTCGAGCGGAGGGCGAACCGTGCCTTGGCTCGCGTCTCGGCGAGTTCGAGGTCGGGCCGGGAGTCCCAGACGATCCCGGCGCCGACGCCGAGCGCGTACCCGTCCGGCTCTCGCACGAGCGTTCGGATCGGCAGGTTCCAGACGCAGTCGCCGCCCGGCCGCAGCAGCCCCAACGCGCCCGTGTAGAGCCCCCGCGGGCAGTCCTCCAGCTCCCGGATGATCTCCATCGTGCGAAGCTTGGGCGCCCCCGTGATCGAAGCCCCGGGGAAGGTCGCCGCGAACAGCTCGACGAGGCCGACGCCCGGCCGCAGCGTCGCCGTGACCGTGCCGGTCATCTGCCAGACACTGCGGTACTGCTCCAGGGCGAACAGCTCGGGCACGGCGACCGAGCCCGTCCGCGCAACATGGCCGAGGTCGTTGCGGACCATGTCGACGATCATCAGGTTCTCGGCGCGCTCCTTCTCGCTCGCGAGCAGCGCCTCGGCCTCCGCACGATCCGCCTCGGCCGTGGGGCGGCGCGGGCGGGTGCCCTTCATCGGCCGACTGATGACCCGGTCGCTGCGGCGCTCGAGGAACAGCTCGGGCGAGAGGCTGAGCACCTCCCGGCCAGGGATCGCCAGGTAGGCCGCGTAGGGCACGGGGTGCGTCTCTGCGAGGGCGAGGAAGTACGCCAGCGGCTCGAGCGCCAGGGGCAGGCGGGCGCGGCAGGTGTAGTTCACCTGGTAGGTGTGGCCGCGCTCGATCCACCGATGGATCCGGCCGATCGCCGCGGCATACTGCTCCTCGGTCACCTGGAGCGAGAGCGCGACCTCGGGGATCTCCGTGAGCCCCACGGGCAGCTCGGCTCGCCGCAGCGGCCTGACGTGCCGGACGGGGTAGGCGGCCATCCACGCGATCGGGCCGGGCGATGGGTCGTGCGTCGGCAGACCGAACGCGCGCCCCGCCTCGTAGGTGACGAAGGCGGCGACGTAGCAGCCGGCCCGGCTCGCCTCCTCGGCCCGCGCCAGGAGGGCAGGCGCCTCGTCGGGTTCGTGGGCCTCCGCAACATCCGAGGGCTCGCACAGCGCAACCGCCTCCGCCCCGGGGAGCCATGTCCCCGGACCGACGAACAGCCCCGCGTAGGGTGTGCCGAACTCCATGCGCGCTCCGTGGGCGCCGTCCCGAGCCCTATGTACGCCACGGGGGCCCGGACGCCTCCTTGCGCCGCGCGGCGGAGGAGCCTACCCCCCCCTGCGCGAACCGAACACCCGCGGGGCCCCGGGGACGGCCCCCTGCGGAGGGTGATCTCCATGCGCGGTCTGCACGCGGCTCGGACCCTGGTTCTCGGCCTGGTCACGCTCACGGCGCTCACGGCGCCGGGGGCCCGCGCCGATGGGGGCGCCGCCGTACGGGCGGGGCTCCTGGCTGAAGGGGGAACGACGGCCTACCGAATCGTCCTCGCGCCGGACGCGATCGCGCCCGAGCGCTACGCGGCCGAGGAGTTGGCGCGGTTCCTCGGCGAGTCGACGGGCGCGACGTTCGCGATCGTCACGGCCGGCGAGGAGGGCCCGGGGCCGCGGATCCTCGTCGGGCAGGGCGACCTGGTGCGCGAGCTGCTCCCGAACCACGACCTCGCGGCACTCGGCGCTGACGGCCTCGTCGAGCGGACGGTGGGCGGGGACCTGATCCTGACCGGCGGCCGGCCGCGCGGGACGCTCTACGCCGTCTACGACTTCCTCGAGGATGTCGTCGGCTGCCGCTGGTGGTCATCGAAGGTGAGCACGATCCCCCGCCACGACCGGCTCGCCCTGCCGCGGCTCGACGTGACCGAGACGCCCGTGCTGGAGTACCGCGAGCCCTTCTGGTTCGACGCGTTCGATGGTGACTGGGCCGCGCGCAACCGCGCGAACGGCAACTCGGAGCGACTCGATGAGGCCCACGGCGGCAAGCACGTCTACAAGGGTTTCGTCCACACCTTCTTCCCGCTCGTGCCGCCCTCCGAGCACTTCGCGACCCACCCGGAGTGGTACAGCGAGATCGACGGCCAGCGCTCGGCGGGCGGCCAGCTCTGCCTCACCAACGAGGAACTCGTCGCCTTCACGCTCGAGCAGGTCAAGGCCTGGCTGCGCGAATCGCCCGAGGCGACCATCGTCTCGGTCTCGCAGAACGACTGGTGGGGCGCCTGCCAGTGCGAGGAGTGCGCCGCGCTCGAGAAGGAGGAAGGCTCGCCGATCGGCCCGATCCTCCACTTCGTGAACCGGATCGCGGCGGGGATCGAGGACGAGTTCCCGCACGTCGCGGTCGACACGCTCGCCTACTCCTACAGCCGCAAGCCGCCGCTGCACGTGAAGCCGCGCCCCAACGTCATCGTCCGCCTGTGCAGCATCGAGTGCGACTTCTCGCGCCCGCTGACGGCCGAGGTGAACAAGACCTTCGCCGATGACATCCGCGGCTGGTCCAAGAAGTGCCAGCGGCTGTACATCTGGGACTACACGACGAACTTCGCGCACTACCTCCTCCCCCACCCCAACCTGCGAGCGTTGGGTCCGAAC
Source organism: uncultured Armatimonadia bacterium (assembly GCA_964598695.1). Lineage (GTDB taxonomy): Bacteria > Armatimonadota > Zipacnadia > UBA1398 > UBA1398 > CAZRDB01. The sequence goes on from CAZRDB010000059.1 coordinate 2,711, forward strand.
GTCCGCTTCTTCGCCGAGCACGGAGCGAAGGGCATCTTCGAGCAGGGGGCGTACCAGTCGTACGGCGCGGAGTTCGCCGAGCTGCGCGCCTGGCTGCTCGCGAAGCTGCTGTGGGACCCGTACCAGGATGACGAAGCGCTGATCGACGAGTTCCTCCGGGGCTACTACGGGGAGGCCGCGGGGCCGATCGGGGAGTACATCGACCTCATGGCCGACACCTGCGAGGCGGCCGACCACTACCTCTCGTGCTACTCCAGCAACGCCGCGCCCTTCCTGAGCCTCGAGACGCTCACGAAGGCCGAGGCGCTGTTTGACCGGGCCGAGGCGGCCGTGGCCGATGACCCCGCCGTGCTCGACCGCGTTCGGATGGCGCGCGTGCCGATCCGCTACGTGTGGTTCTCCCGCTACTTCGAGCTGCAGCAGCGCGCCAAGCTGAGCGGGATCCCGTGGGCCGGCCCGGCCGACTACGGCACCGGCGTCCAGGCGTTCATCGACTTCCTCCGTGCACACGACGTCACGATGGTCAGCGAGGGCACGACACTCGACGCCTGGGCTCAGCGCGTCGCCGCGCTCCCGCGCACCGCGAGCGGGCCGCCTCCGGGCTGTGAGAACCTGCCGGAGACCGACTGGCTCGATCTCCAGGACATGGCGTTCAGCCTGTACCGCGAGGGGGATCTCGCGACCCGCACGCCGGACCCGAAGGCCTCGGACGGCGTCGCGGCCAAGATGCCCGGCAGCACGCGCGAGTGGGCGGTCCAGGATCCGCTCTTCGCGGCGGGCGCCGATCCGGACGCGAAGTGGATGTGCCACGTCGTGGTGCGGTGCGATCTCAAGGGCACGCAGGGGACGGCCTTCTCGTGCGGCCTGTACGACACCGTGAGCAAGCAGGGCGTCGCGGGGCTGAACGTACCGGCCTCCCAGGTCGATAGTGGCGAGTACCGCGTCTACCAGATCGGCGAGACCACCCTGCGCGACGGCCTCTACCTGTGGATCGCGCCGGACGCGAACCCGGACAACGTCGACAGCGTCTGGGTCGACCGGTTCTTCCTGACGCGGGTGCGGTAGGCGCGGGCGGATGGGGGAACCACCGGCCGCGCTTGGTCGTCCCCTGCTATACTGCGGTTCGCGCGGGGTGCGGGGGCCAGCTCACTGAGGAGTGCCCTATGTTGAGATGCCCCACGTTCCGCGCTGTACGCCTGCTCCCCCTCGCCCTCCTGGGCCTCGCGCTGCTCCGCCCCGCGCTCGCGCAGGACGAGCCGCAGCTCTGGAGCGGCGCCGAGAACGCCGGCCAAGCGCTCGGCAACCTCCTCGCCCGCTGCGAAGAGGCACGGCAGGAGGGTCTCGGCTGGGCCGACGGCCTGCTCAACATCGCGGTGGCTCGCCAGATCCCCGGCCCGCAGGCGACCGTCCTGTTCGGCGCCGCCGAGGGTGTCGAGTACACCGTCTACGCCGCGCGCGACGACCAGGCGGCGGACGAGGTCACGCTCGATGTGCTCGACGGCGACGGCAACTCGCTGGGGACGCACCCGGGCGATGACCCCCTGTGCGTGCGTTTCTCCTGTCCGGCCTACACCGATGTCCGCGTCGGCGTCACGATGGCCTACAGCGAGGACGCCCCGTCCACCTACATCGCGGTCGGCTTCCTCGAGCAGGGCGGCGTCGACGCCACCCCGGACGAGTTCGCGACCGGGTTCGGCAAGCTGATCGCCGCCGCCGGCGCGCTGGAGCAGGAGCTGGGGACGGAGCTGCGGCCCCACGCGAACGACCAGTTCGCGATCTTCGGCGCCGTGCTGCCGGGGAACCAGGGCGGCCGCGTGGCGGGGATCACGCTCGAGGCGAACCTCCACATCCTGCTCAGCGCCGGCGACGAGAACACCAACGAGGTCAGCTGCGACTTCTCGGACGGCGGAGTAGAGTCGTACGGCTACAGCGGCACGATGGAGACGGTCGCGGCCGTGACCTACACCCCGACGGAGCTGACCGAGGTCGCTCCCATGGTCGGCGGCAACGGCGAGCGGTCGGTCATGATGTGGATGCTGCTGGATCTCGAGGCCAACGGCTAGAGCGGCTCTCGCGGGCAAGAGCCAAGAGCGACAACCTGTGGAGGGTTGCCCCTCCACACCACCCTAGGCGGTTGCCGTCGGGGCCAAAGCCCGTCGGCCTCGACGGCAACCGCTCAGGCAGAGCAGAAGGGCGAGCATTCGACAGGCCGTTGCTCGCCGCTGCTACCTGCCGGGGGGAGAGCCCCGGCCGCCTGCTGCTATACTGGCCTCGCTCTTGGGGCTGGGCGCGGGACGGGCTGGGTGAGGAGCATCACCCATGCCGGGGTTCCGCACCGCACGTGCGCTCGCGCTCGTCTCGCTCGCACTGCTCGGCCTCTTTGCCCCCTGTGCCGCCCGGGCGCAACAGGAGGAGGCACCCGTCTGGAGTGGCGCCGAGGGCGCCGGTCAGGCCCTCCACGGCCTTCTCGCGCTGTGCGACCCGGCGCTGGCCGATGGCTTCGGCTTCGCCGAGGCGCCGGTCTCGCTCGGCGTCGCACTCGTGCAGCCGGGCGCGATCTCGGCGATCGAGTTCCCCGCCGCCGCGGGCGTCGAGTACACCGTCTATGCCGCGGGCGATGAGGCCTGCACCGACACGGTGACCGTGCGCGTCCTGGATCCGACCGGCAGCGAACTCGGGGAGCACCCGGACGGCGACACCAGCCGCGTCACGTTCAGCCGGCCCGAGTCGGGGAGCGCCTGGATCGGCGTCACGCCGCCCTACGCGGACGAAGCCCCGCCGGCCTACTGCGCGATCGCGGTCCTCGAGCGCGGCGGGCGCACTGCGACGCGCGAGGAGTTCGCGCAAGCGTTCGGGCAGCTCGTCCACGCGGCCGGCGCCATGGAGAAGGACCGGGGCGAGCCGCTCGCGCCACACCAGGGCGACCTGTTCGCCCTCTTCGGCGCGGTCCTGCCCGCGGGCGAGAGCGGGCGCGTTACCGGGATGGCGCTCGAGGGGAACACGCACCTCCTGCTGTGCGCGGGCGACGAGAGGGCCGGCGGCGTGACCTGCGCGGTTGAGGCCATCGCGCCGGGCAGCAGCGCCACGAGCGGCGCGCCGAGGCCCGTCGCGACGGCCACCCACACCTCCGAGGATCTGACGCTCGCGGCACTCGCGGCCCAGGGCGGCGGCGAGCGGCGTGTCCTGCTGTGGCTGCTGCTCGATGGCGCGGCCAACGGCTAGAGCAGCTCTCGCGAGCAAGAGCCAAGAGCGACAACCTGTGGAGGGCTGCCCCTCCACACCACCCTAGGCGGTTGCGGTCGGGGCCAAAGCCCACGGGCCCCGACGACAGCCGCTCAGGTAGAGCACAAGGGCAAACGCTCGACAGGCCGCTGCTCGCCGCTGCTACGTGCAGGGACTCTCGCGAACCGCTGTAGCGGCAGGTAACCTATCCGTACAGACGTGAGAGCCCCTCGCGTGGCTCGTGGGGGGCTCTCGCCGTACGGAGCCGACGCGCCTACGGCGCGCCGAAGTACCGGATCTTGGCCTCGAAGTCGCCGGCGATGTAGGTCTTCTTGTTGTCGTTGAAGCACAGGTGGATCTTGCCCTTGTAGGTCCCGGCGATCTGCACCATCTCGCCCTTCGGGTCGTAGGGCTTCTTCTCGCCGGAGTCGATCGAGAGCGCGCAGGCCCAGGGGCTGTTCACGCTGATGGGCGGGTTGGGGCCGTCGTAGTGGCAGTAGAAGATGGTGCCCTCGTCGTGTGGGAACCCCATCTTCACCTCGAACTTGGTGCCCGGAGCGAGATCCTGGGTCGTGGTGATGACGACCTGGGCGACGCCGGAGAGCGTGTCGGAGTTCCCGGACATCTCCTTGGCGCTGAACACGATCCGCCGGAGCTTGTCGCCCTTGTCGACATCCATCACGACGGCCTTCGGCTCGAAGGGCTTCCCGTTGAGTACGCCCTTCACGGGGCCGCCGGGGATCCCGGCCAGCGTGGGGGTCTCCGTCCAGGCGTAGGCGGAGAGCGGGGCCGTCGGTGTGGTGCTCGCGGCCGCCTCCGGCTTGGCGGACGACTCGGTCTTGGGCGCCGACTCCGTCTTCGCGGGCGGGGGAGGCGTCACGGGGGGCTTCGCGTCGGCCGTCTTGGCGGGCGCCGGGGGCGACGCTCCGGTGTCGGCCGGCTTCGAGCATCCCACAGCGACGACGAGACTCACGGCGATCAGAAGGAGTGCGACGGATACCAGCCTGCTCACGCTCCAGCTCCCTCCCTGCCCGTGACCGGGCGTCGAACCGATCCAGCCGCTCCCACCACTGCGAAGGCCCGAGGGGCGCTTCTCCAGCGCGACCGCATCTCCCTGCGCCCCCTCGGCGCGTACGCGCCACACGCCACCGAGAGCGGTGCTCCGCAGTGGCATGTGGGGTCGTGCGGTTCGGTTGCGTGGGCCGGGTCGCTAGCCCTCCCAGCCGGCGAGGCGGGCGGCGAGCCACCAGAAGGCCTGGCCCTTGTGGAGGCAGTTCTCGCGCGAGGTGTGCGCGTCCTCATCGATCCCGTAGTGCTCGTGCTCGTGGGGATAGGTGTGACCATCGAAGGTCCCGGTCTGCTCGTCGCCGTTGTACCAGGCGTCGATGTCGGCGAAGTCGAACAGGACCTTGCCGTTGTCGCGGCAGTACTGCCGGATCTGCTCGTTGCGCAGGTGGCGGTTGTAGCCGCCCTCGTCGCGCCCCTGGGCGTTGCCGGTCATGTAGACGAAGCGCACGTCCGGGTTGGCCTCCTCGAGGCGGGTCATGGCGTCGAGGTAGCCCTGGGTGTCGGCCTGCGAGTTGTGGTCCTGCTGGCAGCACCACGACCACAGCGAGACGTTGATCGAGGGATTGTCGTCGAGGACCTTCTGCGTCGCGGCCAGGCCCTCCGGCGTCGCCCAGTACAGCTCGGGCGTGATGTAGCCCTCGGTCTCCTGGCCGTCGAAGATGCACAGGGCGCCGGCCTCGGTCGGCAGCGCGCTGCCCTCGGCCCGGAACGCCAGCCGAGGCGTCGACTCCGCCAGCATCGCGAGGCCCGACATGATCTGGCCACCGTGCGAGGTGTGGGCGTAGTGGATCCGGAGCTTCTCCTGCGCCGCCTGGATCCACTCGTCGGGGATCGCCTCGACGTCGAGGCAGGTGTGGTCGATGATGATGGCCTCCGTCTCGGGGGCGTCCCTCTCGGTCTGGGCGACCGAGGCGACGGCGACCGTCGCGCGGGCGGCAGGGGCGGCCGAGGCCTCCGCGTTGCTCTTCGAGCAGCCGGCAAGACCGGCGAGGACCAGGGCAGCACAGACAGTGGCGGCGAACATCTTCACAGTAGGCACTCTCCCATCGCGAGCCAGGCGTCGTACGGGTAGGGAGGCGCCGGCCACGACGCCTCTGCTTCCCCTATACCCCCTCGCCCGCGCCGCAAACGCCGCCGACCCAGGGCGGTCGTCGGCAGGGGGCGCCGAAAGCCCGGAGAACGTAGCGTGGGTGGCGCGGTGTCGGAACCGGTCGAGCGGCACGAGCGGAAGGCGGGCGAGCGACATGAACGCGCGCGGGGCTCTTCTTCTCGGTACGGCACTCGCGGCACTCGTGGTAGCGGCGCTTCCCCTGGGCGGGTGCGGAGGCGAAGCGGCGATCGTCCCGGCGGACATCGCGGGGACGTGGGTCGTGGTCCTGAACGACGCGGACGGCCACCCGCAGGAGGGCTTCTGCTTCGACGTCCTCCGCAACGGGCAGGCGATGACGGCCACCCGAACCGTTGGCACGTGCGACGCGGCGGCCCTGCTCACGCTCAGCTTCTCGGGGTGGGAGGGCGGGACGGTGACCGGCTCGGTCCAGCTCACCAACGCGGGCTCGGGCGCGGGGAACTGGAGCCGCACCCTCGTAAGCCCGGCCTCGGGCGCCGCGACGTGCGTGCGCGCCGCACACCAGACCACGACCGGCATCTACCGTCTCGCCTACGACGGTGGAGCACCGTCGACGGAGACGCTGACCATCACGAGCGACGGCTACACGATGATCGGCGGTCTCGTCGTGGGCGTCGTGCAGCAGGGCGGCGCGATCACCATCGCCGTCCGCGGCGGGCCGGGCGGCGCGACGGGGCCCGTGGTGTTCAGCGGGACGCTGGCTGCGACGGTCACCGGAACGTACGTGGATCATCTCGGCAACCAGGGTACGTGGACGGGCACGCCGACGCCGGAGTAGGGGCCGCGGGCGCCCCCTAGTTGGCGACGACGACGATCCGGCCGGCCATCCCGGTGCCGATGTTGCTCCCGTTGCCGGCCGTGCCGTTGATCCGGCAGTGGTAGTAGAACACCGCGCCCGGCTGCGCGTAGTGCGGGACCATCCACTGGTACGACTGCCCGGCGGGGATGCCCGAGGGGTAGGCCGAGTCCGAGTTTGGGCCACCAAGCAGCGCGTTCGCGGTGTCGGCGATCACGGTGTGTGGGTCGGTGTCGTTGTTGGTCCACTGGATGTAGTCGCCGGCGTTCACCGAGAGCACGATCGGGCTGAAGGTGTCGGAGTCGGTACATGAGATGGTGGCCGAGACCGTCGGCAGCCCTCCGCCGCAGCCTGTGACGAGGAGGGCGCTCACCGCGAGGAGCCCGGCGGCCGAGAGGCCGATCGCGACGTGCGAGGGGCGCATGGACATGGGGATGTGCTGCTCCTTCCGATCGCCCGCCAACGGGCAGCGGGACACCGCCACCCGACGTCGGATGATACCCGACATCGAGCCATCCCGCCAGGCGGCGGCCCGCCATCCGGATCGGACGCGGAGGTTGGCGCCCCGCCGAGGAGAAGGCTCCCTTGCTGCCGCTCGGGGCGGCAGGGGACGCGACATCGGCGGGAGGTGAGTGCGCGTGGCTCGCGGTCTCCAGCACTCCCGCGGCCGTCTGGCAGCCCTCACGCTCCTGCTTCTGCTCCTCCCGGCCCTTGCGGAGCGGGCGGGCGGGCGATCCGTCCTCGTTGACCTCGACGGCGACGGCGCGGTCGAGGAGGTGCGCTTCGAACCGACGGCCGACCCGACGGTCCGGGTCCTGCGCGAGAGCGCCGTCTTGTGGGTGGGCGTTCCCCGGGCGCTGCGGCCGTGGAAGCTCGCGACGGCCGACGTCGAGGGCGACGGCATGCGCGAGATCGTCGTGGGGCTCCACAAGGAGACCCCCTACATGCCCTTCCCGCACAACTGCCTCTACGTCTACGGGTGGGACGGAACACAGGGCTTCCCGAAGTGGAGAGGCTCGGCGCTGAGCCACCCGTTCACCGACTTCGCGCTGGCCGACGTCGACGGCGACGGCTCGGATGAGCTGATCTCGGTCGAGACCGACCTCGACCGCAGCCAGTGCGTGATGGTCTACGACTGGAGCGGCTTTGGCTTCGCGGGCGAAGCGCTTCCGCAGCGCTGGCGCACGGTTCGGCTTCTGGGCGCCGACAGATGCTCGGTACGGCTCGAAGCCGATGGACGCACGATGACGATCGGCGGGGGTGCGCCATGAGAAGATGGATGCTCGTGTGCGTCGCCGCACTGGCCCTCTGTGGCCTGGCGGCATGCCGCAGGCAGGTGACCGCTGCCGCGCGCGACTACCCGGTGGCGACGGAGCAGCTCGCCGGCGCCCAGATACCGACGCCGGCGCCCGAGGAGGAGACCGACCTCCCGCCGCGCGATGCGGACGCGCAAGAGGGCGACCTCTACTCGTACTTCGACGAGGGCCGCGCGCTGTTCGCGGTAGAGACGCTGCCGGAGACGCCGGCCGACTTCGACAACGTGGTCGCGAAGGTCGAGCCCTATACGGTGAGCGCGTCGCTCTCCGAGGTCTCCAACCTGAAGCCGTTCACGAAGGCGCGTCCCCTCAGCGCCACCGAGCGTCAGATGCTCGCGCGCAACCTGTTCGTCGTCGCCCCGCGCGACGATGTGCAGCTCTTCTTCATCTACGAGAACAACGACTACCTGAACCTCCCCTCGTTCGTGACCTCCGACTCGATCCTCCAGCTCCATCACATGGTCTTCGACTTCGTGCTGCGGATCACCGAGCAACAGAAGCTGCTCCCGGCGCTCGAGGAGCTGACCGAGGCGCTCGCAACGGGGGCACGGGGCCAGTGCGAGGAGCTTGCGGGGACGGAGATGGCCGCCGCGGCCGAGCGCAACGCGGCCTACACGGTTGTGGCGGCCCGCCTGCTCGGACTCGACCGCGCCCCGACGCTGTCGCCGCAGGCCATGCGGCAGGTCGAGCAGGAGCTGGCGTTGATCAAGGGCCACGCCGGCCTCGCGGAGAGCCCCCTCTTCGGGTACCGGATCGACTACTCCCAGTTCATCCCGCGCGGCCACTACGCCGGCAACCCGAACCTGGAGCGGTTCTTTCTCACGATGATGTGGTACGGGACCGTTCCGTTCGCCACGCGCGACGCGCAGAAGCGCATCAACGAGCCTGTGGTTCGACAGGGCCTGCTCCTCGCGCGCCTGCTCGACAGCGAGCGAGCGCGGAGGCTGTGGGAGACGATCTACGAGCCGACCAGCTTCCTCGTCGGCACGGCAGACGACCACACGCCGCTCGAGTGGTCGAGCGTCGCCGACCAGGTGTACGGAGCCGACGCCGCCCTCGCCGACCTCGGCGACCCCGAGAGGCTCGGCACGTTCGTCGAGGCCGTCGAGAAGCTCCGTGCCGCACGGATCCAGTCGGGGTATCTCGGCATGCCCGGCCAGGCGATCCAGCTCCGGCTGATGGGCCAGAGGTACATCCCGGATGGCGAGGCGCTCGCGCGTACCTGCGACCCGCTGCGGCGCGGCTTCCCCTCGGGCCTCGATGTCATGGCCGCACTTGGCAGCGATCGAGCCGCCGAGATCCTCGACGACCACGCCGAGATCTACAACGAGGGCGGCTGGGAGGGGTACGTCGCGGCCCGGGACAAGGTCGTTGCCGACTTCGCGCGGCTCCCGGCCGATGTGTGGGCCGACAACCTCTACTGGGGCTGGCTCGGCTCGCTGCGAGCACTCCTCGAGCCCCTGCCCGAGGGCTACCCGTCGGTCATGCGCAGCGAGGCGTGGCAGGACAAGTCGATCCACACGGCCCTCGCCTCGTGGTCGGAGCTACGCCGCGACACGATCCTCTACTCGAAGGGCATGGCCGTCGAGTGCGGCGAGGAGCCCCCGCCCGCGGTCAAAGGCTACGTCGAGCCCAACGTGGTACTCTACGACCGTCTGCTTCGCGTGACAGCGCTCGCCTACCGGGGCCTCCGGGAGCGCGACTTGCTTACCGAGCGGACCGCCGCCCGTTTCGCCCGCGTTCACGACCTGCTGGTCTTCCTGCGCACGGTCTCCGAGAAGGAGCTGCGCAACGAGGCGCTCACCGACCGCGAGTATGAGCAGATCCGCTACCTCGGCGCCGAGCTGGAGCGGCTCACACTCTCGGTTCAGGCCCCCAACGCGACGGAATGGTCCATGCTGAGCGAGGCCGAGCAGGACATGGCCGTCGTCGCCGATGTGCACACGGCGAACGGCGGAGCGCTCGAGGAGGCCGTCGGCCACGCCAACGAGATCCTCGCCATCGTCCCGATCGAGGGCCAGCTCGTGCTCACGCGCGGCCCGTGCTTCAGCTACTACGAGTTCGTCCACGCGGCCGGTGACCGCCTGACCGACGCGAGCTGGCGGCAGATGCTCAAGAGCGGCAACGTCCCCGACCCGCCGGTCTGGACGGACAGCTTCCTGATCCCGAAGGGCAAGAGCGGCACGGGCACGGGCGATCAGAAGGAGTACAGGGTCTATGGCAGCGGCTGTTAGGGGCCGCCCGGCCGCTCTCCTCGCCGGCGCGCTGGCGGTGCTCGCGCTGACCCTGGTGCAGGGGGGCGGCGTCGCGCGCTCAGCGGGCACCGTAACGCTGGCGGTCGTGGGCGACGTGCTGCTCGACCGGGGCGTCGCGCGGGCCGCCGCGCGCGAGGGCTGGCCGTGGGTCTTCCGTGAGGTGCGCGAGGATCTCGGTGCGGCCGACCTCGCGTTCGCGAACCTCGAATGCCCGGTGACCGAGCGGCGCGAGACGCTGCAGAAGAAGGTGAGCTTCCGGGCCGATCGGGTCGCCCTCGAGGCCGCGCGCGAGGCAGGACTCGACATCCTCTGCCTCGCGAACAACCACTCGACCGACTGCGGCCGCGAGGGGCTCGTCGACACCATGGGCGCGCTGCACGAGGCGGGGCTTCTGTGGTGCGGCGCGGGCGCCACGGAGGCCGAGGCGGAGCAAGCGACCGTCGTCGAGGTGGGGGGCGTGCGCATCGCCTTCCTGGCGTTCTCCGACTGGCTGCCGGAGGGGATCTTCCCGAACGCGGCGCAGCCGACCATCGCGCTGGCCTCTGAACCGACGGTGCGGCGCGAGGTCGCGCGGGCGCGCGCACGCGCCGAAGTCGTCGTGGTGGCCTTCCACTGGGGGGTAGAGTTCACGTCGGAGCCGACCGATCGGCAGCGTGCGCTGGCGCGAGCCGCCGTGGAGGCGGGCGCCGGCCTGGTCATCGGACACCACCCGCACGTGCTCCAGGGGATCGAGGTGGCCACCTCCGGGGCCGATCGCCGGCCGGCACTCGTCGCCTACTCGCTCGGCAACTTCGTGTTCGACCAGTACCGCGATGGCGCCGCCGACAGCGCGATCCTCACCTGCACCCTCTCTCGGGCAGGCGTCGAGTCCGCGGCGGTCATCCCCATCCGGGTCGAGCGCGGCCGGCCGACCCACGCGTGTCCGGAGGACGCACAGCGGATTCGCGGCATGCTGGACGACCTCTCACGGCAGCTGGGGGCCCTGCTCGACGAGAACGGCCGCGTCTCCGCACGGTAGTGCTGCAGGCTTGGCGCCCCGTCCCTCGAACCTACCTCCGTGCGCTTCGGGTGGAGCGCCGGGAAGAGGGTCTCCGCGATGCTGACCTCGCTGGTGCTCGCGGCCGCGTGCGCGGCCGGCTCCCCGTTCGACGACGCTGTCGCCGTGTGGCACTTCGCTGACGCGACCGAAGCCCGTTCCGGGGAGCAGCTCTCAACCGTGGGCACGGTCGCCCTCGGTGCGGAGCTGACGGAGGAGGACCGGGCCGCATCGCTCGCGCGCGCCGGCGACGGCCGCGTCGCCCGGCTCGACGGCGGGCACTTGTCGGCCGGCGCGTCGGATCGCCCCGCGCTGCTCCTCGCGGGCCCCGCGATGTCCCTCTGTGTCCGCTTCCGGCTCGACCCAGGTGTGACCGACACGCCGATCCTCTCGCGCCACGGGGGGGGCACGCGCCTCTCGTACAACCTCTTCGTCACCGACCTGGGCGCCGGCCCGGCGCTCGGGTTCGAGCTGGGCGCCGACGCGCGCGACCGTCCGCTGTGCGTGAGTGTCCCCCTCGCCGCGATCGGCCCCGAGGCCTGGCACGACGCGATCGTTCGCTTCACGGGACCGCGGCTCGAGCTGTTCGTCGACGGCGTGCTCGTGGACGAGGAGTGGCCGATCGGCGCGGTGCGCGCCAATGCCGAGCCCCTCCTGATCGGCGCCGAGTCGCACGGCGAGGGGGTCATCAAGCAGGGCTTCCGCGGGCTGCTCGACCACGCCGCCCTGTGGAGCCGGGCGCTCACGGATGAAGAGGTGACCCTCCTCTCCGGCGGTCCCGAGGCCGTGGCGCGGCGCGATCGCGAGATCCTCGGGCCCGAGCGCGCGAGCGTGGCCTACTGGCGCCCGCGCGGGTTGGGCATCTCGGTCGGCGACTGCATGCCCTTCTACCACGAGGGCCGCTTCCACGTCTTCTACCTCTACGACCGCCGCCACCATGGTTCGAAGTGGGGGCTCGGGGCACACCAGTGGGCTCACATCTCCTCGACCGACCTGGTCCACTGGGAGCAGCACCCCATGGCGATCCCGATCGACGCGCAGTGGGAGTGCTCGATCTGCACCGGCTCGGTCGTCGAGCAGGACGGGACCTTCCACGCCTTCTACGCGACGCGGAAGTCGGACGGCACACAGCACCTCGGCCACGCGACGAGCCCCGACTGCATCCACTTCACCAAGCAACAGCCGAACCCGTTCCTCTCGGCGCCGGAGGGCTATGACCCGATGGACCTGCGCGACCCGCTCGTGACGACCGATCCCGTGACCGGCGGCTACCGGATGCTCGTCACGACGCGCCTCACCGATGGCCGCGACGGCTGCATCGGCAAGCTCCTCTCGGACGACCTGCGCGCCTGGCGGATGGTGGACCCCCTTCTCGTGGTCGGCCGGGTGACCGATTGCCCCGACCTGTTCGAGTGGAACGGGACGTACTACCTGCTCGCGGAGTTCGTCTACTGGACCGCCCCCGGTCCCGATGGGCCGTGGACCGCGCCCACGCCGAACAGCCTCGACGTGCTGTACGTCCCGAAGACCGCGCCGTTCGGCGACAACCGCCGCATCTACGTCTCGTGGCTCCCCGACGGCGGCTGGGGCGGCGACCTCATCTTCCGCGTGTTGGTCCGGCTCCCCGACGGCCGCCTCGGCACCCGTTTCGTGCCCGAGCTGATGCCGGCAGCGGCCGACCCACTGCCGCTCGCGGGCGGCGCGAGCACGACGCCGACCGTGTGGAGCGACCTCCCGTCCGACTACGTGCTCACCTGCCGGGTCACGCCGGAGGCGGGGCTGGGGACTCTCACCCTCGGGCTCCGGAGCGGGGCTGCCGGCGCGTTCGCGCTCCGGATCGACCGGGCCGGCGGGACCGTCTCGCTCGGGCCGGCAGGGGGCGACTCGGTGGCTGGCATCAGCCACGTGGAGGGGCTCGCTGAACCGTTCGACCTCACCGTGGTCGTCCTCCGTGACATCGTCGACGTCTCCATCGGAGGAACGCGCACGATCATCGCCCGGGCGCCGCGCGGCACGGGCGACCGGCTGGCGGTGGAGAGCGACGGCGGCGCGGCGCGGTTGGACGCCCTCGCGGTGCGGCCGATCCTCGCCCCCTGACCCCGCCGCGCGCCTCCGAGCCGCAATCGACAAGCAAGCGCTCGCCGCGCTACTATCGCGGGGGGGGCGAGGCACGGGCCCATCCCACGCAGCACGCGCGGTGCAGGAGGTCGCGGTATGTCGGAGCACGTCGTCATCATCGGCGGAGGGCCGGCGGGCCTCACCGCCTGCTACGAACTGGGCAAGGCCTCGATCCCGGCGACGGTCCTGGAGCGCGAGGGCATCCTCGGCGGGATCGCCCGCACCGACCTCTACAAGGGCTTCCGCTTCGACATCGGCGGCCACCGCTTCTTCACCAAGGTGACCGAGGTCGACGCGCTGTGGACGGAGATCCTCGGCAGCGAGATGCTCGACCGGCCCCGCCTCTCGCGCATCTACTACCGCAACCAGTTCTTCGCCTATCCGCTCAAGGCGATGGACGCCCTCAGCAAGCTGGGCGTCGCGACCTCGGCGGCCGCGGTCGGCAGTTACCTGTGGTGGCGCATGTTCCCCTGCCGCGAGGAGCGAAACCTCGAGCAGTGGGTGACCAACCGCTTCGGTCGCCGCCTCTACGAGATGTTCTTCAAGACCTATACCGAGAAGGTCTGGGGGATCCCCTGCACCGAGATCTCGGCCGACTGGGCGGCGCAGCGGATCAAGGGCCTCTCGCTGTGGGAGGCCGTCAAGAACGCGCTGTTCGCCAAGCCGGGCGACACGCGGATCAAGACGCTCATCGACCGCTTCCGCTATCCGCGGCTCGGCCCGGGGATGATGTGGGAGCGCGCGGCCGAACTCGCCCAGACCCACGGCCAGCGGGTGTTGCGCGAGCGCGAGGTTACGCGGATCCGTCACGAGGCCGGACGGGTGGTCGCCGTGACCGTGCGCGAGCCCTCCGGCGAGACCTCGGAGCTGGAGGGGAGCCAGTTCATCTCCTCGCTCCCCCTGCGCGAGCTGGTCGAGTCGTTCAGCCCCGAGGCCCCCGAGAAGGTGCGGGAGGCCGCCCGCGGCCTGCGCTACCGCGACTTCCTGACGGTGGGGCTGATCTGCAACCAGGCGGAGCTGTTCCCCGACAACTGGATCTACATCCACTCGCCGGAAGTCAAGCTCGGCCGGATCCAGAACTTCAAGAACTGGTCGCCCGAGATGGTCCCCGACGCGGCGAAGTCGTGCCTCGGCCTCGAGTACTTCACGTTCGAGGGCGACGGGCTGTGGACGGCCTCCGACGAGTCGCTGATCGAACTGGGGACCAAGGAGTGCGCCCAGATCCGGCTCGTCGAGCGGGATTGGGTCGAGGACGGCGTCGTGGTCCGGATGCAGAAGGCCTACCCGATCTACGACGATGGCTACCAAGAGCGAATCGACACCGTCCGCGAGTGGCTCGCGGGCTTCGCCAACCTCCAGTGCATCGGGCGCAACGGCCAGCACCGCTACAACAACATGGACCACTCGATGCTGACCGCGCTGCTCGCCGCCCGCAACATCCAGGGCGAGAGGCACGATGTCTGGTCGGTCAACGTCGACCAGGAGTACCACGAGGAGTCGAAGAGCGCCGACGACAAGCCGAGCGCGTAGCTCCACCCTCGAGCACGACACGTGGAACGGGGAGGCGCCGAGCGGCGCCTCCCCGTCAGTCGTACGGTTGCCTCGTCCCCGCTACCCGTTGCCGATCCGGGCGAGAGCCCCGGTCTGCGGCCGGTCGTTCGAGGGCTTGGTCGCCGGCTGCTCCTCCTGCGAGGCTGCCTCGGCCGCGGGCACCTCGTACTCGCCCATCGCGGTCCAGTTCGAGCTGAGCTGCTCCAGCTCGGCCGGGCTGACTGCTCCCTGGGAGGGCAGGCGGGGCCCGGCGCCCTCGGCGACGCCCGAGGCGTTCTCGGAGCGTAGCGTGCCGTCGTGGGAGTAGATGACCTTGGGCGTCATGAAGAACACCAGCTCCTGCGGGGCCTTCGTGACCTTGCGGTGGCGGAAGAGCTGTCCGAGGACCGGGATATCGGAGAGGAACGGGACGGTCTTCAGGGTCTCGATCTCGTCCTCGCGGATCAGGCCGCCGATCACGATGGTCTCGCCATCGCCGGCTACGACCTCGGTCTCGGCCCGACGGGTGCGAACCTGGGGCAGCCCGTCGATGTAGCCCGAGATCGAGGACGACTCCGCGGTCAGGTCGAGCACGACGTGGCCATCGCCGGTGACGCGCGGCGTGAAGTCGACGATGATGCCGACATCGGCCGTCTCGGTCGAGTAGGTCGCCGTGCCGCCCGGGTTGGGCTGGAGCACCCGGTACCGGAGGGTGTCGCCGATCTGGATGTGGCCCGTGCCGCCGTCGACACAGCGGATCTTGGGGTTCGCGAGCAGCTTGGTCTTGTCGTTCTGGGCCGTCAGGGCGAAGGTGCCGGTGAACGAGAACCCGCTCCGCGAGAAGCTCCGGAGGTTCATCCCGTCGCCGTCGGCCTCGCCGATCACGGTGCTGCCCCAGTCCCAGTCGATCCCCTTGTCCTTGAGGTAGTTCCGGTTGACGTCGGCGATCACGCACTCGAGCACGACCTGGTGGGGGGCGATGTCGAACTGCTCGAGCATGGCCACGGCCCGCTTCACGGCCCAGCGCGGACCGGCCAGCAGGAGCGCGTGGTTCCGCATGTCGACGCCGACCGAGAGCCAGATCTCGATCTGCTCGCCGCTGGACGAGGCGCCGGCGTTCGCCGGCTGGCCGGCGGCTGCCGGGCCGTTCGCGCCTGCCGTCGAGCCGTCGCCGAGGCCGCCCTCGGGCGGAGTGGTCGTGTCGTCGTCACCCAGCGGCGGCTGGCCGGTCACGGTGCCGTCGAGCAGGCCCGCATCGGGGGAGCCGGAGCCGGGGGCGGGCATGTCGCCCGCCGGCGGGGCGCCGGAGTCGGGGCCGGGACCGAAGGGGCCGCCCTGGCCGAACAGGTAGTAGTCCTCGGGGGCGGCGGGCGAGCCGGTCGGGCTCGGCGGGCCGACGGGGATGCCCTGGGCTTCCGCGAGCCGGCGCAGGCGCACCTGGACCGATGGCGTGTCCTGCGCCGCGACCTTCATGTCCTGCTTCTCGCCGAACACCGAGGAGAGCATCTGCATCGCCTCGGTAACGGAGGCCCAGCGCAGCACGTAACGCTCCGAAGCGATCTCGAGCGCGTAGCTGCCCGGCGCCGGGGGCTGGTCCAGCTCGCGCAGGATCGCCACGGCCTCGGAGACCGCGACCGAGGGACCGGTCAGGGCGAGCATCTCGCCGCTCGGCTGGGCCTGGAAGGCCTCGTCGAGCTTGAGTCCCATCAGGGTCTCGGCGAGGTAGCCGGGCTCCTGGTGGATGACCCGGACGTTCTCCGTCACGATCTCGGTGGTGGGCGCGGTGTCCCAGGCCCGGACCTTCTCGAGGCAGCGCGCGACGGGCTCGGCCGGGCCCATGATGACCAGGGTCTTGGTCTGCGGCAGGCCGGTCACCGTGACCTCCGGGCAGGCCTGCTGGGCGAGCCGCTCGAGGCCGCGGAGGTAGCGGCTCTCGACCCGATACTCCTCGACCGACTCGGCGCGGGTCGCGAGAGAGAGGTCGACGGCCTTGGCATGCTCCATCGCCGCCTGCGCGTCCTTCTCGGCGCCGGTGATGATCAGGGTGCCGTCCACGGTCTTCACGTGGGTGGCGATCTCGGGGAACTGCTCCTTCACGGCCGCCTGCACGACCTCGGGGCTGTGGCGCGTCGGCTTGTAGGTGAGCGTGACGATCTTGCCGCCCTGGCGGTCGAGTTCGGCGAGGAACTCCTTCGCCTCGGACACCAGCGGATCCGGGCCCTTGAGCGCGATCTGCTGGGTGCCGGAGCGGTGGATGACCTGGAGACGATCGCCGAAGACCTGCTTCAGGAAGCCCGCCAGCTCGGAGGCGTTGCCCGACTGCAGCGAGCACAGCTCGACGCGCTCGGAAGGCGAGTAGATGCCCTCCTCGCGGGCCTTGTCGGCGCGACGGAGGCTCATCATGGCCTCGTTGACATCGACCGCGTCGCCGGCGAGCACGAGGACACCGGGATCGGAGTACTTCTGCACGAGGACGCGCGGATGCAGCCGCTTGACCAGCTCGAGGTACTGGTCGAGCGCGGCCGCGTCTTGGTGCAGCGGGTAGTAGTTCTCGACGACGCGGTCGCTCACCGCGAGGTAGTTCTGGATCGACTCGCGGGTGGCGACGATGTAGGTCTCGCCACGCTTGACCCAGACGAGATCCTTGATGCCGCAGATGGTCGCGATCGCTTCCTCAGGCGTGACATCGGTCATGGTGACCGAAACCGAGCCGAGGTCCTGGGCCTTGTCGACGACGATGTCGACATCGCCGTAGTTGGCGATCGCCATCAGGGCCTCCTCGACCGTGGTGCCGGGGAAGTCGAGGGAGATCCGGCCCTCACTGAGGAAGGCGGGGACGCGGGCGAGGCCCGGAGCCGGACCCGGCTCGAACCGCGCGCCGGCGCCGGCCGTGGCGTCTCCGATGCCCTCGCTGGGGCCGCGGCCGAGGCCGCCCGAGCTGGTCGGACGCCGGGGGCCGGGGATGACCTGCGAGCCGCCCTGGGCGACCGTGGCCTCTCCGCCCAGCGGGAACCAGCCGGCCTCGGGGCCGGACGCGCCCGAGCCGGGGCCGGAGATCTCGGGGCTCGCGACCTGGGTCTCGGCCGTCCCCTCGGGACCGGGCGTCACAACCGGTTCGGCGGGGCTCTCGGCCGGCGCCGTCGGCTCGGCCGCGGCGTGGCCGGCGTGGATGACCAGCTCGCGGCCGTCCTCGCTCGGGGTGACGGAGCACTCGCCCTTCTCGGTCAGCTCGACGGTGATCCGGACGCCGATGCCATCGGCCAGGACCCGCTCGATCCGGACGTCGCGAACGAGGCCGCTCTTCTCGCCGGCCCAGTCGGCCGACAGCTCGCGCGGAGCGTCGGTGGCATAGAGGACGACCTCGTAGGTGGTATCGGAGGTGGCGCGCGCCTCGTAGCGGGGGGCAACGCCGGCCCGCACGAAGATCTCGTTGGCGCCGTCGGGCGCCTCGGAGACGAGCACGGCGCTGACCATGCTGCCATCGGCGCCCGCGGCTCCGCCGGCGGCGGGGGCCTCCTGCGGCGCGGCCGCCGCGACGGGCGCGGCTGCGGGCTTGGGGCCCTGCAGGTCGAGGGGGCCGTTGACGGCGATGGCGAGGACGCCATCGGCGCGGAGGGCGGCCTTGACCGGCCGGCGCTGGTCGAGGTAGAGCACGACGTAGGTGCCCTTCCCCGCCTTCTCCGCGCGTCCATCGAGGACGAGGACGCGGGCCAGCGCCGAGGAGCCACTCGCCGAGCGCGCGGGGGAGCCCAGCACGCTCTCGACGGGAGAGGCCTCCGGCAGGTACACCACGTAGCGCAGCGGGTCGGTGCGCCGCTCCGCCTGGAACTCGGCAGGTCCGCTCAGTCGAAGCTCGACGAGTGCGGCGGAGCCCGATTCGACGAGGTCGACCGAGCTGAGCTGCACCGCGTCGGCCCACGCGGGCCGAGATCCCGACGAGAGCGCCATCCCGAGGGCCAGAAGGCAGAGCAGGCCCCAAGGGCGGGCGAACCCGAGCTTTCGTCTCATCGTGGACATCACTGCGCTGCGCCTCCATTCGCCTGAAGGGTGATCACGCGACCACTCTCGTCCTGACAAGTAACCTTCGCGCGATCGACCGACAGGACCCGCATGCTACGACCTTGCACGTTCAGTTGCTGTCCGGGCCGTACCAGGTACCGCGTCTGACCGTCGGCAAGCACACCGGTCGGTCGGCCGTCTGATCCGATCACCGTCCCGGTCACCCTCAGATCGGGTGGCGGGCTCGGGTCGGAGCGGCGCGGACGCAGCACGTCCTCCGAACGTGGGTACAACCCGCGGAAGAACGAGTTGGTTCGATCGAGCCGGGAGGGCCGCGGCGCGGGGGCCTGGGCCGTGGGCGTCCCGACGGGAGCGCCGGTCGGCGGGCCGGAGACGATCGGCCCCGCGGCGCCGGGGCCGGCGGCCGGTCCGGTCGGGAGCGCGCCCGGCTGCGGCAGCGTCGTGGGTGGCACTCCACCCGTTCCGGTTCCGGCGGGTGGCGCGCCCGTCGTGGGGGGCGTCCCGCCGGTGGGCGGGGTCGTGCCGGTGGGCGGGGTAGTGGTGGGCGTCTGCTCCGCGGGCTGTCCGGTGCTGTGGGCCGGGCTGCCGGGCACGAAGGGGCTGCGATCCCGCCGGAGCGCGAACTCGCTCCAGGAGTATTCCCGCTCCGCCGACTCGGACTCGGCCTGCGACTCGGACGCATGGCCCGTCCGGCCCTGCGCCGTGAGTTCGGCGATGCGCTTGGCGTTCTCGCTCTGCGCGGCCGGCTTGGGCTTGGGCTTGACGAGCAGCAGCATGACCGCGACGACCAACCCGATCACCAGGAGCGGGATCGCGATCAGTACCACCTTGCTGGGCTTCTTGGCCTGGACTTCAGGCATCGCCATGGTAACCGCCTCCCGAGCGCGACGCCCCGCTAGGTGCGGGACGGCTCTCTCTCTTGGGTCGTCTTGCCGCGCGCCGCGGTCCCGGCGTCCGGCTGGGTCCGCGACGAACCGCCGGCGCCGCCGCTGGCGCCCGCCGCCGGCTTCTCCTTCTCCGAGAAGTCCAGCTCCTTGAGGCTGAACACGCGGGCCGAGAGGTCGGCGTCGAGGTCGGGGTTGGCGCCGGGCGGCGTGGGGTTCGAGGAGGAGGAGATCGCGCGGATCCGCACGTTCTCCACCATCACGAGGTGGGGGAACACGAAGTTCTCGGCCGTCGGCCACCGCGAGAGACCGCAGATGAACCGCTGGATGTCGTCGAGCTTGCCGCGGACGCGCAACTGCAGCTCCTCGACCTCGGCGAAGGTCCGGGTGTCGGCCAGCTTCTTGGCGTAGAGCTGGTCCTTCTCGATCTTGGCCTTCTTCTCCGGTGTGAGCTTCTTCCAGTTGTCCTCGGCCTTCTTCTTCTCTTCGTCCGTCTTGTTCGCCGCGGCCTTGCGGGGATCGGGCTCGACGCGCCGCTGCTCGTACTTGGCCGGCTTGTACTCCACCAGCTCGCAACCGGACTGCTCGGCGAGCTTCGAGAGGTCGCGGATCATCTTGGCCTCGATGTCCTTCGAGGGGACGGTGCGGAGGCCGAGGGCGATCAGCTCGGAGGGGACAACGTCGGGGTCGGCGACCGGCAGGTCGTACCGCTTCAGCAGGCTCGCGTAGGCCTCGAGGTTGCCCTCGTAGGTCGGGCGCGCCTGCATCAGCTCGTCATTCGCGTTGTAGGCGTTCTTGCGCTCGGTGAGCGTGGCGTCCAGCTTCTTCACGTGGCCGCTCACGCGGGACTGGAAGAGGGCCGCGATGACCGCGCAGACGACGGCGACACACAGCACGATGAGGAAGGTCCGCAGCCAGGGCGACTTGTTCACTGGTAATCCTCCCCAATCGGCTTGCGGAGCGACGCGTCGATGGTGAAGCCGACCTTCTGGGTGCCGCCGCGCTCGTCCACCTGCAGTTCGACGCTCGGCACGGTCACCCGTTCGGGGTCGATGCTGTCGGAGCGCTCGGTCAGGTGGCCGGTCAGCTCGCCGACCAGCTCCTGCCGCTGGGCCCAACCTTTGAGCGTGGCCGTCTGGCGGTAGGTCTTGTCATCGAACTTGGTCTCGATCGACTCGAGCCAGTAGCCGCCGCGATCGGGCACGGCGACGGTGATATCGTGCAGCAGGACGCCCCAGCGCCCGGCGCTTCCCTGGACCTCGGTCGCGAGATCGGCCACCGGCTTGAGCACCTCGGTCTGGCGCTTGAGCGCGGCCGCCTCATCCGCCGCCTGCTGGGTCTGCTCGATCCGCTGCTGGTACCGGGCGATCTCGCTGTTCTTCGAGATCACCCGCCAGGTACCGGCGCCGCAGATCGCGAACGTCCCAACCCCCAGGATCAGACACAGCACCAGGCAGACGAGCCAGGCCTGTTGGGCCTGTCTCTCCTCGGCCATTCGCTGCCCGATCAGGTTGACTCGGAGCATCATGCCCTCGCTTCCCGGGGGGGCCGCCGCGCATCGCCGGCCTCTGCCCCCACCCCGATCCTACGAGACCTGCTGGGCGGCCTGCTGCCGCCGCTTGCTGAGCGCGACCCCGAAGATGCTCGGATCGGTCGCCAAGGTGTACTGCTTCCCGGTGAGGAGCGGCGAGAGCGCCAGCCCCACCGCCACGACGCTGGCGGGCGACGACAGACGGACGTAGTCGGGATGGAACTTGCCCGTCCCGATCGCCAGCGAGTCGAAGTACGGCAGCAGCCGCACGTCGACCCCCAGTGCCCGGGCCAGGAATGTGTCCATCCCGCGCAGCAGTCCGCTGCCCCCGGTGAGAAGCACCTGCTCGACGTTGGCGCCCGAGACCTGGTCCTGGAACTCGGCCTGGAAGAAGCTCACCGAGAGCTTCAGCTCCCGAGCCAGCTCCGTCATGTCGCGGCTCATCGCCTGCGAGATCCGTCTCTCCTCGTCCGGCAGGTCACGCAGCTCGATATCGGCGCCGGCCTGGCCGTGCATCTCCTTGAGCCACTCGGCCCGCACCATCGGCTCGCCCAGCGTGTCCGAGACGGCCCGGGTGAAGGTGTTCCCGGCCACTGGAAGCGGGCGGCACAGCACGTACTGGCCCCGGCTCACGATCGTGATGTCGGAGAACGAGCAGCCGAGCCGGATGATCGCGATCGACTTCGAGAACAGATCGGTGTTCCAGCTCGCGTAGACCAACGTCCGCATCAGCGCGAAGGGCTCGATGTCCACCTCGACGCAACGGAGGCCGGCCATCCGGAGGGCTTCGACGCGGCTCTCGACGGCCGCGCGCGGCGCGGCGACGATCACGACGTCCTGCACCCGGCCCTGCTCTCCCTGCCGCTCCCCCATCACCTGCGGGACCATGATGCTGTCCTCGACGGGGAACGGCAGCCAGCGCTCCGCCTCGAACAGGATCGAGGTTCGCAGCTTGGCAAGCGGCATCGCCGGCATCTCATGGGCACGGGCGATCACCCTCGGGCCCCCGACCGCGGTGATGCACGGGGTACCGGAGGCGATCCCGGCCGCCTGCATCAGCTCCTTGGTGGCCTCGGCCACCGCGAAGGGGTCGACGATCTCGCCCTCTTTGACGGAGTCCGACGGGGTGCGGATCGAGGCGAGGACATCGAGCTGCGGCTGCGGGCGCCCAGGCGCGAAGCGAGCCATCTTGATCGAGTAGGACCCGATATCCACAGCCAACGGAATCGGTGGCATCGTGCCTCTTCCCTTTCCGACTGACGTTCCGCAGCAGCGACCGCGTGCCGGCACGGCACGTTCGCAGGCTGCGCCTGTATCCACCAACCGTCCGGCGCGGGGAGCGGTTCAAGGGCGCCCCTCGCCGGCGGCCGCGTGGGGTCGCGCGACCGGCGCCGGGCCCGCGACCCGGCAAGGGCCGCGACCCTTCGCCCTCGGTGCCAGGGTTCCTTCGCCCGCGCGGGGCTCCGACCCGTCCCCCGGCCGCGCGCGAGGCAGGGCGGCGCGGCCCTCCGTATCCTTCGGGACGTCCGAACCGACGTCAAGGCGTACGGAGGGCCGTGTGCGGTTTGGACACGCGGGTCGGGCCCGAGGCGCGCTACGCGCCGAGCGAGAAGAAGGTCGTCTCGTAGGTGAGCGTCGTGCCGACCGACGCGGAGAGCGGGGTCAGGCCCGTGACCGTGACCCGGAACCGGTCGCCGGCCGCGTAGGTGAGCCCCGGAGCGCGGAAGACCACGCAGAAGGGTGTCCCGAAGCCCATCGCGTTGTCCACGGAGAGGTACTCGCCGCTCGGGTCGGTATCGGACTGGGTCAGTTCCCAGGTCCCGGTCGAGGAGATCCTCTCGAGGCGCACGGCGAGCCCTGACACCTCAGTCCGGTCGTATGCCGCCGGGTTGAGCACCACGGACCATGCGTCACCCGGAGAGAACATCTCCACCGGCATATTGCCCGTGGCCGGC
>CAZRDB010000060.1:0-24161 GCA_964598695.1 uncultured Armatimonadia bacterium
CGGAGCCTGCAGGCCGCCTCGGGGCGGTACGAGAGGAGAGCCGACACGCGATCGTGCGTGTCGGCTCTCCCGCACTGCGTTGGCGCCCGTCTCGCGGGACGGGCCGAGAGCTACTTGTACTCGGGGATGTTGGCGTTGATGTTCTGCCAGCCGCGAAGGGTGTTCGAGTCGGGGCCCGACCACCACTCCCACAGGAAGTCATCGGTCGGCACATCGCCCGGCGCCCAGGTGAGGTCGCCGAAGGTGCGGTGCGGCTTCATCGGCTTGGCGTGGCCGTCCATGTACGACCAGTTGCACATGCCGTTGTGGGAGGTGTAGGCGCCCTTGGCGCTGTCGAGCCAGGCCGTCCACTCCATCGTCCAGGTGCCGAGATCGGGGTACTCGTAACGGCTCTCCATGGTGAGGATGCAGGTGGCGGGCCGCGGAACGGTGGCGATCTTGAGCCCGTTGGCCGCGTAGCTCGGGTGCGCCCAGCTATGGCACCCGGCGTAGCTGCGGCGGATCCCCGCGGCCCAGTCCGGGCCGAAGCCCCACATGCCCTCGTCCGGGCGCTCGTAGCTGGGGCAGATGAAGAGCTGCGCGTTCTTGCAGTAGGGCATGACGAGCATGCGCCACGAGGCGCCGGTGCCGAGGTCGGGCTGGCCGGCCGGCGGGGTCCAGCCGACCCACGTGACCGAGCCGAGCGGGAACGTCTCATCGTAGTCCTGCGCGTAGGAGTCGATCGCGGTGGCGGTCTGGCGGGTGTTGGAGAGGCAAGTTGTCTGGCGGGCCTTCTCGCGGGCCTTGGCGAAGACCGGGAACAGGATGGCCGCCAGGATCGCGATGATGGCGATGACCACGAGAAGCTCGATGAGCGTGAACGCGCGTCTGCGCACAGGTTTCCCCTTTCGGAAGCAGCGGCAGGGCTGTCCGTGCGTGGGCGTCACACAAGGAGCGCCACCGAGGATGGACGGGCGGACCCTGTGATCCCCCTCGCGGTTGCGAGTCTCTCAGGAGCCGTAGGCCTGACGGCCTCCTGACACCGGCTGGGTGGTTTTCCGCGGTACCCACCGAGCCTGCCGGGAAATCCTGACGCAGAGACGTTCGGAATGTTCGCTGGAATCGCGGGTTCTTGGGCGATGGCTCCATCCGAGCGCGCGGCGTGGTCGGACCAGCGCTGCCCGCAGCCGGCAATTTGTTGTAGCTAACAGACTTTGGCACAGTTTCCGGGCGCCGGGGGGGGCCGTACAGGGGAGGAGCCGGTGCGGGCCTCGTGGCCCGCACCGGCTCCGTTGAGCTACGGACTGCCGCCTACTTGGGGGGCGGCGCGCCCTTGGTCGCCGAGGGCGCACCCGGCTTGGCGCCGGGAGCGGTCGCGGCGGTCGGGTTCTTGGACTCGTCGGCCTTCTTGCCGCAGCCGCAGAACGCGGCGGCGGAGAGGCAGATGCAGACCACAGTCGCAAGTGCGATCAGGGAACGCATGGGGTGTTGCTCCTCCTCTGGTTGGTCGGTCGTGCACTCACGTCTCGAGCGTGTCGGCCGGGCGGGCGCTAGAAGCCGGTGCCCCAGCCGAAGTTGCCCCAGTTGATGTCCCAGACGGCCGAGCCCGGCAGGGCGGTGAAGGCCGACATCGAGTTGCCGGACTTGAGCCACTTGGCATGGCCGTCGGTGAAGGCGTAGTTGCAGCCCTCGTTGTGGTTGTCGCCGAGGCGCTGCCCGCCGGTGCCCATGCCGGCCCAGGTGACGTTGCCGGCGGGGTCGTAGTCGCAGTAGGGGTTGCAGAAGGAGGCGTCGACGCCCTGGACGCCGTCGCCCTCCCACAGGATGATGCAGCCCGAGACGTTCTGCGGGGCGCCGAGGCTGCGCCGGTGGGCGAAGCCGTTGTAGTTGTAGTTGGTGCTGGTGCTATCGGGGCCCGGGGTTGCCCAGTGGTTCTCCTGGCCCGAGGGGCAGCGGAAGATCTGGCGGTTCTTGATGTAGGGGATGATGGCGTTGAAGCAGCCGGCGGCGTCGGAGGCGTAGGCGCCCCAGTAGCCGACATCGCCGTTGCAGAAGAAGTACTGGTACCACCAGTCGCCCCCGGGGCTCGCCGGATCGACCTTGAGCGGGAAGGTCTCGTCGTAGTCCTGCGCGTACGACAGGATGGCGGTCGCGAGCTGGCGCTCGTTGGAGAGACAGCTCGTCTGGCGGGCCTTCTCACGGGCCTTGGCGAAGACGGGGAACAGGATCGCGGCGAGGATCGCGATGATGGCGATGACTACCAACAGCTCAATCAGGGTGAAGCCTTTGCGGCGCATTGTGTTCTCCTCTCAGGAGCAGCGGTCAGGGCTGTTCATACACAGGCACCACGTGCAGACGAACGCGTGTATGCGGTGGGTAGTGGCGGCAATCACCCCCTTCCGGCGTAGTCCGACCGGGTGGAGAACTCTCCGCGGCGGTCGAACGTGCTATCCGCCGCTGTCTGTCGGGGTGCACGCGTGCCGAACTATCGGACCCTACACTGTAGTCGGTGTTCCGCGCGAATGCATCACCTTTTTTGTGCGACTGCCACTCGCCAAACCAGATATATGGACAAGCGCACGAATGCTGAAGCCGGCGCTCGGATGGGGCCGGGCGGGGTGTGTGCCCCAGGCGTACAGGGGCGAGAGACCGCCGACTCCCGCCGTCGATTTCCCAGCACGCTACAGGAATGATTGCGATAGATCGCATTCCCGCAGGTATCTCCCGCTCCCTCGCGAACCCTACTGCGACAAAGCAGGTCGCTTGCGGCGCCCGATTGCCGACGGTTGGGGTAGTGCCCTCCGCCCGCGGTGACAGCCCACACGTGGCCGCGGGAGGAGTGGGACAACGTGCCCTTTGCCGATCTACTGGGACGACTCGCGATGCCGATGGAAGGCCGGGCGGGCCGGATCTCGAGCAACGAGCAGCCGGACTGGAACAACGCGAACTTCGACATGACCTACATCGAGGCCGGCACGACCTTCGAGCTGCCGACGATCGAGGGGCCGGCGGTCATCAACCACATCTGGCTCACCTCGCATGCGGGCCACTCGGACACGCTCGATCAACTCGTGCTGCGCATCTACTGGGACGGCTCCGACGAGCCGGCCGTCGAGGCGCCCCTCGACAGCTTCTTCGCGTGCGGCCACGGGAAGAAGCTCGTGGTGGACTCACTGCCCGTGCAGGTCTCGGAGTCCGGCTCGCTCACCTGCTACTGGCGGATGCCGTTCCGCCGGTCGTGCCGGATCACCGTCGCCAACGAGCACCCTACAACCACGGTCGGTCTCTACTGGCAGGTCGACTACCTCTCGCTCCCCGTTGCCGAGGACCAGCCCTACTTCCATGCCCTCTATCGGCAGGAGTACCCGTGCCGGTCGGGCGCCGATTACCTGATCCTCGAGACCGAGGGACGAGGCCAGTACGTCGGCACCGTAATGGGCATCACCATGATGCAGGACGGTTGGTACGGCGAGGGGGATGACTTCTTCTACATCGACGGCGAAGAGATTCCGTCGCTCCAGGGAACGGGCTCGGAGGACTACTTCAACGATGCTTGGGGCTTCCGGGTACGAACCACCGCCTTCTTCGGCCAGCCGCTGTGGGAGGGCTACGACGCCGGCGATCGCGGGGTCGCCTACCGCTGGCACGTCGCCGACCCCGTCCCGTTCGCGAAGTCGCTCAAACTGACGATCGAGCACAAAGGCAACATGGAGCCGCCGACCGAGGGCTGGTACGTCGAGCGGCCGGACTTCTACAGCTCGGTCGCCTTCTGGTACCAGACCGGCACGCCCTCGCCGCGCGAGCCGCTGCCCTCGTACGCCGACCGGCAGCTCCCGTGGAGGAGCATCGCCGCGACCGACCAGTACGACGCGCTCACGGCCACCGGCGGCGAGAGGTCGGTCCAGTGGCTCGGCGCCCGCCCCGTTGTCTTCTGGCAGAACGAGGACCCGGCCGGTGAGATCGCCATGCCCTTCTCCCTCGATGCGCCGCTTCGCTGCGCGGCCAAGCTCTCGGTCGCGACCTCGTACGACTACGGCGTCTTCGACGTCTACCTCGACGACGTGCCGGTCGCCCGCGCCGTTGACCTGTACAGCGCCGACACGGGGCTGCGCGAGGTGAGCTTCGGCACGCGCGAGCTGGCGGCCGGGGCCCACACGCTCACGCTCAAGTG
The DNA here is from genome assembly GCA_964598695.1 of uncultured Armatimonadia bacterium. GTDB lineage: Bacteria > Armatimonadota > Zipacnadia > UBA1398 > UBA1398 > CAZRDB01. Next base: position 4,151 of record CAZRDB010000060.1, read on the forward strand.
CCGGGGGGCGAACCCGGCCGTGGCGCGTGGCGCCTCCGGTGGGCCCCTGTGCTACCTCGGGCTCGGCGCGCTGCGGCTGCTCGAGCTGCAGCCGGCCGTGATGCGGCCGATGGGCCGGCGCGGCCGCGAGGAGCGGCACTGGATCTGGCGGGGGATCACCGACGGCGTCCGCGCCTTCCGCGCCACGCGTCGGCGCGCTCCCGCCTCGCTCGCGGAGATCGTCGAGGCGGGGCTCCTCGGCAAGCGGTACCTCACCGACGAGAACCACCAGCCGCTGGAATCGTGGCTGGAGGACGGCAAACTCGTGGTGACGAGCATCGGCATGGACGGAGTCAAGGGAACGGCCGACGACTGGCGCAAGGAGTGGTAGGGAGGCCCCCGCGGGGCCCCCAACCGGCAGCAGGCGATGCGCTCCGCTCGAACGAACCGGTTCGGGCGGGGCGCTTTCACCGTACGCCCGCCGCCGGGAGGTCGCCATGTCTCGAGCCCTTGCGCTGCTCGCGCTGAGCCTCGTGTGCGCGCCATCGCGCGCCGAGGTGACCGTCCGCGTTCGGGAGACGCCGGGCGGGCCGCAGATCCACCTCAACGGGGCGCCGATCCCGCCGCGCTTCTTCTGGGGCGCTCAGGCGGGCGGGGCGCTTCGCCTGGGGAGCGAGTGGCAGGACTACTCGTTCGACTGCGAGCCGGGCGCGGTCGACCGCACCGGCACGCTGCACTTTCGCTTCGCGCAGCAGCCCGGCGCCCTGGCGATCGCCGATCTGCGGATCGTGGACACCGCCAGCGGAGCCGACGTCTTCCCGCCGGGCAGCTTCGCGACGCCGGAGGCGTTCGCGGCGGCGTGGCGTGTCTGGCCGCAGGGCGAGGCCAACACGGTGGGCTCCTCCGCCGTCGTCGACGGCGCGCTCCAGGTGACGCTCACGGCTCCGCCCGCGGGCAAGGGCTGGCCGGACTACCACCTCTACAGCGACACGGGGCTCTCGTTCGAGCAGGGCCGAAGCTACCGGGTGAGCTTCCGGGCGCGGGCCGATTCGTCGCAGCTCCTGCGCAGCCAGCTCTACGATCTCGCGGGCGGGAGCTGGACCCCCGTCGGTGGTCCGCCGGGGGCGTTCCTCCACCAGGTTGCGCTCGCGCGCGACGCGGGCGTCCGGCTGGTCTCGTTCTCGGCGCCGGAGTGCTGGCTCGAGCCGGAGAGGCCCCAGAGTTGGGCCCCGCTCGACCGCCTGTGCCGCGAGATCATCGCCGTGCACCCCACGGTGCTACTCGTCCCGCGCGTGGGAGCCGACGCGCCCGGCTGGTGGCTCGACCGCCACCCCGAGAGCCGGATGGTCTACGACGGCGACCAGGTCCTCCACCACTCCTGCGTCTCCGACCGGCTCTACCGGGCGGAGGTCTGCGCCCACCTCGAGAAGCTCTGCCGCCACCTGACCGAGACCTTCCCCGACCACTTCGCCGGGATCCACCCGTGCGGACAGAATACGGGCGAGTGGTTCTACCAGAACACGTGGGAGCGCCCGCTGAGCGGCTACGACGCCGACACCCGAGAGGCCTTTCGCGAGTGGCTGGCCGGGCGGGGCGACCCGGGCGCCGCGGCGGCCGAGCCGCCCGGGGCCGACGAGCGACGGGCACACCCCTTCGGCTTCCTGCGGGACCCCGCGCGGGAGGGCCGGCTGATCGAGTTCGCGCGGTTCCAGCAGGAGGAGATGGCCGAGCACGTGGCCGCGATGGCCGCTGCCTGCCGGCGGGGCACCGAGGGCAGGAAGCTCGTGGTGTTCTTCTACGGCTACCTGTTCGAGTTCGCGCCGGCGCAGTGCGGGGCGCCGACCTGCGGCCACTACGCGCTCTCGACGGTGCTGCGGAGCCCGGACATCGACATCCTCTGCTCACCGATCTCCTACACCGACCGCGACTGGCTCGGGACGGCGCCCTCGATGACCACCGCCGAGAGCGTCAACCGGGCGGGGATCCTGTGGCTCAACGAGGACGACTCGCGGACCTTCCTCGACACGCGGGTCCAGGAGCATGTCCAGGAGGGCGGCCTCGTCGACCTCCGGCAGACGCAGCAGGTGATGCTGCGGAACACGGCCCAGGCGGCGCTGCGGGGCTTCGGCACGTGGTGGATGGATCTGCCCGCACAGGGCTGGTTCGACGATGCGCGCATCTGGGAGGAGCTGGTTCGCCTCCAGCCCGTCGACCGCGCGATGGCGCGGCGCGCGCGGCGCTTCACGCCGGAGATCGCGGCCGTGCTCGATGAGGACAGCATGTGCCATCTCACGGGCGGATCGGAGCCGGTCGGCCGTGGGCTGATCTACGACTGCCGCGCGGCGCTCGGCCGCTGCGGCGCGCCGTACGGCCAGTACCTGCTCCGCGACCTGCTCGAGGGCCGCGTCGACGCGAAGCTGCAGGTGCTGCTGGCGGCCTGGGCGTTGACGGCCGACCAGCGGGCGGGGCTCGAGAGGCTCCGGGCGACCGAGTCGACCCGCGTGTGGTGCTACGCGCCGGGCTACATCCGCCCCGATCGGCTCGACGTGGCGGGGATCGAGGAGGTCACGGGCTTCGCCGCGCGGCCGGTCGAGCCGGAGACGACGATGGTCACGCCGACGGAGGCGGGGCGGGCGCTCGGGCTGACGGAGCCGTGGGGCGTGAGCGCTCCGGTCCGCCCGCTCTTCACGGTCGAGGCCGAGCCGGAGGAGACGCTCGCCACCTACGCCGACGGATCTCCCGCGGTCGTCCTGCGTCGCGCGGCCCACGGGAGCGACGTGTTCCTCGGGGTGCCGAGGCTCACGCCCGCGCTCGTGCGCGCGCTCGCGCGGCACGCGGGCGTCCACCTGTTCACCCAGCGTGACGCCGCGGTGTGGGCGGCCGAGGGGTTCGTCTCGGTCCAGGCGCACGAGGCCGGCACGTTCGAGATCGACACGGGCACGACGGGGCCGGTGGCCGATGCCCTCGACGGCGCCGGCGTCGGGCAGGGACCGGTGGTGCGTCTCTCGTTCGAGCCGGGCGAGACGCGCGTGCTGCGCTACTGAGCCGCCGCGCGGCGGCGAGAGGGGAGCGGACATGAAGCTCGTCGGAATCCTGGGAAGCCCGCACGGCATGGAGGGAGCGACCGGGCCGCTGCTCCGCGCGGTGCTCGACGCGACGGGCGGCGAGGTGGAGCTGTTCTGCCTGCGCGATCTGGCGGTCACCCCGTGCATGGGCTGCGACGTGTGCCACAAGGTGGGCCGCTGCGCGATCCGCGACGACTTCCACCGCGTGCTCGAGGCGCTGGTCGGAGCCGACGGGTTTGTCCTCGCGAGCCCCAACTACATCACGAGTGTCTCGGCGCAGATGAAGGCCCTCTTCGACCGCTGCTGCGGGCCGCTCCACATCCAGCTTCTCGAGGGCAAGTACGGGGCGGCCGTGGTCACTTCGGGCGGCGACGAATCGCCCGAGGTGGAGGCCTACATGCTGCGCTTCGTGACGACCCTCGGCTGCACCGCCGTGGGGAGCGTGGGCGCGGCGGCGCGGGAACTCCAGGAGGCGGAGGCGAGCGCTGCCGTCCTCGAGCGAGCGGCCGCCCTTGGCACGAGGCTCGCCGAGGCGATCCGGACGGGCGAGCGGTTCCCGGAGCAGGAGCCCGCACGCGCGGCCTTCCGCGCACGGATGCAGCAGCTCGTACGGTTCCGCCAGGACGAGTGGCCGTACGAGTACCGCTGGTGGGTCGACCGCGGGCTGGAGGCGTAGCGCCGCGGCGGGCTCAGTCGAAGATGTCGAAGATCTCGCCGAGCCAGCCCTCGCGACGGCGCCGGTGGGGCCTGCCCTGACGGTCGAACGAGGCCCGGCGGTCGTAGTCGTCGTCGTCCTCGTCGCGCCGGCGGCGGTCGTGGCGGTCGTCGTCGCGGGAGCGTTCCGGTGCGGCGGGAGCCTGCTGGGGCGGGGGAGGCGCGTACTGCGGGGGAGGGAGATCCTCGACGCGTGGGGGCGGCGGCGGGGCGCCCCCCGCGGCAACTCCGGTCGGCTCAGGGCCTCCCGCCGCGGCGTAGGCGAGGATCTTGTCCAGCTCGCCGCGCTCCAGCCAGACTCCTTTGCAGCCGGGGCAGATGTCGACTTCGACCTCGTAGCGCACGATGGCGCGCAGTCTCTCGCCACAGACGGGGCATTGCATCGCAGGCACGGTCCTCTCCGACGCGGGGCCGCGGTGGTCCGATCTCACCCCGCCATTCTACCACGCCCCGGGGTAGGGCCAGTTCTCGGCCGCCCGCTGCATCAGCTCGGCGATGGGGAGCCGGGAGGGGCACCGCGCTTCGCACTCGCGGCATCCGGTGCAGCGTCCGGGCTCGAGGCCGACGGCGCCGGCGGCCAGCCGCTCGGCAAGGCGCTTGGCCTCGTCCTCGGCCATGCTGGGGAGCAGCAGGCCGGAGTAGATCGCGAGCACCTCCGGGATCAGGATGCCCTCGGAGCACTCCCCGCAGTAGCCGCAGCCGTTGCAGAGGTGCTGGACGCTGGCGTACAGCTCGCGGACGCGCGCCGTCACGGCCGCGGCGGCCGCGTCGGTGAGAGGCCCGCGCTCGACGGCCCGGGCGCCCTCCTCGACCTGCGCGGCGTCGGTGAGGCCGCAGAGCGCCGTGGTGATCCCGGGCGTGCCGGCGACGAACCGGAGCGCCGTCTCGACGAACGAGGCGCAGCCCTGCTCCTCGGCGATCGCGCGCAGGAGGGGCGAGGGATGGCCGAAGCGGCCACCGGCCAGCGGGTTCATCGCGACCACGCCGACGCCCTGCTCCCGGAGGAACCGGACGGCCTCGAGGCGTGAGGTGTCGAGCAGGTGGAACGGAAGGGTCACCATGTCGAAGGGGTAGGGCGACTCCGACCAGTAGCGGATGATGTCGGCGCTACCCGAGTGCGTGGTCATCCCGATGAAGTCGAACAGCCCCTCGGCGTGGGCGGCGAGAACGCCCTCGAGGAACCCCCCGGGCCGGACGGCCTCGGCGAAGACGGCGTCGCCGTGGCAGGCCCACAGCTGGTACATCTCGAGGTGGTCGACGCCCAGGATCTCCATCGAGCGCTCGATCTGCCGGCGGGCCTGGTCGGCCGTGCGGATCCCGAAGCCGGTCTCGGGCGCGTAGTTGCCCACGCCGTCGCCGCCGTTGCCGGGCGACGACTTGGCCGTGACGATCAGTCCCTCGCGCCGGCCGCGGATCCCGTGCGCGAGCCACGGCTCGGCCGTGCCTCCGCCATAGAGCGGAGCGACATCGAAGTAGTTGACGCCGAGTTCGATGGCCGTGCCGATCGCCTCGACGGTCGTCGGCTCATCGGCGAACCGCATGCAGCCGTAGCTGAGGGAGGACAGGCTCCAGCCCGTCCTCCCGGCATGGCGATAGACCATGGTACGCCTCGTTCCCCGACACCGACGCCGCTAAAGGCGCTCGACGACCTCCATGCGGACCTCACCTGCGAGGCACTCTCCGACCTTGCCGAGGAAGCCCTGGAAGTGGGGGGTGGCCATGTGGAGATCGAGCGCGGTCTGGCTCTCCCACTCCTCGAAGACGAGGAGCTGGGTGGGATCGTCGGCGATGCGGCAGGTGTCGTAGAGGATGCAGCCGGGCTCCTGCCGGCTGGGGATCGCCAGCTCGCGCAGGGCGTCGGCGACGAGCTGCTCCTTGCCCGGCTGTACGTCGATCCGGGCGATGAACTTCACCATGTGCGTTTCCTCCTGGTCCCCGCCCCGTGGCCTGGAGCCATTCGCCGGCTGCCGCGGGGATCCTCTCCGGGTGGGGCGCAGGAGACGGCGTCGCCATCCCCGAACGATGCTGGTGACGGCCGGAGTGTCGTGGCAGAGCGTTCGTGTCCCCTCTCCTCTCGAGCGTAGCGAGAAGGGAGAGGGGTGGCGCGAAGCGCCGGGGTGAGGCGCACTGGGCGACGGCACCGACTCCGAGGGCTGGAAAGGACCGGCAGCAGCGCCCTCACCGGTCGAGGCACTCGTTGCGGCGGGGCACGCCGCAACACGACGGGACAAGGGGATCGACCCGGTGAGACGCTCTTCTCTTCTCTTCTCTTCTCTTCTCTTCTCTTCTCTTCTCCCGTAGGCGGCTGAGCGGGCTTCTCGTGCTGCTGGCCGCGGCGGGGCTGCTCAGCGCCCAGGGCGCGGCGCGGGCCTCGCACCTGATCGACGTGGGCTGGTGGGATAGCACGGGATGGCACTCGCTCGAGCAGCCCGTGAGTCCGTGCTTCCAGCTCCGCATCCGCGTCACCCAGAGCGGCATGAGCATCTCTCCCCCCGGTGCAACCTGGGTCCTCGAGGGGCCGCTGGACGGCTGGGTGATCACCCCGCCGTCGGAGACCCATGTCAGTGCCACGAGCCCGTGGGGTACGCCGAGCGAGTGGGTGATCGCCACCGGTGCATTCACGGGTACCGAGACCGGCCGCAACGGGATGTGGCACGCGACCTGTACGCTCACGTGGCCGGGCATGATGGGCATGCCTGGGACAACGGAGGTCGTCAGCACCACGTTCCGCATCACCAACATCACGATCGACTCCGTCGTCATCGAGCGGGCCCCGGGGGAGACGTCGATGGTCGTCCGTCAGGACGAGCCGTTCGTGACGTTCGACCGCCCCGGCGCCGCGCGATGGCTTGTGACGGTCGGTGACGGCAGCGAAGCACCGTCGAACTACCCGGGGACGTGCACACTGAGCCTAACCCCACTCGCGGGAGGCGTGAACCTGTCCGACACCGGGTCAGGGAGCCCGCCGACCACGTTCGTCGGACCCCTGACCGTGCCGGCCAAAGGCGCGGGCCTGTACTTCGCGCACTCGTTGGCTTGGGACAACGGCGCGATCGACACGACGGACGCGCTGTCCGGCATCCAGGTGACGGACATCCAGCCGTACCGGTTCCACGTCACGGCTCCGCGGACGGCGGAGTTGTGCTTCAGAATCACGGTGAACGGCCCCCAGCGCTCACCCCTCGTCGCAAGCAAGCACCGGTGGTACCGGCCCGATGGCGTGCTGGAGCCAGCAGCGGGCACCTCCGCGCCGGCAGAAGCCGGTTCGGTGACCTACTCACTGCCCGACGTCCGCGCCTTCCCCCTCGCCGGGCTCTGGGCGTTCGCCGCGTCCTACAAGGACTCCCTCGGCGACCACTACCATGAGGGCGCCGGCAAGTGGACCCTGCCCAACGCCTGGGCTCTGCCCATTCCGGGGTTCGCCTGCTACTACGATGCTGGCCAGATCGGTGAGGGTTGCCACTACGCCTGGTGCGGGATGGTGAGCGACGAGTTGGGGTTCATGTTCACGGGGCAGCCCGACCCAGGATCGTTCTATGCGGTCGAGCCAGTACCCGGGGCCAGCGGCGGCGTCGTGGCTGGCGGGACGACCCTGCAGGCTCTGCACAGCCTTCAGCACGCCGCCGTCGTGTTCTTCGCCGTCCACGGCCAGCCCAACGAGATCGGCTACGGGGGTGGCGAGGGCTCCGCGGGCGACGGCTCCCTGCTGACCACGGAGGATGTGGACTCGCTCCCCGACAATGCGTTCAGGGACCTGCGACTCGTCTGGACCACCGGCTGTGACAACTACATCACCCAGTCAAGCGGATCCATCTGCGATGCCCTCATGCGCCATTGCGCCCAGTGCGTTGTGGGGAACACCGACACGGGCATCATCTGCGACACGACTACGGAGTTCCTCAACCGTGCGTGGAGCCTTCTCGCGAGCGGCTCAACCGTGGGCGACGCCATCCACCCAACGATCAAGCAGATGGCCTACGAGGGTTGGCCCGTGTATGACGCCCACCTGCTCGACAACCCCGCTACGCCAGCGCACGAGGGGATCAAGGTCAGCAACGAGGACCAGACCATCTCCCCGGCCTTCACCGTCCGTCTCGTTCCTGAGGAGGGTCCGTGACATGTCCCCCAAGTACGCCTTCGCACTCACGGCTGTCATCATGTCGTCCATCGCGGCCCACGCCGACATCACGATCGAGGAAGCGCGTACGGTGGCCGAGCGGGCTGCCCGTGGGTCCTTGGCCGGGGCAGAGGCCACGCGGGATGAGACGGGAGGCGTGGCGACCTACCACTTCCGGAGCAAGGACGCGGCGGGTCGCAAGGTCGGTGACTACGTCGTCGGAGCGAGCACGGGGCAACTGGCCTACTACGAACTCGCCCCCGTGCGCGCCAGCCGTGGGGGGCAGTCGGGGGAGCCGATCACCTGCGACCGAGCGCTGGCTATCGCCGAGGCGGAGGCAGAGCGACTCGGCGGTTCGGCGTCCGCGGGAGTGAACTGGGCCGTGGCACCGGGGCGGCGCGGGGGCTGGACGGTGAACGGCGAGGGCCCGCTGGCGGGCGACCCACCACGTCACGGTCTGTCCGCCGAGTTCACGGTCGACGTGCTGCCGGACGGCGCGCTTCTCGCCTACAGCCAGAGGCTGCCGGACCCGGCGCGCACGGGCCTCCCGGTGTCCGTGACGCGCGAGCAGGCGATCGCGACTGCACAGAGCGCCGTAGCCCAGCCGACCTACCTCCCGGTGGAGGAGCCTCGGCTCTTCGAGGGACGCGACGGCGTGGTGTGGACCGTCGAGTTGGGCGACCCGGCCGCGCCTGCCGAGGGGCGCGGCGGCAAGGGGCAGCCGCCAGTGTACATCGTACGCATCGACGCTCAGACCGGGGCGGTGCTGGAGACGGGGGGAACGACCGCGAAAGCCCCATCCAAGGGCACGAAGACGGGCCTGCGCCACAGCGGAGCCGTCGCGGACCCCCACCACCCGTTCCCCTGGCTCGCCCTCGGTGCCGGTGCCGTAGCGCTCGTCCTGCTCCTCACCGGCACGGCCCTCGTCGTCCGTCGGAGGCGCCGAGCCGCGTAGTGCTCCCCTCCCTAACCCTCCCCTCGCGGCCGTCGCGAGGGGAGGGTCAGGACCACAGGGCGCGCCCATCTCCCCGTCCGGCCTGAGCCGGTCGGAGCCCTGCGGGCGAGGACCGTGACGAAGGCGCAAGACGGAGCCTTGCCCGCGGGCCCGTTAGGGTCCCACCAGGCTCCGCCTGGTTCCCCCTACGTGGCCCCTCCGAAGGACGGCTCGGGGTCGGGGCCGGCGCAGCCGCCCCCCGGGTGCTGTTGGGAGTTGGCCGCGGCCGGTGGGACCGACGCCCCAAGGAGGCCCCTGCGCCCTCGGCGCCGAAAGCTGCTCCGCGTTGGGACGCACTTCACCGCAGATGGCAGTCATCGCCGGGGCCGGCGGGTGGGACCTCGCCCGGGCCGCCGACCATGCCGCGCGCCCGGGACGCGCGCGGCGGGGTGACGACGGCAGGGAGCGCCCATATCGATGAAGGTGCTGGTGCTTGGGTCGGACACCCAGAGCTTCCTCGCGACCGTGCGCTCGCTCGGGCGGCGCGGCGGCGAGGTGCATATCGGCTGGCACGACCCGAGATCGCCGGCCAGCCGCTCGCGCTACATCGCGCGGAGGCACGATCTGCCGGCCTTCAGCCTCGCGTCGGACGAGTGGAAGTCGGCGCTGATCGATCTCCTCGCGCGGGAGCGCTTCGACCTTGTACTGCCGGTGCACGACCGCGAACTGCTGATCCTGCAGACCTACCGCGACGACCTGGACGGGCGCGGGTCCCGGCTCTACCTCCTCGACGAGGAGGTCTTCCGAACGACCTACGACAAGCTGCGGACGGCGCGGCTCGCGGAGGCGGCGGGAGTGCCCACCCCGAGGCAGATGCGGGTCGGCCCCGCGACCGACGCCGGCCACGTGATCGAGACCGTCGGACTCCCGGCGTGGATCAAGCCCGCGCGGTCGGTCGAGTTGCGAGCCCCCGACGATCGGCACCTCGCGCTCAAGGCGACGTCGGCCGACGAGGTGGCGGCCTGTCTCGCGACCCTGCCCGACGACGACGCGGTGGCTCAGGCGCACTTCCCGGGCGAGGCCATCACCTGCGATGCGCTGGTCGCCGACGGGGAGATCCTGCTCCTGCACCAGGCATCCCTGCTCCACCTGTCGTTCGGCGGAGGGTGCGGGGTCTACCGGAGGACCGACCTCCCCGACCCGTACCTGCGCGACGCCTGCGAGCGTCTGACGCGCGCGCTCGCCTACACGGGGCAGATCAACTTCGACTACCGGGTCGACCGCGGCACCGGCGCGTGGGTGCTGCTCGAGATCAACCCCCGCTTCGCGGCGCCGCTTCCGCTCGCGCTGGCCGCGGGCGCGGACTTCCCGTACCGCCTCTACCAGCTCCTCGTCGCGGGGGACCGCCAGGTGCCCCAGGAGTACCGCACCGATCTCCGGTGCCGGAACCTCACGGGCGACCTGGTGTGGCACCTGCGGAACCTGCGGGCCGACCGCTCCGACCCGGCGCTGCCGACGCGCCCTCTCGGCAGGGCGGCGCGGGATCTGCTCGCCATGTTCTCGCCCCGTGACCGCAACGACACGCTTGTGCTTGACGACCCCGTGCCGGGCCTGGTGGAGCTGGCGCGACTGGGGCCGGAGCTGCTCGGTCGGATCCGCAAGTCCCGAGAGGCCAGGTGAGTCGCCCGTGGTCGAGACGGATCCGGTGCGCGCCGAGTGCGCCGCCGCGGCGATGGAGGGCTCGCGTTGGGACAGCCGAGCGGCCATCCTGTGGTACCACGGGGTGACCGACCGGTCGGCCGAGTCGGTGGACTCGCCGGACCTGCAGGTCCCGCTCGCGCTGTTCGAGGCTCAGATGCGGCTGGTCGCACGCCACTGCCGGCCTCTGCCGCTCTCCGAGGTGGTCGTCAGGCTCCGCGCGGATCGGCCGCTGCCCCGTCGGGCGGTGTGCATCACGTTCGATGACGCCTACGCCAACGTCCACCGTTGCGCGCTGCCGGTGCTCCGCCGGCTCGGGCTCCCCGCCTGCCTGTTCGTGGCGCCCGACCTGTCCTCGGCCGGTCGGCTCACCTGGTGGGATCTGGTCGCTCGCCTCGCGCGCGGCGGGACGCCGCTCTCGCTCGACCTGGGGAGCCGCGCGGCGGAGCTGACCGCCGACACGCTCCCTGAGGTGCTGCAGTGGCTGAAGGAGCTGCCGGACGGGGCGCGGAGTGAGGCGGTCGCCCGGCTGCGCGAGCGGGCCCCCGAGGCCGATGGGAGCCCCGGGGAGTCGGCGCTGATGTCCCCGGAGGAGGTACGCGACTGGTCGCGGGCCGGGCAAGAGGTGGGGAGTCACACGATGACGCACGGCATCCTCAGTCGTGTGCCTCCCGACCGGCTCGCGTACGAGGTCGGGCGGTCGCGCGAGATCCTGCGCGACCTCACCGGGTGCGCGGTCGACCTGTTCTGCTACCCCAACGGCAAGAGACCGGACATGAGCGAGGCGACCCGCGAGGCGCTCGTGAAGGCGGGTTATGCGGGCGCTACGACCACGATCCGCGGGAGGGCGAGCGGCCGCAGCGATCCCCTGGCGCTCCCCCGTCTCAACGGCAACGTGGGCCTCGCGCGGTTCGTGCTCGCGCTCACCGGCGTCGAGGATTCGGTGCGCGCCCTCCTGCGCAAGGGCGACTGACCGAACCGGGCGTGCGGGCGGGGGCCTAGAACTCCGGCTCCCGGCCGAGGCCGAGGCGCACCTCGGCTGCGGCGCGCTGGGTGATCATCCCGCGGGCGACGCGGTCCTTCACCGACTGGACCATCGTCTGCATACCCGTCTCGCCGGCATGGCGCGCGATGACGGCCTCGACGGCCTCGTACTCCCCGGCGGCGATCAGCCGCGCGATCTCGGGGATCACGAGCATGATCTCGTTGACCGGAACACGGCCCCTGCCGTCCTCCCGCGCGACGAGCTGCTGGCAGACGACGGCGCGGAGCACCGAGGCGATCTGCCGACGGGCCACGGCTTGCTGGCTTTCGGGGTAGACCGAGACGAGGCGCTCGACGGTCTCGGCCGCCGTGGCCGTGTGCATCTGGGTCAGCACGAGGTGGCCGGTCTCGGCGAGTGCGAGTGCGAGGCTCAGCGTCTCGAGATCCGGGATCTCGCCGATATGCACGACATCGGGATCCTGGCCGTCGAACGCGGCGCGCAGCGCGGCGGCGTACGAGAGCGCGTCGCTCCCCACCTCACGGAGCGTCACGAGGCTCCGCTGCTCGCGGATCACGATCTCGAGAGGGCGCTGGAGGGAGAGGATGTGGCGGAAGCCGGCTCGGTTCAGCTCCTCGAGCATCGCCCACAGGGTCGTGGTCTTGCCGCTGCCCATGGGGCCGGTCACGATCACCAGGCCGTTGGGCAGTCCGGCGATCTCCGCAAGGGCGGGCGGCAGCCCGAGTTGCTCCAGCGTCGGGGCGCGAGTCGGGAGGAGCCGCACCACCGCGGTGAGGCCGGCGCGGGAGTGGAACAGCGCCACGCGCACGGGCCCGGCCCCTTCGAGGTCGACGCTCGAGGCGACATCGCGCCGCTGCTGTAGCGTGAGGCGCGTCTTGAGGCCCGGATGCGGGCCGCGCACTTCTGCGAGGTGTTGGCGTTGCTCCTCTCCTCGCGCGTCCCCGGCGTCCTCGCGTGCGAGACGGCAGCCGGCGTCTACGGCTCGCCTGTCCGGGACCGGCTTCGTGCCCGTCTGGCCGACGATCCCGACGCGCCGCTGGCCGATGCGCTCGCCGAGGCGGGTTGGCTCCCTCCGGGCGTGGACGCGATCCTGCGCGCCGGCGAGATCAGTGGGACGTTGATCGACGCGCTCGACAAGGCGGCCCGTTTCGTGCGGGCCTGCGCCGAAGCGGAAGCCTGGCGCTAGGGGCGCGATTTGCCGACAGGAGCGTGCGAGCGGTCGGCGAACCAGGAGGGAGGACTGCGGAGGGAGACGAACGCGCGCGCCTGCCCGAGGGGCGCGGCGGTCGGTACTCGGTGCGAACGTCCCTCAGGAGGCCCCGGCTATCAGTGAGGCAGGAGTCGGCCGGCCGGGGTCTCGGTGACCGCGCTGGCGACCCGCTGTCGAGGGAGAGTGACGCTTGGATCTCGGTCAGCTCCTCGAACGATACGGGGCGCTCGCGCAGCGCATGCTGAACGGCTTCGTCGAGGCGACCGGCGTGTCGTGCTCGATCCTCGACCTGAACGGGGACGAGATCGCCGCCGCCGGGGGCCAGGACGCGTGCCGGCGGTTTCACCGGGCCACGGAGGCGAGCCGAGCCCGCTGCCAGGAGAGCGACACGCTCCTCGCCGGGCGCCTCGGTCAGGGCCAGGAGTTCACGCTCTACCGCTGCCCGATGGGGCTGGCCGACGCGGCGAGCCCGATCCACCTCGAGAACGAGCATGTGGCCAACGCCTTCGTCGGGCAGTTCCTGCTCGAGCCGCCCGACCTGGGCTTCTTCCGGCGCCAGGCCGAGCAGTACGGCTACCCGGTCGAGGACTACCTCGAGGCGATCGCCCGGGTGCCGGTGCTGCCCCATGCGCAGCTCTCCGGGGTGCTCGCGTTCCTCACGTCGCTGGCCGAGCTGGCCGGCGCCGTCGGCCTGGAGCAGCAGCGCGAGCGAGAGGCGCGGCGGGCCCTCGAGGAGAGCGAGCACCGCTACCGCGCGTTGTTCGCCTCGGCCGGCGACGCCATCCTGCTGGCCGCCGACGGCCGGGTCGTCGACTGCAACCCCAAGGCGCTCGCCCTGTTCGGGCTCGAGCACGAGGCCGTGGTGGGGCTCGATGTGCGCGCGCTGTGGCCGGAGCGGCAGCCGGGTGGCGGCGTGTCGGAGGGGCTGTTCGAGCAGTTGCGCGAGCAGGCGCTCGCGGGCACTCCGTGCGCGGGTGAGTGGCGGTTCCAGCGCACCGACGGCACGGTGTTCTCGGCCGACGTGACGCTCACGCGGGTCGACCTGGGAGGACGCGCCTGCCTGCAGGCGATCGTGCGCGACATCACCGATCGGGCCGAGATGGACCGCCGACTGCGGACGCTGACCCGCGGCCTGCGGGGCGTGGTCGACGCCACCGCCGACCTGATCGGAATCGACGACCTCGACCTGCTCCTGCGCACGGCGGTGCAGACCGTGCGCGAGCGGTTCGGTCTCGAGCGCTGCAGTCTCTACCTCTACCGGAACGGGCTGTTCCGCGGGACCTATGGCACCGACATGGCCGGCCAGACCGTCGACGAGCACGGCGCCGAGTTTCGTTACGACCGGCTCGAGACGGTGGTGCACGAGGCCCGCCAACGCGGGATCCAGTGGCTGGTGGACGACGGCGTCGACCAGACGTACTGGAACGGCCGCGAGATGCACGCCGTCGCGCAGGGATGGGTCGCCTCCACGCCGATTCTCGGCGCGCGAGGGCCGGTCGGCGTGCTCTTCAACGATGCCGCGATCTCCGGGAAGCCCCTCGACCCCGTCAGCCAGGAGATCGTCTCGCTCTACTGCTCGTCGGTCGGCGCGTTGGTCGAGAAGCTGAACGCCGAAGCGGAGCTGAGCGAGGCGCGGGCGCTACTCGCGGCGGCGATCGACCAGCTTCCCGCCGGGGTGCTCGTGGTGGACGTGCCGGACCTGACGGTGCTCCACGCCAACCCGGCCACGGCCGCGCTCCTGGGCGCCGAGGATCCGGCGAGCCTCATCGGCGAGCCGCTGCTACCCGTGGTCGAGCCCGTGGTCTGGGAGTCGGCCGACGGGGCTCCGCTTCCGCTCGACTCCCTCCCGGTGGTGCGGGCGGCGCGCGAGGGTGCTTTCGTGCGCGATCAGGAGGTCCGGATCCGTTCGGGCGAGCGGGTTCGGGCGTTCCTTGGGAGCGCGGCGCCGGTGCGTGATGCCGACGGCGAGGTGGTGGCCGCGGTCTCGGCGGTCAGTGAGATCACCGAGCAGAGGGCGCGCGAAGCGCGCCGGACGCGGCGGCTGGAGGAGACGGCGGCGCTCCGGCGGGTGTTGCTGGAGCTGGCGACCGAGCCGAGCGTCGCGGCGGGCGATCTGGCCGCCGCGGCGCCGGTGATCACCGAGGGCGTCGCCCGGGGCCTCGGCCTGGCCCGGGTCTCGGTCTGGCTCGCCGAGGACGGGATGGAGCGGATTCGCTGTCGCGACCTGTACGCCGAGGGCGGCCACAGCGGCGGTGCGGTCTCGTTGATGGGCCGGCACGAGGCGTACCTGGCGGGGCTGGAGAGCGGGCGTGCGATCGAGGCGGTGGACGCGCGCACCGACCCGCGCACGGCCGGCTTCGCGGCGGACTACCTCGAGCCCCTCGGCATCGTCTCGCTGATCGATGCGCCGATCCGGCAGTCGGGCAACGTCGTCGGCGTGTTGTGCTGCGAGCACACCGGCCCGGAGCCGCGCGAGTGGCGCGACTACGAGGTCTCGTTCGCCTCCGAGGCCGCCGACCTCGTGGCACAGGTCGCGCTGAGCGCGAAGCGGCGCGAGGCCGAGCTGGCGCTGCGCCGGAGCGAGGAGCAGTTCGGCCTGCTGGTCGACCACGCGCCCGAGTGCATCTTCGTGCAGACCGACCGGGTCTTCGCCTACGCCAACCCGGCGACGCTGCGGATGCTGGGCGCGTCGTCGCCCGAGGAGCTGCTGGGCAGTGCGACGGGGGAGCGGCTCGCCCCGGAGTACCGCGAGCAGGGCTCCGATCCTTTCGCGGCGACGAGTCAGCTCCCCGTGCCCCACGGCGCGACCGAGTGCGTCTTCCTGAGGCTCGACGGCGCGGCCGTGCCGGCCGAGACCACCTCGGTCCCGATCCTCTACCAGGGGCGGGAGAGCGTGCTGGTCTTCGCCCGGGACATCTCGGAACGCAGGCTGGCCGAGGCCGAGCGGGCCCAGTTTGAGACGCGGCTCCAGCGCGCCCAGCGGCTCGAGAGCCTCGGCGCGCTGGCGGGAGGCATCGCCCACGACTTCAACAACATCCTCGCGGCGATCGTGGGCTTCGGGGAACTCGCTCTCCAGGAGGCCTCGCCGGACTCGTGCCAGCAGGCCTATCTCGACCAGATTCTGACGGCCTCGACCCGGGCGCGCGACCTGGTCCGGCAGGTGCTCGCCTTCAGCCGACAGGCCCAGACGGAGCGGCGCCCGGTGCGCGTGCAGGCCGTCCTGGAGGAGGCGATCGAGCTGCTCCGCGCCTCGCTGCCGGCGACGGTGGAGATCCGCCAGCGGATCGACCCGGAGGCCCCGGCCGTGCTGGCCGATGCCTCGCAACTGCAGCAGGTGATCGTGAACCTGTGCACCAACGCCGAGCACGCGATGCGCGGACAGGGCGGCGTGCTCACCATCACCCTGCAGCCGGTGGAGGTCGACGCGGCGCAGGCGGCCACGCTGGGCGACATCAGTCCCGGGCCGTATGTTCGGATCGGAGTGCGCGACACCGGCCGAGGGATGGACGCGGCCATCGTCGAGCGGATCTTCGAGCCCTTCTTCACGACGAAGCCCACGGGCGAGGGAACGGGGCTGGGCCTCGCGACCAGCCACGGGATCATCGCGGGCCACGGCGGGGCGATCAGCGTCCACAGCCAGGTCGGCGCGGGCAGCTCGTTCCATGTCTACCTGCCCTGCGGCGGCGAGCCCACGCCGGTTCGGCCACGGGCCCGGTCGGGCCCCGCGCGCGGCGGCGACGAGTCGATCCTGCTGGTCGACGACGAGCCGGCGCTGGTCTCGACCGGGGAGATCATGCTGTCGCGGCTGGGCTACCGCGTGACGGCCCTGCAGAGCAGCATCGAGGCGCTGGAGCTGCTGCAGCGCGAGCCGGAGGCGTTCGACCTGCTCGTGACCGACCACACGATGCCCAACCTGACAGGGCTCGACCTGGCCGCGCGCGCGCAGGCGGCCCGGCCCGGGCTGCCGGTGGTCGTCACGACCGGCTACGGCCATCAGGTGGACTCCGAAGCCGCGCGCATGTTGGGGGTAGGGCCGATCCTGCTCAAGCCCTACTCGCTCCAGCAACTCGCGGAGGCGGTTCGGGGCGCGCTCGACGCCGGGAGGTCGCGCGAGGCGCCGGCGTCGGAGGGGATCGAGCGTTAGCGATGCGCGGCGACCGAGAGGAGGAGGCGGCGATGGCGACCGACCGACGGGGGTTCCTGCGCGCGGCCGCGGCGGGCGCGGGGCTTGCGTGTGCCGCGAGCCTGGCGGACCGGGTGCGCGCCATCGGGGGCGACCTGCGTCTTTCGATGTGCGACTGGAGCCTGGGCAAGATGGCCAACGTCGAGGGCGTGGCGCTGGCGGCCGAGATCGGCCTCGACGGCCTCGAGGTCAGCATCGGCTCGGAAGGCGACAACCTCCGCCTCCGCGAGCCCGCGGTGCAGGAGGAGTACCGCGCGGCGCGCGATCGGTACCAGATCGCCTTCCCCTCGATGGCGATGGGGCTACTGAACTCGGTCCCGCTCAAGTCGGAGGAGCGCGCGGCCGGGTGGGTGGGCGACACGATCGAGGCCGCTCGCAGCCTCGGCGCCGGGTGCATCCTGCTCGCCTTCTTCGGCGACGGCACGCTCGACATGGCCGACGAGGCCGGGATCACCCGCGTGGTCGAGGTGCTGCGCCGCGAGGCGCCGCACGCCGAGGAGGCCGGGATCGTGCTGGGGCTCGAGAACACGCTCTCGGCCGAGGATAACCTCGCGATTCTCGAGCGGGTCGAGAGCGAGTGGGTCCGCGTGTACTACGACCTCCGGAACTCGGCGGACTGCGGGCGGGATGTCCCCGCTGAGATCCGTACGCTCGGCGATCGGATCTGCATGGTCCACCTGAAGAACGGCGGGCATCTGCTCTCCGAGAAGGACAACGTGGACTTCCCGGCCTGCGCCGAGGCGCTGTATGAGATCGGCTACGGCGGGTGGCTGGTGCTGGAGACCGCCTGCCCCAACGATGTGATCCTCGACACGCGGGCCAACGCCGCATTCGTCCGGGAGACCTTCCTCTAGCGACGGCGGGGGCGCTCGTTCGTCCTGGCAGACGTATCTTCGCCCCCGGAGGGTTGTCCAGTGGCCGCCAGTACGCTCCTGCGGGTCGGGCATCGGGCCGAGCGCTGCACGGTCCTGGGCCCCGGTGCGCGTGCGGTCATCTGGCTGCAGGGCTGCGGGCGGCGCTGCCCGGGCTGTCTCGCGCCGGAGCTGTGGCCGGCCGAGGGTGGTCTCGAGACCACGGCTGAGGCGCTGGCCGACTGGGTGCTCGAGGCGCCGGACATCGGGGGGCTCACGATCTCGGGCGGCGAGCCGATGGACCAGGCCGAGGGGCTGCTTGCGCTCCTCACGCGGCTCCGCGCGGCCCGCCCGGAGATCTCGCTGCTGTGCTACACGGGCTACACGCTCCAGGAGTTGCGCGCGAGCGGCGGGTCCCGCTGCGCGGTGCTCGGCCTGCTGGACGTGTTGGTCGACGGCCCCTACGTGGAGGCGCTCGATGACGGCGGCGCGCTCCGCGGGAGCAGCAACCAGCGCGTGTGGCTGCTCTCCGACCGCCACACGGCCGAGGCGTTGGGTCGCGGAGGGGGGCGCGCGGTCGAGGTGGTCGTCGAGTGGGACGGCTTCTACCTGATGGGCATCCCGCCGAGGGGATTCCGCGCGCGGCTGGAAGCGACGTTGGAGAGCCAGGGAGTGCGGCTCGGACAGCATGGGGAGAGGGATGACCCGTGAGTGGCGTACCGAAGTTCGCGGATCCGGTGCTGATGGCGGCCGCCGTGGCACTCGTCGCGCAGGCGGTCAGCGAGGCTGTGGAGGCGGCTCGCGAGCGACGAGAAGCCGCTGAGGCCGCTGCACGGATCGAGCAGCAGCGCCGCATGGAGGAACTCAAGAAGCTCCGCGACGAGGTCCGCGGGCGCGGGCAAGCCGCTGAGCACGAACGCGACCAGCAGGCGCTCGCGCGCAGGGAGCGCCTGCGCGCCATCCTCTCCACGCTGGGCGGCGTTCCCGAGGGAGCCGGCCCGGAGGCGATGGACGGCCTGGTCGAGCGCGAGCAGGCCCTGGGCGACCTCTCCGCGCGTCTGACGGGCCTGGCGGCAGACGACCTCGTTGCGCGTTGGTGCGGGCGGGAACTCGCCACCGCCGGCGACTGGCTCGCGCGCCTGCGCGGCGGGGAGGCCGGTGACTCCCCGGGGGCGACGGCCGCCGACCTCGGCCGGTGGCTTGACGCACTGCCCGAGCGCGCCCGCGCGGCACAGGAGGCCGAAGAGCGGCGGAGGTACATCGCCGCGGGGATCCTCGAGGCGATGCGCGAGAGTGGCTTCACGGTCTCGGAGCCGGCCCTCGAGCAGCCGGGGGTCGCGGACTCGGCCCTCGTCTTCGAGGGGGTCCGCGCGAGCGGCGGAGAGATCGCGGTCTCGGTCCCCGTCGAGGGGCAGGTCTGGTACGCCGTCGACGGCTATCCGTTGCGGCTCGAGGCCACCGCGGGCGGTGGCGAGGCGAGCACGTGCGACGAGGCCGAACGTGAGATCCTCGCGGTGCACGCTCTCCTGCGCGATCGGTTCGGGATCCGAATGGGCGATCTGGGTTGGCACGGCAGGGACCCGGCGCGGGCTGCCCGCTACGCCGATGATCTGCCCACCGGCGGCGGGGCTCGACACGACGCGTGGGGAGGGGCCTGAGGATGCGGATCGACCCCGAGCACTCGTCCCGCTGGATGGCTGACTTCGAGAAGGCGCTCCAGCGCTGCCGACAGCCGATTCTGCATGGCAACGTGCTCGATCAGTTCCTGCTCAACGGAGGCTACACGACGGTGCTCGAGTTCCTGCGGGCGTACCTGCAGGAGGCGGGCTACGCGATCGTCGGCCAGTACGATGTCGCCGACGGTTTGGTCTTCGCGACGCCGGAGATGCGATCGGCTTTCGAGCGGATCGTGAGCGGTCGGCTGCTCGGCCCCGACCGCCGACCGGCGGCACCCTCCGCTCCCGAGGCGACTCCGTCCGCGCCGACCGCAACCGGCCCAGGCCCGGCGACGCCCGAGCCACCCGGGGCCGTTCCGCCGGCGCGGGCGATCCCGGGGCGTGCGGGTCCGCCGCGGCCCTTCCTGCAGGATCCGCTGGAGGCGGTGAGCCAGATCCGCATCGTGCTCGGCCAGTCGCAGGTCCCTGCCGCTTTCGTCCTGCGCTGCGCCGACAACATTAACACCGCCCGGGAAAACAACCCGGTTCCCGGGGGCATGGGAAAGGCCCCCAAACACAGGGGGGGGTGTGGGGGGGTTTAA
>CAZRDB010000060.1:24171-25569 GCA_964598695.1 uncultured Armatimonadia bacterium
CGTAGAACCTGCTGCTTGCCGAGCGTAAGTGTATCGTCCACGTCTCGACGGCTGTCGAGTCGGCGGCTTTCATGGGCGAAGGCGGGCTCGCGGGCCGGCGGAACGCGCTCGTGCTTGTGGCGCCGCAGCTCGGCGCGATCCCGCCGTGGCTCTACAAGGACAGCCCCTTCCTCACACTCGTGCCCGTCGGCCGCCCGAGCCGGGACGAGCGGGAGCACTTCCTGCGCCAGTTCCGGGGCAACTTCCACGGCGGCGCCGAGCTTCCGGAGGCCGAGGTCGATCTTGTGGCGCGCGCGTTCGCCGACCTGACCGATGGCCTCTCTGCCTGGGAGCTGGACGCGATCCGGCGCACCTCAGTGGCCGAGTCCATCCCGGTCGCGCAGACGCGCGAGCTGGTCGCCTACTTCAAGCATGGGCAGCGCGACGACCCGTGGGAGAGGATGGATGCCGGCAAGGTCCGTGAGGCGGCGGAGTCGCTCGGCCGGCGCGTGATCGGCCAGCCGGCCGCGGTCGAGGCGGTTGTCAGCATGCTGCTCGCGGCCAAGGTGGGTGTGACGATGTCGCCGGCGACGGCGGGCGCCGGCAAGCCGAAGGGGGTCTTCTTCTTCGTGGGGCCCACGGGCGTGGGCAAGACGGAACTGGCGAAGGCCCTCTCCGAGGCGATCTTCGGCGACGACAGCGCCTTCGCGCGGTTCGACATGAGTGAGTACGCCGAGCAGCACGCCGCCGAGAAGCTGACGGGTGCGCCGCCCGGCTTCGTCGGGTACGAGGAGGGCGGCCATCTCACGAACCGTGTTCGGGAGCAGCCCTTCAGCCTGCTGCTGTTCGACGAGATCGAGAAGGCCCACCCGAAGATCATGGACAAGTTCCTCCAGATTCTGGAGGACGGTCGGTTGACCGACGGGCAGGGCCAGACCGCCTACTTCGGCCAGACCGTGATCATCTTCACCAGCAACCTCGGCTCCTCGAGCCTTCCGCCCGGCACAGAGGCAACCCGACTCGACTACGAGGCCGTGCGCGCGCACTTCGTCAGCGCGGTGCGCGAGCACTTCACTCGGCCGCCGCGCGCGGACGGAACGGGCGGAATCGGTCGGCCGGAGCTGTTCAACCGCCTGGGCGAGGGGGTCGTCGTCTTCGACATCCTCCGCGACCAGCACGTCCAGGGGATCGCCGCCAAGTTCCTCGCGCTGCTCGCGGAGAGCGCCGCGACGAAGTACGGGATCGAGCTGGCGTGGGAGGACTCGGTGCTCGATGGGCTCCGGGCGACGATGTCGCAGGGCGACAACCTGCTCTTCGGCGGTCGCCGGATCAAGACGCTCGTGGAGTCGCTGATCGAGCGGCCGCTGAACCGGTGGCTGTTCTTCCGCCCCACGGCGGCCGGCGCACGGCTAGATCGGA
>CAZRDB010000061.1:0-9122 GCA_964598695.1 uncultured Armatimonadia bacterium
AGCAGGAGGATGGGACCGTCGTGATCCCCGAAGCGTTGCGTGGCTACATGGGCGGGCTCTCGGTGCTCACCCCGGTGAGCGACCCTCTCACGTAGCCGCCCGCGGGGTGCGAACGGGCGCCGGCGGCCGAACGGGGCCGCAGAGGAAGGGAGCGGACGATGCTACGACTCCTTTGGCCCGCGATCTGGGCCGGGGTGGGGCTCCTCGCGGGCTCCGCGTTGGCGCAGGGCCCGGGCGGACCTCCGCCGGGGGGCGCCGCCCCGGATCCCGGCGCGGGGCAGGCCGTCACCAACCCGCTGGTCGCGCAGGCCCGGCAAGTGGAGCGCGAGGGGCGGATCCTCGAGATCCTCCAGGCCCTCAATGTCAAGCCGGAGCAGGCGCCGGTCCTCGCCGACGCGATCCGCACCATCGTCAGCGCCCAGACCGACCTCAACGGCCGGATCGCGAACGTCTTCGGCCGGCTCGGGCAGGCTGTCGACGCCTACATCCTCGCCGTGCTCGAGGACGCGCCGCAGGCCTTCGACGTGCAGAGCGAGCAGCAGGTCGGCGCCCTGGTCGTGCAGATCGACCAGCTCCGCACGGCCTACAAGCAGATCTGCGACCAGCAGTACCAGCGCGTCTACGACATCCTCACCCCCGGTCAGGTCGCCGGCATCGAGACCTACCAGGAGCGCGCCGCCCGCAACGCCGAGGCCGGTGGCGGCGGCGGGGCGAGCCTCGCCACCGTCGTCGCCCAGATCCTCGACGTGCGCGCGCTCGACCCGGCGGTATACGCGGAGCGGGCCGAGCGCCTTGCGGGCGACATCGCCCGCTCGATCGCCGGCGACAACGCCCAGTTGGCGCAGCCGCTCACCACGCGCGCCCTGGCCCTGATGGAGGAAGCCCGGGCGATGGCCCAGGAGCCCACGCCGGAGCAGCAGCAGGAGTTCCGCCTCCGTGTCTCGCAGGAACTCGGACTCCCCAACTTGGGCGAGGGCCCCCCGCCCGGCGCGCCCGACGAGGGCATCGCACCCGATTGCGTCGCGCAGGCCGCGATCGAGAACCTCCTGCGCGACCCGGCCTCCTACGACCTCATCGTGCGGTTCTACCACCTGACGCCGCCCACCCCGGCAGGAGGGCAGTAGCCATGACGCGGACCCCAGTGATCGTCCTCACCCTCTGTGCGCTCCTCGCCGGCGCCGTGTGCGCGGCCCCTCTCACGCTCGATCCCCCCCCTCCGAGACGACCGAGGCGACCATCCGCGCCGACAGCCTGACCGCCGTCGCCGTGCTCTCGCGCATGCACATCACCGACGCCCAGGTGCTCGAGCTGGCGCGCCTGCTCGAGACCTGGGAGACCGCCCGCGTCGAGGCCGAGCGGGCCATGGCCGAGGGACTGCTGAAGACGGGCGACCTCCTCGCGCAGAAACGCGACACGCTGCTCGCCGGCGGCCAGGTCCCGCGCGACCTCGAGGACCGCCTCGCCTCGGCCTTCCTGCCTGCGGTCGCCCCGACCAACCGCATGTTGCGGGCCGAGAACGAGGTGATGCCGACGCTCCGGCGGCGGCTCTCGCCCGAGCAGATCCTGCTGGTCCAGTGGGAGATCTCCGGCCCCAACCAGGCCGAGATGGAACAGGTGCTGGCCGCCTACCAGCAGCAGTCGGAGCAGATGCTCGACGCGATGTGCCAGATCTTCCGCGCGCCGGTCACGCGCCTGCTGATCATCGGCGCCCCGCTGTACCGCCAGCAGCGCCTCGGGCTCATCGACCGGATGCTGATGGTCGCGGACGGCCGCGGGATCCTGACCTCCTACTCCCCGCAGCAGGAGGAGTTGCGACTGCAGCTCATCAACCTGTTCGACGTGTGGCGCCAGCGGGTCTTCGACCGCTACGGCGACCAGATGACCGAGGCCGACATCGACGAGGCGCTGCCCTACGTCGTCACCGACATCCTCGGCGTCCTGGGCGTCGAGGTCGCCGATACCCAGCAGATCCCCCAGGCCTTCATCACGGAGTCCGAGCTGAGGCGCCTGTTGCTGCGGCCTGAGACCGCCGGGATGCTGTCCCACCGCGCCCAGCTCATCCGGCAGTCCGGCCGGCGCGACGGCGCCATGGGAATCGCCCCGGGCAGCCAGAACCAGCAGCCCGACTGGGGCTTCGAAGACGGCCCCGGCCCGAACTAGCCCCACCCCCTGACGAACGGCGGGCGGCCGGTACCCCGGCCGCCCGTCTCTGTCTGGAGGCTCGGCTCGCTGCTACACGCTGACGGTCAGCGGCCTGCCGGGCTCGATCGGATCGCCACTGACGGTCTGTGCCGCGCCATCCACGACCAGGCGGTCGAGCCGCAGGGCGCCCTCCCGCACCTCGATCGTCACGGCAAGGCCCTCGTCGGTTCTCGCCTCCGAGACCACGCCCCAGGCGCCCTCCACCGAGAAGAAACAGCGGAAGTCGCCCCGCCGGAGCGCCGGCGACCACCACAGCGCCCGTTCCGGGGCCGAGTAGCGCAGTCCGGAGAGAGCGAGGAGGTAGGCGTAGCTCGACATCGAGCGCGCGTAGTGGCTGCCGCACTCGAACTCGTTGTAGGGGTTGCGGTGAACGCCGTCGTGGCGCTCACGCACCGCCTTGCAGAGCGTCAACCCCTCACGCAGCATGCCCTCCATCACGAGATGCGAGCCCACCTCGTACTCGAGGCCCGGCCAGCACTCGAAGCCGTAGGCGACGCAGACCTGCGGCCGGCCCCCGTGCGGCCAGGTGCAGACGATCAGACCCTTGTCGTCGTTCACGGCGAACACGCGATGGGGGTTGTGGTGCGAGAGCAGGTCGTCGCGGAAGTTGTGGCGGTAGACGGCCGCGAGGGCGCTCCGGACGTGCTCAGGGTCGAGGATGTCGCCGAGGCCGAGCATCCGAGCGTGCCACTGGCCGAGGACCTGGTCGCAGATGCAGCCGGGGCCGTACTGGTAAGGCTGCTCCGGTCCTTCCGGCAGCGGCTGGTAGTAGTACTCGCCATTGTAGAAGCCGGCGTCCGTCCGCTGCCGGCCGGACTCGAACACGCCGCGGTAGGTCTCGGCCGAAGCCTCGTCGCCCAGGCGACGCGCCATCTCCTCGCCCGCGCGGAGCGCCGCGAGGTACATGCTGCCGCAGACCGTCTCCGGCGCGCGGAACTCGGTGTCGAAGGTGCTGTGGTGGTGGCCCTCCAGGATCCCGTCGCGGTCGGCGTCCCACTCGACCCACGCGTACTCGAGTGCCCGCTTCGCCTGCGGCCAGCGTGCCCGGAGCCAGGCGTCATCGCCCGAGAGCCGCCACTCGCGGTAGGTCCGCAGGATGTTACCCATCTGGGCGTCGGCACAGGCGTGGAAGTCGGTCGTGTCGTTGACGTACGGGGGGATCGGGATCCGGAACCGCATGAAGCCGTCCTCCGGCCGCATGCCCGCATCGAAGTCCAGGACTCGGGCGTCGCGCTCCAGCGAGGGGAACAGGTGGGCCGGCGTCTGCGCGTACGCCCACACGTGGGTGCAGGTGCCGTCGCAGCAACCGGCATCGGTGTGGCAGCCCTCCCACGCCCAGAGCGTGCCGTTCGGGAGCCGGGCGACCGTGGGGGTGCGTAGGATCGAGGCCTGCGTCGCCACCGCGTCGAGCACATAGGTGGGCAGGGTCGAGGAGAAGAACGCGTCGGCGAACCCGAACGTCCGGGCCCGCAGCATGGGCAGATCGCGCAGCACCTCGTCGGCGACCTCGCGGGCGCTCTCCCACCGCGTCCCGTGGTAGGCCTTCCAGACCGGCTTGTCGCAACTGCGCGACCAGTACATCTCGACATTGGGCATGTGCCAGCAGAGGATCAGGTCGAGCGTCCTCGACTCCCCGGGCTCCAGCCGGGCGCGCACCCCGAGGTGCCCCGCCTGGATCCGCCCCTCCGGGCCCGTGACGGGGGCGGTCGGGCCCGCGAACCGACCGGTGACGCCGAAGCCGTCCATCAGCCCCTCCGCCTCGCCGAACCAGGCCGTGTCGTCGAAACGGAGCTGGTAGGTGACATCCTCCTGCGGGGTGACCAGCGCGAGCGATCCGTACCGCGGGGAGTCCGGCGCGTGGCGCTCGGAGGTCATCACGAGCCCCCGACCGTGGTCGAGTTCGGCCCACTCGTTGCGGCACTGGCCGCACTCGGGCCAACCGACGACGTTGGGGAGACCGAGCGCCACGGTGGCATCGACCGGCGCCCCGGAGCAGCTCGTCAGCGTCACCGTGAAGATGGCGGCGGGGTACGAGGAGCGGTCGGGCTCGAGCGGGATGAACGGGGACCACGCCTCCAGGCACACGCGCACCGGAACGGCCGGGTCCGAGAGGTCGATCCGCCCGATCGGGAAGCGCCCCGTGAAGCTGCACTCCGCGAACCGGAGGAAGCCTGAGCCGTACCCCGCCGAGGGCCCGAAGCCGTAGCAGTCGAACCGCCCTGCCGCCGCGATCCGACCGTGGAAGTGGCGGTCGATGCGGCCCTCCATCACCCGGAAGACCGGCTCCGCGCCCGCCTCGCGCGTATGGAGCAGGAAGTAGCCGTGGTGCGGTCGGAAGGCCTTGTTCGGCCGGTTGAAGATCTCCCAGTCGATCAGCTCGCCCCGCCCGGTGAGCCAGAGACAGCCGGTGCCGATCCCCCCGAGCGGGAACGCGACCTCTCGCAGCCTCTCGCCGGTCACCGGGCCGGGCGGGCCGTACTCGAAGAGCTGGTCATCGCTGTAGGGGACCTGCCGTCCACTGCGGAACCGCTGATGCTCGGTCATGTGCGTTGCCTCCGGAGGGGAGCGGGCTTGGCGCGAGCAGGCGACGGGGGCCGTGGGCCTCCCAAGGCCTGCTCGGCGATCATGCCGGCGCTCGAGCGGTTCCCGAGAGTCCCTGCAGGGACCAGCTGCAACCGCCTCGGGCGGTGCGGGGGGGGGGGCAACCCTCCGCAGGTTGCCCCCCTTCGCTCTTGCGCGCGAGGACTGCTCTAGAGCGTGAGCGTCCGCGGCTCCTCGGGGGTGATCGCGGGGCCGCCCACCTCATGCGCGGTCCCATCCACGACCAGCCGGTCGAGCGAGAGCGAGCCCTCCCGCACCTCGATCGTCACGGCAAGGCCTGCGTCGGTCTTCGCCTCGGAGATCACGCCCCAGGCGCCCTCGACCGAGAAGAAGCAGCGGAACTCGCCCCGCCGGAGCGCCGGCGACCACCACAGGGTCCTCTCGGGCGCCGAGTAGCGCATCCCGGAGAGGGCGGGGAGGTAGCCGTAGTTCGACATCGACCGCGCGTAGTGGCTCCCGCACTCGATCTCGTTGAACGGGTTGCGCGCCTCGCCGTCCTGGCGGTCGCGGACGGCCTTGCACAGCGCCAGACCCTCGCGCAGCAGGCCCTCGAACACCAGGTGGGCGCCGACCTGGTACTCGCAGCCGAGCCAGCACTCGAAGGCGTAGGTGATCGGGACCTTCGGCCGTCCGCCCTGGGGCCAGGTGCACAGCAGCAGGCCCTTCTCGTCGTTGAGCGCGTAGACCCGGTGCGGGTTGTTGTGGCCCGCGAACGTGTCGCGGAAGTTGTGACGGAACAGCGCCCCGAGCGCGGTCCGGATGTTGCCCGGATCCAGCAGGTCGCCCAGGCCGAGGATGCGCGCGTGCCACTGGCCGAGGAGCTGGTCGCAGATGCAGCCGGTCGCGAACTGGTAGGGCTCGTCGCAGCCCTCGGGGAGCTTCTGGAAGTAGTACTCGCCGTTGAACAGCTCGGCGTCCGAGAGCCTCCGGCCTGACTCGAACACGGCACGGTAGGCGTCGGCCGCCACGGCATCGCCCATGTGCCGCGCCATCTCCTCGCCCGCGCGCAGGCCGGCGAGGTACATCGTCCCACAGACGGTCTCGGGCCCGTGGTACTCGATATCGAGGGTGTTGTGGTGGACCCCCTCCATCAGGCCGTCGCGGTCCGCGTCCCACTCGACCCACGCGTACTCCAGTGCCTTCTTCACCGAGGGCCACAGCTTGGCGAGCCACGCGTCGTCACCCGAGAGCTGCCACTCGCGGTAGGTCCGGAGGACGTTGCCCATCTGGCCGTCGGCCGCCGCGTGGTAGCGGTGGTCGGCGGTGGTGCACAGCGGCAGCGGCATCCGGAACTGCATGTGGCCGTCGTCGCGGAGGTCGACCGCGAAGTCCATCGCCCGCATGCCCCGCTCGAGCGAGGGGAAGAGGAACGCCAGGGTCTGGGCGTAGCTCCAGACATGGGTGCAGGAGCCGGGGCAGCAGCCGGAATCGCTGTGGCAGCCCTCCCAGCCCCACAGCGTCCCGTCGGGCAGCCGGATGACCGTCGGGGTTCGGAGCGTCGAGGCCTGGCTCGAGATCGCGTCCAACACGTAGCCGGGAAGCGTCGAGGAGAAGAACGCGTCGGCGTAGGCGCGCGTCCGCCGCCGCAGCTCCGGCAGATCGCGCAGCACCTCCTCGACGACCTCGACCGCGCTGCCCCACTGGAGCCCGTGGTAGGCCTTCCACACCGGCTTGTCGCAGCAGCCCGACCAGTACATCTCGAAGTTGGGCATGTGCCAGCAGAGGATCAGATCGACCGTGCGCGACTCGCCCGGCGCGAGCTTCACGGGGATGCCGAGGTGGCCGACCTGCGTCTGGTGGTCCTCGCTGACCGTCGGCTCCGTCGGCCCCTGGAACTGGCCGGTCGCGCCGAACTCGTCCATCAGCGACTCGGTCTGCGCGAACCAGGCCGTCGAGGCGGTGCGAAGCTCGAAGGTGACGTCCTTCTCCGGGGTCACCAGCGCCATCGTGCCGTAGCGGGGGGCGTCGGGCTCGTACTTCTCCGTGCGCATCGAGATGCCCCGGCCGTGCGCCAGCTCGACGTACTCGTTGACGCAGCGGCCCATCTCCGGCCGGCCGAGGATGTTCTCGAGCCCCAGCGCGACCGTCGCCTCCACCGGCTTGGCGGCCTCGTTGCGGAGCGTGATCGTGAAGATCGCGACGGGGTAGCCGGAGCGGTCGGGGTCGCCGGGGATGAACGGGCTCCAGGCCTCGATCGTGGCGCTCACCGGCGAGGTCCGGTCGGCGAGGTCGATCCGGGCGAACGGGAAGTCGTTGGTGAACGTGCACTCCTCGAACCGCATGAACCCGGCCCCGTACTCCCGCGCCGAGCCAAAACCGAAGCCGAAGTAGTCGCTCGCGCCGAAGAGATGGCCCGTGAACGGCGGGTCGAGCCGCCCCTCGAGCACCCGGAACTGCGGCGCCTCGCCCTCCTCCCGCGCGTGGAGCACGAAGTAGCTGTGGTTGGGCCGGTGGCCCTTGGCCGGACGGTTGAAGATCTCCCAGTCGATCAGCTCGCCGCGGCCGGAGATCGAGACGCACCCAGTGCCGATCCCGCCGAGCGGGAAAGCGATCTCGCGGAGCTTGCTCCCGCGGAAGACCCGTCGGGGCGTGTAGTCGAACAGCTCCGCATCGGTGTACGGCATGGGTCGTCCACTGCTGTAGGGCTGTACCTCGGTCATGGTGTGAATCCCTCCATACGGCCATGCTGGTTCGCAGCCGGTGAGGAATTGCCTGCACGAATGCCCCGCAGTGACGGAATAGCCCGGTCGACCCACATCTCAGCCGAACCGCCGCCCAGCCCCCGCGTGACGCTCCCCCTCCCCGACGGCCCTGAGGAGCGGCGCGGCCGCGTCACGAAGGGGTAAGTCGGGGGCCCACCCCGGCCGACCGGCCCCTTCGTGACGCCCTCGGGCTGGTGCCCTCGCGCTCAGGGAAGCCGGTCTCGGGCCCCCACTTGGCCCCTCCGGACGGCGGCTTCTGTGGTATCTTCCCCGCAGGCATTGCCACCCTGCGAACGGACACCCGCCGTCCCATGCGACGCACGGAGCCACACCAACCTGCCGGGTCGGCCGCGCGCGCGCTCCGCACGCTCGACCAGCTCCGCCCGCTCGTCGAGGCTCTCGCCCGTGAGTACGAGGGCGCCTGGGGCCTGCGCTGCGTGCTGACCGACGCCTCCGGCCGCAGTGTCGACGACGCCACCGCGTGTCGTCCCGGCTTCGCCCTCGAGCCCCAGTGCACCGAGGCGCGACGGCGGGCGATCCGCGAGGCCGTGCGCTGGGGCGAGCCGACCGTGCTTCTGTGCCCCGCGGGCGCGATGCTCTGGGCCGTCCCGCTCATGGACAACGCCGCCCTCGTCGGAGGCATCGTCAGCGCCGCGTGCGACGTCGCCGGGGGGCCGGCCCCCTGCCTCACACCCGAGCAGGTGCGCGCCGCGACGCTCGACCTGCTGGCCCGTGCCGAGGCGGCCAACCTCACCAACGGCGCCCTGCTCGAGCTGCGCCGCAACGCCGCCAGCCTCGAGTCAGCCCGCGCCGAGGCCATCCACGCGGCGAAGGACCACTCGTACCAGTCGATCCGCGACCTCTACCTCATCGAGGAGCCCGGCCTGATCTCCGCGATCAAGCGGGGCGACCGCGCCGCCGCCCGCGAGATCCTCAACCGCGTGCTCGTGGGGATCTACTTCCTCGGCCGAGACCGGGCCGAGCTGCTCAAGAGCTTCCTCCTCGAACTGGTCGTCACCATGTCGCGCAGCGCCGTCGAGGCGGGCGGCGACCCGGGCCGGCTGCTCGGCGCTAACTACTCCTCGTTCGCCCGCCTCGCCGAGATCGAGGGCGAGCAGGAGCTGTGCGCCTGGCTCGTCGAGATGCTCGAGCGCGTGATGGACGCGATCCACACCCACAACAGCTACCCGATCTCCGTGCTGATCGGCGCCTCGATCCGCTACATGGAGGAGCATCTCCACGAGGACCTCTCGCGCGACGACGCCGCGCGGGTCGCCTGCCTCTCGCCGACCCACTTCAGCCGGGTCATCAAGCAGACGTTCGGCGAGTCGTTCACCGACCTGCTCGCCCGGATGCGCATCGACCGGGCCCGCGAACTCCTGTACCTCACAGAGAAGAGCATCGTCGAGGTGAGCCTCGAGTGCGGCTTCAGCGACCAGAGCTACTTCACCAAGGTCTTCAAGAAGCACACCGGCCAGACCCCCGGTGACTACCGCAAGGCCCAGCGGCAGGTGTAGCCGCGGGCGCTGGCATGCGGTCGTGGGAGGTCCCGCGCCCTGAAGGGCGCGGCTCCACGCCCGATCTGCAGCCGCGGGCTTCAGCCCGCGGATCCCAGAC
>CAZRDB010000061.1:9222-24737 GCA_964598695.1 uncultured Armatimonadia bacterium
GCGCGGCTCCACGCCCGATCTGCAGCCGCGGGCTTCAGCCCGCGGATCCCAGACGCGCGGAGCCTCACCCCCGGCCCTTCGGGCCACCCCCTCTCCCTCGCGCGGCTCGGGACGAGGGGGACCAACCCCTCTCATCTCGGCCGCAGGCCGAGGGGGAAGGGGTAGCGCGCAGCGCCGGGGAGGGGCGGGGCTGGCTGTGGTGTCCGCGGGGTCCCGCCACACCGCACCAGATTCCCACCGCGCACGAGGTCACCAGAAGATGACGCCATTCTCCTCCTCCAAGCGCACGAGAGTGCCGGACCCGGGGCCGTACCCGGCGCTAGACTGCCTTCGTGGGGGTAGGCGAGGAGAGCGTGCGCGATGGAACGGAACTGGTACCTGCAACTGGCGGCCTCGGGATGCGCGATGCCCATCGCGACCGACCTGGTGCTGCGCGAGCAGCCCGATCCCGAGGAGATCCTCCTGGATGGTGTCGCCCTGGGAGGCGTCTTCGCCGAGGCGGCGCGCCGCTTCCGCACTCCCCTCGCGCTGCCGACGATGGACCTCGAGCTGGAGAAGGCGCGCCTGATGGAGCTGCTCGGCGTGCCCGAGGACGAGGCGCGCACCTTCCACTTCCCGGGTTGCCCGGGGGAGGCGACCGTTCGCGAAGCGCTACGCAAGGCCTCGCTGCCGCTCAACCGCCGGATGGCCGCGATGGCCGGCGCGATCGCCCACGTCTCGGCCCACACCGATCTCGTTCCCGTCGGCATGTGCATCGGCCCGTTCTCGCTCATGACCAAGCTCGTGAGCGACCCCATCGTGCCGATCGCTCTTGCCGGCTCGGGGATCACCGCCGCCGAGGACGACGAGGTCCGCGCGGTGGAGCAGGCGCTCGAGATGGCCCTGGCCGTCTGCCTCCGCTACATCGACGCCCAGATCCGCGCCGGGGCCCGCGCGATCTTCATCGCCGAGCCGGCCGCCAACCGGGTCTACCTCTCGCCCCTCCAGATCGCGGAGGGCTCCGACATCTTCGAGCGGTACGTCATGAAGCCCAACCGGCGCATCCGCTCCCTGCTAGCGGCGTGGGATGTCGACCTGCTGTTCCACTGCTGCGGCGAACTCACGGACGACATGGTCCGGTCCTTCGCCTCGCTCGACCCCGCGATCCTGAGCCTCGGTAGCTCCCGCAACCTGTGGGAGGACGCGGCGCTCGTCCCGGCCGACGTGGTGCTCTTCGGCAACTTGCCCTCGAAGCGCTTCTACTCCGATGCCGAGATCACCGTCGAGGCGGTCCGCGAGGCCTCGGCCGATCTGCTCCGCCGGATGCGCGAGACCGGACACCCGTTCATCCTCAGCAGCGAGTGCGACGTGCTGAGCGTCCATGGCTGCGAGGAGCCGATCCACGCCAAGGTCGCCGCGATGATGGACGTCGCCGAGCCCGCCGTGGCCGCGCGCCGGAGCCAGGCGGCGCCGCAGCGGACCGCCTGACCCTCCATCTGCCCGCCTCCTCCCGAGGCGCCGTTCGGGGAAGCCTCGGGAACGGCGCGGATCCCCGCCCGGCCCCGGCAACAGCCTGACCTGCAGCAGGCGCGGGCCGGACGGGGGCCTCCGCGCGCACGGGCAGCCGACCCGGGTCCCGACGCTCCGGCCGCGCAGCCCCGGCCTGCCGATCGTCAGAGCGACGCGGGTCTCGCACACCGACGGCCCCGCGCGGCCTCGACAACCCGGCACCTGCGTGTGAGAATGATTCCCAGCAGTCGCCTCCGCAGGGGATGGCCCGGAAGGTGAGTCTCGCATGAGCGTCTCTGCCCCCAAGGGCATGCGCCTGCACATCGGAATCTTCGGCCGACGCAATGTCGGCAAGTCGAGCCTCCTCAACGCGATCACCCGCCAGGAGGTCTCGATCGTCTCCGAGTTCGCCGGCACCACGACCGACCCGGTCGAGAAGCCCATGGAGCTGCTCCCCCTGGGCCCCGTCCTCTTCATCGACACTGCCGGCGTCGACGATGTGGGCGCGCTCGGCGCGATGCGTGTCGCGAAGACCCGGAGCGCCATCGACCGCACCGACCTGGGAGTCCTCGTGACCGACGGCGAGTGGGGCGCCTTCGAGGAGGAGCTGCTCGGGGAGCTTACGCGGCGCGGCGTCCCCGTGGTGGCCGTGCTCAACAAGATCGATGTCGCCCCAGCCCCGCCCGGTCTGGCCGACCGGCTCCGCGAGCAGTCGGTCCGCGTGGTCGAGACCGCCGCCGCGGAGGGCCGCGGAGTCCTCGAGTTCCGGCAGGCGCTGCTCGACTCCGCGCCCGCCGACTTCGTGGACAACCCGGCGATCGTGGGCGACCTCGTGGGGCCCGGCGAGATGGCCGTCCTCGTGGTGCCGATCGACAAGGAGGCCCCCAAGGGCCGCCTGATCCTCCCCCAGGTCCAGGCGATCCGCGACCTGCTCGACTCCGACGCCTTCTGCCTCGTGACCAAGGAGCGGGAGCTACGGCTGGCCCTCAGCCGGTTGAGCGCGCCGCCCAAGCTCGTGGTGACCGACTCGCAGGCCTTCCTCAAGGTCGCGGCCGACGTCCCGCCCGAGGTCCCCATGACCGGCTTCTCGGTGTTGTTCTCGCGCTACAAGGGCGACCTCCTGACCCAAGCGCTCGGCGCCCTGGCCGTCGAGACCCTCCGGCCCGGCGACCGGGTCCTCATCGCCGAGGCCTGCAGCCACCACCCCATCGGCGAGGACATCGGGCGGGTCAAGATCCCGCGCTGGCTCACGGAGTACGTCGGCGGCGCCCTCGCCTTCGAGACGGTCCAGGGCCACGACTTCCCGGACGACGTGACCCCCTACAAGCTCGTCATCCACTGCGGCGCCTGCATGTGGAACCGTCGCGAGATGCTGAGCCGCCTGCTCCGCTGCCGCGAGCAGGGGGTACCGATCACCAACTACGGTCTGGTGATCGCCTATAGCCTGGGGATCTTCGAGCGGGCGCTGAGCCCCTTCCCCGCCGCCCTCGAGGCCTTCCCGGCCGAACGGAGGAGACGTGACGCCCATGCTTGACCCGGCGATGCCGCTGGCCGAGATCGAGGCCTGGCTGCGAGAGCCCGACCCCGAGCGGCTTGAGGAGCTGTGGGCCGCGGCCGACGCGATCCGGCGGGCCCACGTCGGCGAGGCGGTGCACCTGCGCGGGCTGGTCGAGGTGTCGAACTACTGCGTCCGTTCCTGCGCCTACTGCGGCCTCCGCGCGCCCAACGGCGTCGTCGAGCGCTACCGGATGACCGCGGACGAGATCCTCGAGTGCGCCCGCAAGGCAGTCGAGTTCGGCTACGGGACGCTCGTGGTGCAGTCGGGCGAGGACTACGGCATCACGCGGGAGTGGCTCGCGGAGGTCGTCCGGCGCGTCAAGGCCGAGACCCCGCTCGCCGTCACGCTCAGCCTCGGCGAGCGGCCGACCGAGGACCTCGTGGCATGGCGCGAAGCCGGCGCCGACCGCTATCTGCTCCGGCTGGAGACCTCGGACGCCGTCCTCTACGAGCGGATCCACCCCTCGCTCCCCGGCCGGCGTTCTGACCGCATCGCGATCCTCCGGGAGCTGCGCGCGCTCGGGTACGAGGTCGGCAGCGGCGTGATGACGGGCATCCCCGGCCAGAGCTACGCCTCGCTCGCGCGCGATATCGACCTCTTCCGCGAGCTGGATCTCGACATGATCGGCTGCGGCCCCTTCATCCCGCATCCCGACACCCCGCTCGGGCAGCAGGAGGGGGGCTTCGCGCCGCTCCCCGAGGGCGAGCAGGTGCCCTCGGGCGAGGAGATGACCTACCGCGTGGTCGCGCTGGCCCGCATCGTGCGGCCCGACGCGAACATCCCGAGCACGACGGCGATCGCGACGCTCAACAAGGCGACCGGCCGCGAGCTGGGTCTCCAGCGCGGCGCCAACGTCGTGATGCCGAACCTCACCCCGCTCGCGTACCGGGAGCTGTACACGATCTACCCCGACAAAGCGTGCAGCAACGAGACCGCCGAGCACTGCCGCTACTGCCTCGAGGGCCGGATCCTCTCGATCGGCCGTACGGTCGGCCAGGGCCAGGGCGGGCGGGGGAGCGGCCGCTAGTGCCCGGTCGCCGGCCTCGCGTCGGCGGCCCAGGTCGTCTCCCAGTGCTCCTCGACGCCTGCCCGCCACTGCTCCGCGGCGGCCTGCAGTTCCGCCGTGAGCGCCGGCTCGGCCTCCGCCCGGTTGCGCACCTCTCCCGGGTCCTCGGCCAGGTTCGCGAGGTGGACGGGCGCGATCGGCTCCTCGTGCTCGACGAGCTGGCCGTTCAGCACCAGCTTCCACGGGCCCTGCCGGACCGCGGTCTGATCGCCGATCTCCCAGAACAGCCTCTCGTGGGGCGACGGCGCGCTCTCGGCGAGCAGCGGCAGCACGTCGCGGCCGTCGAGGTCATAGGCGGCGGGGTCGCCCCCGGCCGCGCGGAGGAGGGTGGGGAAGAGGTCCATCCCCGCGCCCGGCTCCCGGATCACCTGTCCCGACGGCACCCTTTCGGGCCACGAGACCAGCGCCGGTACGCGGATCCCGCCCTCGAACAGGCTGAACTTGTGCCCCTTGAGCGGGCCCGAGGCGCCGCCGCGGTAGGGCGCCGCCGTGCCGTCGAGCCAGTTGCGGGTCTCGCGCGAGGGCCCGTTGTCGCTCTGGAAGTAGATGCACGTGCTCTCGCGCAGCCCGTGGCGCTCGAGCGCGCCCACGACCGCCCCCACGGCATCGTCGACCGCCGCCAGCATCGCGGCCATGATCCGCCGCTCGGGGGGGAGGCCCGGGAAGCGATCGAGGTACTTCCGCGGGGCGTGCATCGGGTAGTGCGGCGCGTTGAACGGAACGTACAGGAGGAAGGGCTCCCCCGTGGGCGCCGTACGGTCGATGAACCCGACGGCGCGCTCCGCGACGCTCTCGGTGAAGTACGCGCCGTCGTCCCAAACCTCGCTCCCGTTCTCCCAGAGGTCGTGGACCGGGTCCTGGCCGCCTCCTACGCCCCAGTAGAAGATGTGGGAGTAGTAGTCGATGCACCCCGCGAGGAAGCCGTACCACTCGTCGAAGCCGTGGTGGTGCGGCCGGTGCGGCTCCGCCACG
The DNA here is from genome assembly GCA_964598695.1 of uncultured Armatimonadia bacterium. Taxonomy (GTDB): domain Bacteria; phylum Armatimonadota; class Zipacnadia; order UBA1398; family UBA1398; genus CAZRDB01. The sequence continues at coordinate 14,307 of CAZRDB010000061.1, forward strand.
CCCAGATGCCACTTGCCGACCATCGCCGTCCGGTACCCGAGCGGCTTGAGCGCCGTCGCGAGCGTCGGGACCGACTGCGGCAGCCCGCTCGCTTGGCGGTGGCCGCCGAGGATCGACCGCACCCCGGCGCGGTAGGGATACCGGCCGGTGAGGAGAGACGCGCGGGACGGCGAGCAGACCGGGGCACTGCAGTACCAGTCGGTGAGAAGAGCGCCCGTGCCCGCGAGCCGATCGAGGTGCGGGGTCGCGAGGTCGCGCGCACCCATGCAACCCAGATCGCCGTACCCGTGGTCATCGGTGTAGAAGACCACGAAGCTCGGTCGAGCGGCCATACCCGTACCTCCTTGCGCCCGCGCGGAGAGGGCTCGAAGGCCAACCGTCACGCCGGCCAGCTCGTGCAGGAAACCTCGACGCGACGTTCCCGCCATGCAGCCTGGCTCCCGACGCCGTCCCCGGCCCCATCCGTCCTGCTGTGTTGGCCCCCGGAGCACGCGATCCCTCCCTCGTCACCACGGGCACGGGAGCCCGAAACACGCTCGTTCGCGGGATTTCTTGCGCAGTGGAGCAGATTGGCGTGGTATGCTCTTGGGGTCGAGTCGCGGCGTTCGACGCCGCAAGCCCCAACGAGCAGGGACCGTGCGCCACCGGATCGACCCCACAGCGCTGGGGCAACGCCAGTACGCCTCGCCGTACGATACGACAGGGATACTAGTGTGGGCGGATCATCGTTGGCACGTGGAGTTGCCGGGGGCGACGTTCGAAGGGCCAATCTCCTCGCACTGCTCGACCTCCTGCGCGATGGCGAGCCGCGGTGCACGCCCGACCTCGGGGGCGACCTGCGGCTGGACCCCTCCACCGTCACGCGCCTGCTGAGCGATCTCCGCTCGCGCCATCTCGTGAAGCAGATCGGAGTGGCCGCCTCCGGCGGAGTCGGCCGGCCACCGAAGGTCTGGCGGCTGCAGGTTCAGGCCGGCTCCGTGATCGGTCTGAACATCGTCGTCGACAGCATCCACGGGGTGCTGACCGGGCTCGACGGCAAGGTGATCGCCGAGTACAGTCACGTCTCGCCGTACCCGGTCCCCCTCTCGGTCTCGAGCCGGGAGCGGCCGACCTCACCGCCCGACGTCCCGCCGCCCTCGTTCGCCGAGGCGATCCGGGAGGTCAAGGACGGTCTCCTCAGCCACCCCGACGCCGGCCCGCTCGTCGCCACCGGCGTGGCCGTCACGGGCGCCGTCGACCACGCCCAGGGAACGGTCCGCGTCGGGATGCCCACCGCGTGGGTGCCGCACGTGATCCGCGACTGGCCGATCAGCTCGATCATCAGCGAGGAGTTCGGCTGCCCGGTCATGGTCGGCAACGATGCCAACGTGGCCGCGCTCGCCGCCTTCCGCCATGCCGTCCGCTCCGGCGCGATGCAGCCCGACGACTCGCTCGCCTACTGCCTCGGGATCCCCCGCAACCCGCTGTGGTGGGGCAGCCTCGGGTTCATCCTCGGCGGCCGCCTCCACACGGGAAGCAGCGCGCTTGCCGGTGAGCTGTACTACGCCCGACCGCCCGACCACGCCGGCCATCCCTTCGACGCCGCCCTGCAGGCCGACGCGCGCCGCGTGCTCGAGGGCGACCTTGCCGCGGCCGAGCGCCTGCGCGAGATCCTGCGCCGCAACGTCCACTACATGGTCAGCATCGTCCTGCCGCTTGACCCCAAGCGGGTGCTCTTCGGCGGCAGCTACGCCGCCTTCGGGCCCGTGCTCGGGGGCGTTCTCCGCGAATGTGACGGCGACATCGTGCGCCTCCACCGGTGGCTGCCCGAGGGCTCCCAGCCCGCGCTGCTCATGGACCCCCTGTGGCCGCACACGCTGGAGTTGGGCGCGGCCAGCATGGCCCTCGACCGCCTCTACGGCGGACAGGACAGCGGCGCCTGGGACATCCTGGCCCGCGTGCCCGAGGTGCGGGGCATCACGCTCCCCGCCCGGTAGGGGCCGGCGGCCGCCTCACCGCGGCGAGAAGTGAACCACCGCCACCCGGTTCGGCGGGATCCGCACCGCGGCGCGCGTGCCCTCGCCCGCCTGCCCCGCGTGTGCACCCGTCAGCGCCCGCTCCGTCCAGGCCCACCGCGCGTCGGCATGGGCCGGCAGCAAGCGGGTGGGATCGACCTCCAGGCCCCCGTCGAGTTCCGACTCCCGGTTGCGGTGGATCGCGACGACGGTGATCCCCGGCTCGCGGCCCTCGCCCGAGACGTAGACCTTGGCGAAGAGCCCTTCGGGCTCGACGGACAGCCCCACCGTGTCGCGGAACCGGCCATGGATCATCGTCGCGCGCAGGGCGTGGCGCAGCTCCCACAGGTGGCGGAGGTAGGCGCGGAAGTCGCCGTCGACCCGGTCGAGGTCGTAGCCGGTCGAGAGGCTCGGCCAGTAGAGCATCGGCGAGTAGGCGAACAGCACGTGCAGCCGGTCGTACAGGTCCTCGGTGTTGTCGGCGAAGATCCGGGGGCACTGCAGGAGCGGCACCTCGGGGCAGACGTACCGGAAGACCTCCGGCATGCCGTACCCGCGCCAGTCGTGGACCCAATCGCGCGTCGCGGGATCGGTCTCGCCGAACGCGACCATCTGGTCGGGGTAGCGGACGTAGCAGCACGAGAAGTCGAAGTACTGGCTGAAGAGATCGCTCGCGGCCTCGCCCCACGACCACACCCGCGGCGCGCGCTCGGTGAGCTGGGCCCGGATCCGGCGGAACTGCTCGATGTACCCCGGGCCCCAGTGGTCGAAGGGGGTCCGGTGGCCGTGGGCCTCGAAGGCCCAATCCTCGCGGGCCGTCGTGTGCGGCTGGTCGACCTGCAGACCCTCCGCCCCATAGTCGCGCGTCAGCCGCTCGATCGTGGCGCACCAGTGGTCCTGCCGGGCCGGGATCGAGGGGCAGGCGGTGGTGAAGTACTGCCCGTTGTAGAACTCGGTGGTGTAGGCGCCATCCTTGCCGACGCAGGCCCAATGGCGGCCCGTCTCCCCCCACCAGTCGGTGTGGGTGTCGGTGATCCGGCAGTTGATGTAGATGTCGGTCGTCCAGCCCGGCTGGGCGTTGCACCGGGCGAGGAACGCCCGGAGTCCGTCGGCCCCGCCGATCCGCGGCAGCGGCTCGTACAGCGGGTACTCGGCATCGAACCCGCCGACGTGGTAGCCGCAGACGTGGGCGATGTCGAAACCCATCTCGGCGTGGCAGCGCTCCATGTACGCAAAGAGCTGGTCGGCCTCGAACCGCTCGACGCGGCCGTCGGCGTGCGGCATCTCGAAGAACAGCTCCACGAGGGCCCGGAGTTCCTTGACCCAGTCCGGCGACTCCGGCGCTACCCACCACGTCTCGAGCCATGCGCGGTAGCGGTCGGCGGCACGGTGCCAGGAGCCGTCGTAGGCGTACAGGAGGAAAGGCTGACTCGCGGCCGACTCCCCCGCGCGGAGGTAGGGGCAGGTCTCGAACAGCAGCTCGAGCGCGGGCGTCTCGCGCTTGCGGAGCACGCGGCCACGGAACACCGTCCAGCCGAAGGTCGGGTCCTCGCTCGCGAGCGAGAGCCCCCGAGCGCCGTCGTGCAGGAGCATCCACGACATCGCCTCGTTGGGGTAGACGTACTCGAAGTCGCTCCACTCCCCCGTGACCGGCGCCGGGCGACGCTCCCCCCCGATGAACGGCAGGATCAGCTCGGTCTGTGGCCCGGCGAACTCGGTCAGCCCCGCGAGGACAGGGAACTGCACCCGCTCGACGATCAGTTCGCCCCCGAGGTGCGTCAGTTCGTAGCTGCAGCGCAGGTGCGGACCGAACGCGTCCTCGAGCAGCTCGTAGACCAGGCGCAGGCGGACGGGGAACTCCACCCCGCACTGCCGAGGCCGCTCGTAGAGGACCTCCACGCGGCTGTCGGAGACGCGCTCGACCGAGGCCGCCTCCTCCGAAGCCCCGTCGATCCACACCCCCTCTCGGCTGTACAGCCGGAAGGTGATCCCGGGGCCGTCGGGCGCGAGGAACGCCACCGGCGCGCGGCACCCGGTCAGCTCGGTCACGCGCCCGCTGCGGCGGTCCCACTCCACACGAAGGCCGGCCCGCTCGAGCACGATGCGCTCAGCGCCGGGTCGGGGGTAGGCGAAGTCGGGTGGGTAGGGGATCTGCTTCCAGGACATCGTCGGCTCCTCCTCGTCTGGGCGGGACAGGCCGCGGGCCCTGCGAGGGCGGTGTGCCTCGCAGGGCCCGCAGTGGTGTCAGGGCTCGGTGGAGCCCTCAGGGCTCCGGCACGGAGTGGCCCTCGTAGGTCGGCTGTGGCGCCGCCGGGCGCTCCTTCAGCTCGGCAAGGAGTTCGGTCACGGCTCTCTCGATCTGCGGGTCGCGGCCGGCCTCGTAGTCGGTGTAGGTGAAGGGCACCTCGATATCCGGCTTCACGCCGTAGTTCTCGAGGTTGGCCCCATCCATGCGGTACCAGCCGACCCACGGGATCCGGAAGGTGCAGCCGTTGATCAGTGTGGTGTCCGAGGTTCCGATCACCCCGCCCGCCGTCGAGATCCCGACCAGCTTGCCGAGGCCCCGCTCGCGGAACGCGTTCGGGAAGATCTCGGCATCGGAGAAGCTGTTCTGGTTGATCAGGACGATCATCGGACCGCGGAACTGCGGGAAGGGCGAGGTGCGGAGCGGCGTGCCGCGGCCGGCGTCCCACCCGTGCGACTTGCGCGAGAGGATGTCGATCACGTCGTCGTGCGTGTTGCCGCCGCCGTTGTTGCGGACGTCGATGATGATCGCGTCGTAGAGCTGGGCCTGGCCCGCCATCTCCTCCTGGAGCTGCGTGAGGGTCTCTCGGTTCATGCCCGACATGTGGGTGTAGTAGATCCGGCCCTCCGAGAGCGCCTTGGTGAGGTCGCGGTTGGTGTCAACCCAGTCGCGGTACTGCGTGGCCGACAACTCGCCCGTGGCCATCGGCTTGACCGAGATCTCGCGCGCGCCCTCCGCGCTCGGCTGGCCGTTCACGAGCAGCTTCACGCGGCTGCCGGCCTTCCCGGCCAGCAGCTCGTAGACACGCTCCGTGTTCGACCGGACCTCTTCGCCGTCGATCGCGACGATGTACTCGCCCGGCTGTACGGTCGCGTCCGGCTGGTCGACGGGACCGAACCGGACCACGCTCTGTACCTTGATGCCCAGGCCGCGGTAGGCCGGGTCGGGCGTGATCCCGAGGCGCGCCGTGTCCTTGCTGGGCCGCCCGCTCGATGCGTAGCAACCGAGGTGCGAGGCGTTCAGCTCGCCGATCATCTTGCTGACGAGCATCGTGAAGTCGTCGCGCGTGAGCGTCCCGGTGCACTGCTCGGCGTACCGGTCGTAGGCCGCCTTCCAGTCGACGCCGTGCAAGTCGCGCGAGTAGAACCGCTCGTCGAGCAGCGCCCAGGCCTGGTGGAACGCCCACTTCTGAACCGTCCGAGCGTCCTTGTCCAGCTCGGCCTTGAACGAGACCTGCGAGCCCTGGCCGCCTCGCGTCAGGTCGGCCCGGAAGAGCTGGCCGCCCTCCACGTAGAACAACCACTTGCCGTCCTGCGACAGCCGGACCGACTCGAAGCTGTGGTCGCCCGGCAGTGCCTGGCGCTGGTTCTCACCGTCGAGGTCCATCATCCAGACCTGGCCGCCGCGCGTGAACACGAGGTTGCGCTTGTCGGCGCTCCAGCCGAGCATCGCCTCGGGCGCCGTCGCGGCTGTCAGCCGCTTCACGCGCCGGTCGATCCAGGTCAGGTCGATCGAGAGGGGCTCGGCCTGCTTCGGCTCCGCCTCGGCCGCGGCGGGCTCGCCGGAGGCCGGGGCCTTCTTCTCCTCGGCCTGCTTCTTGCGCTCGGCCTCCGCCTGGAACTGGGCCTCGTAGTCGTCGTACTCGATCGCCGGGCGCGTGAGGTCGATCGCGTGGATCTGGCCGGCGCCGTACCGCCCCGCGACGAGGAACAGCTTCTTGCCGTCCGGCGACCACGCGGGCTGGCCGCTGCGCGAGTTCTTCGTCACGTTGGTCCACTCGCCGCCCTCGATCGGGCGGATGTAGACGTCTCGGCCGGACTTCGCGTGGTTGATCTCGGCCGCGAGCCACTTGCCGTCGGGCGCGATGTCGACGCTCAACACGTCCGGCGCGGTCAGAAGCTGCGACCACGCGCCCGAGTCGGGGCTCAGGCTGAAGATGCCGTCGCCACCGGCGTTGCGCCGGAAGAGGACCCGGTCGCCCTCGCGCGTGATCCCGAGCATCGTGAGGTAGAAGCGATCATCCTCGAGGACGCACTTGGTCTCCTTGGTCTCGACATCGTAGACCCAGATGTCGCCGGTGCGGTTCCTCTGCGAGATGAAGTAGAGGCGCTTGCCGTCGGGGTGCCAGAAGAAGTCGCCGTCCATGCCCGGCCAGTCGGTGATCCGGATCGAGCCGTTCTTGAAGTCCGGACGGACGAGGAAGATGTCATCGAAGACGCGGACCGCGGCCCAACTCCCGTCGCGGTTGACCTCCATCTCGGCGATCCCGCCCGTCGCGGTCTCTTCCGCCTCGAAGTTGTGCGGGAAGTCGAGCGGCGCGCGGATCTCGAGCTTCTGCGGCACCCCGCCGCGCACGTCCACCCGGTACAGGTCGAAGTCGCACTCGTAGACCAGCCACTTGCCATCGCCGCTCAACGAGGGGAAGGAGACCTGATCGACGGCGTGGTGGGTGATCTGCCGGACCTCGCCCGAGTCGATCTTCTGTGCGACGAGGTTGGGCCGGCCGCCGAACCGCTCGCTGACGTAGTAGACCTCGGCGCCGTCGGCCGAGCACAGCGCCCAGTTGTCGTCGCCCGCGAAGTCGGTGAGAATGCGCAGCGTGTCGCCCGCGATGTCGTACTGGAACACGTCGCTGTTGGCGCTCCCCCGGTAGCCCTTGCGCCACCAGTCCATCCCGCCCATCTCGCCGTAGAGGTACTTGCCGTCGGGCGAGTATGACCGGCCGTTGAGGCTGCGGTTGTGCGTCAGGAGCGGACGGACCTCCCCGCTCTCCAGTTCGATGACGTACGGCGCGGTGTACCGGTGCTCGCGGCCGCCCGCGTAGAACAGCAATCCCTTGCCGTCGGGGGTCCAGTCGGCCAGCAGGTCGCCGGCCGAGTGGACCGTCACGCGCTTCACGTCGCCTCCGTCGGCCGGCACGGTGAACAGGTCGAGGTTGCCGTACCGGTCCGAGACGAACGCGATCGTCGCCCCATCGGGCGAGAAGCGCGGCCGCGCGTCGTAGGCCTCGTGGACCGTCAGACGCCGGGCCATGCCGCGCTGGTCGCCGTCGAGATCGGCGACCCACAGGTCGCCCTGGTAGGAGAACGCAACCGTGCTGCCATCCGGACTCAGGTCCGGGAAGTGCAGGTTGCGGATGATCGGCGTTTCCTGGGCGAGCCCTGCCGTCGCGAGCACAAGGAGGAGCCCGAGGGGGGCCAGATGCAGAGGCCTTCTAGTCATGCGGGGAACACCGCTTCCCGTCCGCCGTGGAGGCGGAGTCAGGACTGAGCGCCCGCGTGCGGGCGCCGCGCCCGGTCCTGGACCAGGCACGGTTCCCTGCATTCGCCCTTCGCGCGGCAGCGTCCTGCCGTCCTGCGGTGGGCCGGACGGCAAGCGGCCGCGCCCGGTGTGGGCACGGCCGTCTCGGTCGAACGTGGAGCGCGGGTCGGCTACGGGACGGGCGTCAGCTCGGCCCGAACCTCGGTGGTCACGCCGGCGACGACATTGGTGACGACCGACGCGCTGGCGACCACGGCGCTGCTGCCGTCCAGCGCCTGCACCAGAACCGTCCGGGAGCTGCCGGGCGGCACGCGCAGCGTCAGCTCGGCGTAGTCCGCCACGATGTGCGACCGGGTGACCTCCCCGGAGACGGGCGCCATACCTGCCCCTGTCACCGTGATCGTGATGCGCTCGGTCGCGGACGGGATCGCGCGGATCGCCGCGTCGCTCCCCGTCGCCGACGCGGCGGCGGGCCACGCGACCCGGAACCGCAGCGCCCCCGGTTCGCCGGCCGAGGGAGCGCTCTCAGAGCCGCAGCCCGAGGCGATTGCCGCCACCAGGGCGAGGGTCACGGCGCCGACGAGGAGTGCGGGCTTTCGGAGCGGCGAGTACGTTGGCATGGTTACCTCTCTCTCTTCTGTCGCCACGACCACGGGGGTCGCGCGGTGGCGAGTCACTAGTTCCCCTGGAGCGACGGGTCCTTGTCCGCGTCGACCGCCACGGTCGAGACGTTCACGACCCCAGTGCCGTCGGCGCTCGCGACGTACACCTCGAACTCGCCGCTCGGTGTCGCGCGCCACGCGACCTGGCTGCCGTCGGCACTGAGCGAGGGCGTGACATCGGGGGTGGGGGCATTCGAGACGTTGGCGAGCCCCGAACCGTCCGCACTGGCGACGTAGATCTCCCAGTTGCCGCTCCGGCTGCTCGCCCAGGCGATCCGGGTCGCGCCGGCATCCAGCGAGGGGTACATGTCATCGCCCGCGTTGTTCGATACGTTCGTGAGTCCCGAGCCGTCGGCGTTCGCGATGTAGATCTCGTTGGCGCCCAGGCGGGTGCTCTGCCAGGCCACGCGCGTACCGTCGCCGCTCAGCGAGGGCAGGTTGTCCTCTGCTGAGTTGTTTGAGATGTTGGTGGCGCCGGTTCCGTCGACGTTGGCAACGTAGATCTCATAGTTGCCGTCACGGTTGCTGACCCACGCGACCTTGGCGCCGTCGGCGCTCAGCGAGGGCAGGCCGTCCCACGCGGCGTTGCTGGACACGTTCGTCAGCCCGGTGCCGTCGGCGTTGGCGACGTAGACCTCGTTGTCGCCATCGCGGTCGCTCATCCACGCGACCTTCGTGCCGTCCGCGCTCAGCGACGGACCGTCGTCGTACCCCGCGCTGTTCGAGACGTTCGCCAGGCCCGTGCCGGTGGTGTTCGCGATGTAGATCTCCAGGTTGCCGTCACGGTTGCTGACCCACGCGACCCGGCTCCCGTCCGAACTGAGCGCCGGGTACTCGTCCGCCCCCGCGTCGTTCGAGACGTTGACGAGTCCCGTGCCGTCGGCCGTCGCGACGTAGATCTCGGCGTTGCCGTCGCGATCGGTGCGCCATGCGAGCCGCCTCCGCGCGAGCTCGGCATAGACGTCCGTCGTCACGCCGGCCGCGACGTCGGTCGTGATCCGAGTGCGTGCCACGACGGCGTCGTTCGCGGCCACCGCCGCGACGGTGACCAGGCGCGCCGCGCCGGGCGGGACCCGGACGACCAGCTCCGTGGAGTTGCCCGGCACCTGGTCGCGCGCGATCTCGCCGACGATCGGGGAGGCGATTCCCGCTCCGGTGACCGTGACGACGATCCGCTCGGTCTGTGAGGGGATCTCGCGAACCGAGACGGCGCCCTCCGTGGTGACGGTCTCGGGCGAAGACCACCGGACCCGAAAGCGGAGCGCGCCAGTCTCGCCGCTCGAGGCCGGCGTGCCCGCCGACGAGCAGCCTGTGGCGAGGGCGATCAGAAGGGCGAGGGTCGCGGCTCCCAGCAGCAGAGCAAGCCTGGGGCGCGACAAGTGATCTGTCATGGTCGGCACCCCGCTCCCCTACCAGATGATGACGTTCGTGTCGCTGACCGTGACGGTCCGGCTGGCGGAGGCGACCCCGCCCTTGCCGTCGGTCACGGTGCAGGTGATCGTGTAGGTCCCGGACTGCTGGGGCGCCGTCCACGTCACGCTCGCTCCCGTTCCGGCGAAGCTCCCGCCGGTCGCTGTCCACCCGTAGACGAGCGGGTCGGAGTCGGGGTCGCTCGCGGTGACGGCGCAGGCGACCGACTGGCCCGGCGCGTAGTCGACGCCGTTGCCGGGCGTCATGGTCGAGAGCCCCGGAGCCCGGTTGGGCTGGGTCACCAGTACCGTCACGACGCCGACGGTTGCGCCGCCCCGGCCGTCGTCGACGGTGGTCAACAGACGGTAGCTCCCCGCCGTCAGCGGCGCGCGCCAGCTCACGATGTGCGGGTAGGCCGTCGCCGTGTAGACGCCGCCGGCGCCGCCGGCCCAGGTGTACGTGAGCGCATCGCCGTCCGTGTCGCGCGCCAGGCACGTCACGGTTGTGGCGGAGCCGACGGTGACCTCGAACGGAGTCGCGTCCACCGTCGCGATCTGCGGCTGCTGGTTGCCCGGCGAGGCCACCTGGATCGAGACCGCGCCCGCGACCGCGCCACCGGCCGAGTCGGTCACGGTGACGACGACGAGGTAGTTGCCCGCGGTGGCCGGGGCCGTCCAGGTGGTCTGGGTCCCCGACGCCGGCGAGACACTGCCCCCGGAGGGAGCCGACCAGGCGTAGGTGAGCGTGCCGCCGTCGGTGTCGGCCGCGAGGCATCGGACGATCGACGTGCCGCCCGGCGCGACGGAGATCGGCCCGGCCGTGACCGAGGCGATCTGCGGCAGGTGGTTGCCCGTGGTGC